>JAAYMO010000185.1 GCA_012521375.1 Clostridiales bacterium
CAACTCCCCTAACAAAAAAGTCCCCTAAACTCATCGTCTAAGGGAACAAAAACACACCTACATATTTATTTATAATGCCTTCATCTTATTCTTTTCAACCTATTCCCTCTCTATCAACACCACGCACTCCACATGGGTTGTGGCAGAGAGATGATATAAATACGCAGAAATAGGGGGTTTTGCGTATTAGTACCCCCCATTTAAACTCTGATATTTATCTATTACAGTTCAAATAGCTCAAATAATGTAGGCTCTAACATATTATAATTCTCTTCACACATCAATTCATACATAACGCCCATTCCCCACATAAGCATTCCAAAATCATCTTTTTGATGTTTCTCTAATCGGTCCCATGAGGTTGGGTTAATCACTATATTTTCTGCTTCCATAGGTATCAAATTGTTTAAATATATTTTTCTTTCTTCCTCAGTCAGTTCTAGCAATTGACTCCTATAATCCATAAAAATGTCATTATTATCTTTTAGCCAAGATATTATACAGTATGATTTCTCCCCTTCAGGAAAAATTGCAAAAAATATATGCTTCATTATTGCATCAGGATCAAGGATATCTTGGATTATCTTGCCTCTTAAATCCTTACATAATGCTGTATGTCCCGATGCTGCAAATTTTATCGGTTTATTAAATTCCCATATAATACTTGTAAGTACGTCATATTTACTATTTATTATTGCTTTGTCAAATACTTGTTTACACCCTTCTAAGTCATTGATTGCTAACTCTACTCCATTAATCAGATTGTATATATCATTATCACCAATTAATGATGGTCTTTTTCTTAACATATATCGGTGGAAATTAATACTCTCTTGCTTTCTATGATACCCTAAAGCAAATGCACGATAAGTATACAAAAAGATATGTTCATCACTTTTATTGAACTCATAATTTTCTATAGGTTTAAAAAGTTCATTATCATGATAACCACAAAATCCTGAAAATACAGTAGCCTCTTTCCGTCCCCACTTAGTTATAATAGCAAATGGATTATCATCTTTCGGATATGGCATATAGACATGTCCATTGTCTGATATTTGCTTTAATATTTTATTATTCTGTATACTATGGGCACCAATAATCTTTTCTGAACATTCATCTTTTAAAGGATGTAAACATTGTTTAATTTTAGTCTCACGCCTTGCTTTTTTATAGTTTTGGAAAAAATTTGATGGATTAATAAAATCTAAATCGTCCTCTCTATCTATACAGCATCTTTTATACTTCTTACCACTACCACAAGGACATGGGTCATTTCTGCCTATTTTCCCCATAATATCACCTCATCCTATAATAAACTTTCTACGCTTTACTAAATTATTCAGTTTTATCAAACCCTACCCTCACAACCTTACCAGATACAAAATGAGAATTAACTAATTTGTTTTTTCTAGAGTGGTTAATAAAAGCTTTTATCCCTTCGATATTATCTTTTTTATATTTCCTATATAAGTATAAGCCATCTTTGGTTATTGGACTGTCCATTATGAATTGACCTAAATAATTTCCTTTTTTATCTCGTACTAAAATTTCCTCATAATCACTATTTATTGATATTACATCTTCATTATTATTAACTAATAATACCCTCAATACATCTGGAAGCTCATCAATCGATTCCTCTACCTCAATATATATAACTGTAAAAGAACTCTGGGGGTTATCTTTAATTTGTTGAGAATAAAATTTTAAATTATGTATCCGCCCCTCAATGAAAGTATCTAGCTTTATTTCTTCTGTTA
>JAAYMO010000020.1 GCA_012521375.1 Clostridiales bacterium
GGATTGTTTTATCTAAGTTTCTACCATCATTTATTTCAGGACATAATACGATTTGCCCCTTCATCTCTATATTTCCTCTTTTTAATTTTTCCATATAATCTAATAATTTATCAGCTTTTTTATTATTTAGCATTTTCTTTCTAAGTTCCATATTTGTAGTATGGATAGAAATATTGATAGGACTGATTCTAAACCTTATAATCTTTTCAATATCCTTTTCATTTATATTAGTGAGGCTTAAAAAATTGCCCTGTAAAAAAGAAAGTCTTGTATCATCATCCTTAAAATACAATGTTTTTCTCATACCCTTTGGTAACTGATCAATGAAACAAAAAATACATTTATTATGGCAGGATTTAGGTTTATCAATTATTCCTTCAAATACCAAACCTAAATCTTCGTCATACTCTTTTTCGATTTCCAATTCCCATATTTCTCCGTCAGCTTTCTCTACTTCTAAAACTAAGAATTCATCGCTTACGAGATATTTATACTCCAATATATCATTTACTTCTTCACCATTTATGCTTATTAGTTTATCACCTTTTTGTACTCCCAGTTCATCTGCAATACTATCTTTCTCTACATCTTTAATGTTTATATTATTACGTGGCATATATTTTCCTCCTGCCTTTTCATGCTATTAATATATTATAACCATTGACAACATTAAGCACAACATTATTTTGTTCTCCAATAAAAAAAAGGTCCGAAAAAAGACCTGTCTAATAACTCAGTTCCATAATAGCTGACATGCTGCCATTTTTCCCTTTATCTCTTCTGTGAGAAAAAAACAACTCTTTATTGCATTTGGTACACATTTGACTTTCAGTTATATTATCTATAGGTACACCTGATTCTATGAGCATCCTTCTGTTAGCAGCCCATAAATCGATGATGTATTTTCCTCTGCTATTCTTATAAATAATGTGTTCATGACAACTGAAACTTTTCTTAAATATTTCTACCGTGTCTTCACCTACTTCAAAACAATCTCTTTCTATGGAAGGCCCTATGGCTGCTAGTAGCTCTTCGGATTTTGTATTATAAAGCCTTTTCATTTTTTCAATAGTTTTCTCCAGTATATGAAGCGCTGTACCCCTCCATCCTGAATGCACCAAGCCTATAGCTTTATTAATAGGATCAAGAAGAAATATGGGTACGCAATCTGCATAAAAAGTCATAAGAGGTATATTTGGTAGATTTGTTATCAATGCATCGTAACCTACATTAGGCTTCTCATCAGATGATTTTGTCTTCAAAAATTTTTCATCAACAACTAAAACATTATTTCCATGGACTTGTTTTGACATTATAAGTTTCCTATAATCCACACCTATGGCACTGCAAATTATATCTAAGTTTTTATTAGTTACTTCCATAGGCTCATCTTTATAAGGAGAAGTATTTAAAGAAGCATAAATGCCCTTACTTACTCCTCCTTGCCTAGTTGTAAAACAATGCTTTACTATCCCTGTATTTGAAAACTGAGGTATAGTAAGATATATTAAATCGTCCATTTTATTTACCTTAAAAGCCATTACATTAACCACTCCAAGCTCCAATATTATTATATAAAACGTAATAGTCTTATATAATAATATATTAGCCTTACTCATCACCAATAATCAACAGGATTCTTTAAACCCCTCTGTGAAAACAGATAGTGATTCTTCAAGGGTTTTAATTCTTTTTTCTAATTCATTAATCTTAATTGCTATAGGATCAGGTAAATCAGTATGGTCTAAATCTATTTTTTTAACTTCATTGGTTTTTCTAGCAGTGTGAGCCGGAACACCAACTGCTGTTGTACTTGCAGGCACACATCTTAAAACTACAGCACCTGCCCCGATCTTCGCATTTGTGCCTACTGTAATAGGTCCTAGCACTTTTGCTCCGGAGCCAATTGTCACATTGTTGCGAATTGTAGGATGTCTCTTTCCTTTTTCTTTACCTGTACCTCCTAAGGTCACTCCTTGGTATAGGGTTACATCATCACCTATTTCAGTTGTTTCTCCAATTACTATTCCCATCCCATGGTCAATAAAAAATCTCCTACCAATAACCGCTCCTGGATGTATTTCTATTCCTGTTAAAAATCGAGCTAGATGTGATATTAGCCTTGCTATTAAAAACATTTTTCTTTTGTAAAAAAAATGGCTTATTCTGTACATAATTATGGCGTGAAGACCAGGATAACATAGTAGTGCCTCTAATTTGCTTTTTACAGCTGGATCTCTCTCCATTACTACAGCAATATCTTCTTTTAATGTTTTAAACATTGCTACACTCCTTTTTTATATATTAATAGCCGGTTGCAGAATGCTGCAACCATTAGAATCGCTTGACTTTTTAATGTTAATCATCTATATTTCACTCCAATGTGGTAAAGTATTATTAGGGGCACAACTCCATAACAACACAAAACCACAAAGGAGGAAATAGCTTTGTTTTGTTTATCTGAATCTAAGCAACTCAACTTTTTTGATCAAATTTCTGAGCTTAATAATCTATCTTTTCAAAAACCCGTTAAGTTCCTTAAACTTCTCAAAGATAACTTTGATATCAACACCTTTATACCAACATCCTTTGTTAATAATTATTATAGTAATATCGGCTGCGGCAGAAATTTCAATCTCTCTTCTGTTCTTGCTTCTCTTCTCATTATGCATTTTTTCAACATCCCTACTGTCAGTCTCCTTTGCATCTTTTTATCTTTGTCTTCTGAAATTAGAGACTTCTGTCAGTTTGATGACTGTGTTCCTGATGAATCTTTTTTCAGTAGGTTTAAAATCTCTTTCGAGAAGGATATCGCAAACCTTTTTGATGCTATGGTCCCATATATCATTGATATTTGCAGCCAGATGGATGAATCTCTCCCAAGCAGTTCTACCGCTAAAGGTCTTAGTTCCATGCTTATTTATGATACTTCCGGTTTAAAGCCTAAAGTTAAAGAAAACAACCCTAAAACCCTGGTCTCTGAAATCAACAAGCAAAAAGCATTTGCCAAAACAATCAACAACGATAACTTTAATCCCTACGCCGCTGCTTACAAGAATATGCCTAAACAATCTTCTTCCAATCCCAATATTAAACTGGATTTTGTCAACGGTCATTTCGGTTATTTCTACAAGTTTGGCTTGCTTACCAATGGTTTTGGAATTCCTCTTCACATCCATTTCTTTGATGATGCTTTCTATTCTTCTGTATCTTCTGATTTCGATACACCTGAAGACCAAAAGTATACTTTTGACAATGCTTCCCTTAAGCCTGTGCTGGCTCCCTTTCTAAATTCCCTACCAAACTCGAAATTTAAATATTTCCTTGCTGATTCCGAGTTTGATAGTTATGATAATTTCGGTTTTTTAAAAAGCTGTAACTTTGACAAGGTTTTTATCCCGCTGAACCCCAGAAATTCAAAGGGTATGGATTCTTCTATCCAAAAAGTTGATTCGGATGGTACTCCCCTTTGTCCTTTAACACAAGACCCCTTCTTGCCTGATGGTTCCTGCAAAGGTAAAACCAGAAGCTTCAGGCTCAAATACATATGTCCTAAATCTGTCAGAGTGGGAAGCAACTACAAGTGCCTTTGTGAAACGCCATGTAAACCCACTAAAAGCACCGTAACCTGCTATAAATACCCACACAAGGATTTCAGACTTTATCCAGGTATTCAAAGATGCTCCCAAGAATGGGAAGAAACTTACAAGCATCGTGCGGCTATTGAAAGAACTCTTGCCTCACTTAAAAAGAATCCTGCTGTTGAAACACCAAGGACTGTTAATACTACAAGCATGCGCTCCGACTTATACCTAGTTGCCATTACAAAGCTTATCACTGTTATTATCGCTCATGCTATCGACAAACCCCAGTATTTGAGGAGTATCAAAAGGCTGCTCAAATTTGCAGCTTAGCAAACTTATCCACAAAGCAGAATCACCCAATCTTTTAATTTCAAGCCTTTGAATCCATAAGGCTTTTTTGTCATGTCTTCAAAAACACTCCATTATGATTTTTCTTTAAAAGTTATCCACAGTTGCTTCTTTTTTTACTTCCTTTTTACTTCTTTTTCATTCTGCAATCGTCTA
>JAAYMO010000186.1 GCA_012521375.1 Clostridiales bacterium
CATATTCTATGGTTTTTGGTATTGACAGCAGTTTTGATGCTGTCATGTTTGTTGGCTACCACAGTGCTGCAGGTAGGGAAGGAAACCCTTTGTCACATACTATGACAGGAAGGCCTTTATATATAAAAATAAATGGAGAATATGGCAGTGAATTTATGATATATAGTTATGCAGCGGCTCTTGAAGGGGTGCCTACAGTATTTTTGTCAGGTGATAGAATGCTGTGTGAAGATGGCAAAAAACTTCACCCTGGGTTACATACAGTAGCTGTGAAGGACGGTATTGGGGGCTCTGCAGCCTGTCTTTCTACGGCAAAATCTTTGAAACTGATTAAGGAGAATGCAGAAAAAGCTTTAAAACAAGATTTATCAAAAGCAAAGATAACTTTGCCTAAACATTTTAATGTAGAAATATGTTTCAAGGAACATACTTATGCTCACAGGGTATCATATTATCCGGGAATGAAAAAGCTAAACAGCAATACTGTACTGTTTGAAACTGATGATTACTTTGAAGTTCTTAGGATGATAAGCTTTGTATTATAAATACAATACCACCTATAATGAAAAAAACTGTTCATGTGGTTCTAACAAATAATCTGCTATCATGTTACAATGGTAGCAGATTATTTAAATTAATAATGGATGGTGTGATTATGAGAATTGGAGTAATTATGGGTGGCATATCATCTGAAAGGGAAGTTTCATTAAACACAGGAAAAGAAATTATGAACAATTTGGATAAGAAAAAATATGAAGTTATACCTATTGTTATAAATAATAAAGAAGATATTATTGAAAAGACAAAAGATATTGATTTTGCTTTTTTAGCTTTGCATGGTAAGTTTGGAGAGGATGGGATAGTCCAGGCTGTCTTGGAAACATTGAATATACCTTATTCAGGCTGTAACCCTCTTGCTAGTGGTATATGTATGGATAAAAGCATAACTAAAAGTATTTTAAAAACTGCAGGAGTAAGTACTGCCCAATGGCTAATAATTAAAAGCATATATGAGTTAGATTTAAAAAAGGTTGAGAAAATTGGATATCCGGTAGTTGTAAAGCCAAATAGTGGAGGCTCTAGTGTTGCCACATTTATTGTTAATGAAGAAAAGGGTCTAAAAGAAGCTATAACTGAAGCTTTTAAATGGGATTATGAAGTTATGATAGAAAAGTATATAAAAGGAGAAGAAATAACTTGCTGCATATTAGATGGAGAGCTTCTTCCTGTAATATCCATAAGACCTAAATCTGATTTTTTTGATTATAGTTCCAAATATGCAGATGGTGGAGCTGATGAAATAATAATTGATTTGGATTCGCCTATAAAAGATAAGGTAGAGGAAGCGGCTTTGAAATGCTGGAATCATCTTAAATGCAGTGTATATGCAAGGGTAGATATGATAATAGGAGAAGACGATATATATGTATTGGAGATTAATACATTGCCTGGCTTAACCAAAAACAGCCTTTTTCCTAAAAGTGCCAAGGCTTATGGTTTAAGCTTTACAGAGTTATTGGATAGAATAGTGGAGCTTTCTATAAAAGAAAGGAGTCAATAATCTTTATTTTTTAATCTATGTATGTAAAAATGGTAATAGTATAACTATTACCATTTTTTTGAGGTGAAAAAATGTTTCACAATATACAATTAAACAATGAACAACCTATATATATACAGATAAAAAATTATTTCAGAACCATGATAGCTAAAGGAATGCTCCAGAAAGGCGAAAGATTGCCTTCCACAAGAGAGCTATCCTCAGCATTGAATGTAAGTAGAAATACTGTGATTTCTGCTTATGAATCATTAGTTGATGATGGTTTTATTAATATTATAAAAGGCAAGGGAGCTTTCGTATCTGATATTAATGTGAATTCAAGCTCTGGTTGGTCCACGGACTGGATTAGCAGGATAAATAGCTATGCAATGGAAGCAAGAAATTTGGATATTGTAAAACATGAGGCTGTATGGGAAAAGGATATGATACCTATGAGCAGCATTTCTCCTGATCCAGAACTGTTTCCTGTAGAGGATTTTAAAAGAGCTTTTTTGAATATCATATCCAAAGAAAGCTATAAAATATTGAACTATGGCTATGCACAGGGATACAAACCACTGATAGATTTTCTTATGGAATATATGGAAAGCAAAGGAGTAAATATAAAAGGGAAAAACATACTCATCACTAATGGTTTTACAGAAGCTTTTGAGATACTC
>JAAYMO010000021.1 GCA_012521375.1 Clostridiales bacterium
AATATCTTTAAACTATAAACTATGACTTTTATTCATAGCTCTTAGTTCTTAGTTCTTAATTCAAGCATAGTTTAATCCTACTCAAAAGAATTACATCTACTAGTACTGTTTAGTTTTCAAAGTCCATGTATTTTGTCTGCGCATCGCGCCGACTTTCATATCTTATCACGCATTAAGCAAACTGTCAATATGTTTTTTGCTGTTTGTTCTTTCACGCATCGTTCCTTAGTAAACTCATGTAGTCCATTTAAAGCATGTTATCAATATGTTTTTAGACTTTTGTTTCATCGCTGTGATGTGTGTCCCACCGAAGCAGGAAGTTTATCTTATCATCTTTTGTGTGTTATGTCAACCTGTTTTTTTGTTTCTTTTTTTACATCCTGTCATTTATATTATGTCAATATCATTTTTATATTGCAAAAGAAAGCGTTAATTACCTTAGCGTTAATTCTCCGTCATTAATGCTCCAAGCAATTTCTAATAAAATGCAAAGTTTTTCTGAACTATAGAATAGAATTCTTCTTTTATTATTAATCAAATAATTATTTTATTTGTTTTTCTTTCTTTAATAGATAAAAAATTATATTGTAAATGATAAATATATAGAAAGTGTTATAATAATACTGAAGCATTAGTTATTTTTACATATAAACTCAACAAGAAATGGGAGGATTGACATGGCAAGTATCAAAACAAATCTGAACGGTCTGGAAATAATGTTATTTTTTTGGAATTCAATTAGATCAAAAGAAAAAGTTAATGAGAGCTTTTTAAATGACCTTTGCTCTATGAGAGAATTCTCATACATATATAACGTGGATTTTAACAATGAATCTCTTAGAAGAGTTTTAAGTGCTCTTAATAACAAGGAACCTTTCTCTGGCAACAAAGTAGAAAGAAAATTTTATTCTAATAATCTTATGACATTAGAATATATAGATGATGTTCAACCTACAATTGATGCTATAAAAAAATTGAATTTAGACAAACTTGCAGAAGAAACCAAGGAGGATGTAGAAATAATAATCATACCTGGTATAAGCGGAAGTGTTGAAAAGCATGACAATATATTATTAGTGGACTTCTTCAAAGTAAAAAATACTGAAAATGGTTTAACCATATCTGGAGAAAATTTAGAAGATGTTTTAAAAACAAGTCTAAAGTAAGTTGACAAAGCAATACTATAAAAATATAATTGAATTACAATTAAATAAGGACTTAGGTGTTTTAATACTTAATAGGGAATCGGATAGACCGAGCTACCCCAGTAACCGTAACACTGACGAAATCTGATTATGCCACTGCGCAAGCGGGAAGGTAAGAGAGTAGGAGGAAGTGGAGCCGGGAGACCTGCCTAAGTCTGGTTGGCCAATATCCTCTGAGGGTGGGATATATAGGCTGAAGGTTATGCATTTCATATGTATATCCTTTGTCATACATGCATGTCGCTGCAATTCATCAGGCGCACCCTTGTGGTGCGCTTTTTAATTCTCTTAAAATCCCTCAAATTTAATAAATTTAAAAAGGGTGATGAAAAATGAAAGAAGGAACTATTTTTTGCGCTTATTCATTTATGTATGATGATCCAGAGGATCTGAAAACCGATTATGAATTTTGCACCGATGAAATTGCATGTCATATCGGGTTGCTGAAAGCTCATGTAACCGACAGGGAGCTAAAAGATGAATTAACGAAAGTGGCAACACTTGTTTATCACATGAACAGTTCTTTGCGCGTTAAAACCGCTGTATCTAGAGATGAATTAAACTGGCTTCATGAAATCAGCCTCAAATATCATGAAGAAACAAATCATAATTACCTGCGATTTGTATTGCCTCAGGGAACAGTTTCAGCAACTCTTTCCCATGTCATACGAAATAAATGCCTGAAACTGGCAAGATTAATGCATAGATACGAATCAAAGGGAAATAAAGTAGATCCTCTCCTCTATGATTTTGCAAACTTGCTATCTGATTATTTCTTTTTGCTGGCTCTTAAAATTAATGCTCAAGAGAATGTAGAAGAAATTGATTTTATAAGCAAAAATTATAAATTTAAATAATCTTGTTATCGTTATTAACCTAATTAATAAAGCGTTATGGAGGTAAGTATATGAAGAATAGAAATTTACTAATACTTTTATCGATAATATTAATGTTTGCTGTAACTGGATGCAATTCATCTCAACCAACAGTCAAAGATAGAGAGGGAAATGATATAATACTGCCCGAAAAGATAAATAGGATTATTTCCACAATACCTTCAAACACAGAAATACTGGTAGCGCTAGGTTTAAAAGATAAAATAATAGCTGTTGATAATTATTCCAAAGATGTTGAAGGCATAAACCCTGATGTAACATTTATTGATTTAATGAACCCAGATGCAGAAACTATAATCGAACTGAATCCAGATATCATAATAGCTTCAGAAATAAATAAGATGGGCGGAAGAGACCCTTTTTCATTATTAAAAGAATCCGGCATAACAGTAGTATATGTACCGATCAGCGACAGTATTCAAGGAATATATGATGATATAATCTTTATTGGAGAAATTACTAAGACTTCAGAAAAAGCCACTGAAATAATAGAGAACATGAAAAAGGAAATCGAAAATTACAGAAAAATTGGTGAGACAATTACAGAAAAGAAAAGAGTATACTTTGAAATATCACCTGCTCCTGATTTGTTTACCTTTGGAAAAGGTTCATTTTTACAAGAAATATTGGAAATAGTAGGGGCAGATAACGTGTTTGCAGATAAAGGAAAAGGAATAGCTATCAGCAGTGAAGCAATATTAGAAGCAAACCCGGAAGTTATCCTCACAAATGTGAATTATATAGATAATCCTATTGAGGAAATAAAAAGCCGTGATGGCTGGAACAGCATAACTGCAGTAGCAACTGATCAGGTTCACTATATAGATGCAAATTCTTCTTCAAGGCCTTCCCAAAATATAGTAAATGCGATAAAAGAAATTGGACATGCAATCTATCCGGAGTTATATGAATAAAAGCAAGGTAATTTTTACTATAGCTGTAACCATCATCATAATGCTGTCTGCTGTTTTAATAGGCACTGTAGATATTAAAATTTCAGACATTATTAATATTATACTCTATAAATTATTTAACCTTCCTTTAGTAAAAGAATTAAAACCCAATAGTATATCTATTATATGGAATTTAAGACTTCCAAGGGTTTTTTTAGCATTTTTGGTGGGAGCAGCTTTATCTGCCAGTGGAACTGTTATTCAGTCAATATTGAAAAATCCACTTGCTAGTCCTTATACTTTAGGAGTTTCTTCAGGTTCATCTTTTTGTGCTGGTCTTGTAATAGTATTTGGCATAAGCATACCCATTATTGGAAATATTACCTTGCCTCTATTTGGCTTTATATCTGGCCTTGTAACAGTTTTTGCAGTTATAGCTTTTGCTAAGAAAGTTGATGAAAGATTATCTAATAACACTATAATACTGGTTGGTATGGTTTTTTCCTTGTTTATTAATGCTTCCTTGCTAATACTTACTTCTTTATATCGAGAGAACATAGAGAGTATCGTGCTATGGCAGATGGGTTCTTTCTCACTAAGAGGTTGGGGTTATGTAAGAGCTGCATTGATATTTTTCATTATTGGCATAATTGGAGTTATCAAGTATACAAAGGAAATGGACCTTCTTACCTTTGGAGAAGATGAAGCTAAATCCAATGGTGTAGAAACTGAAAAAATAAAAATCAGATTGATGATTTATTCTTCCATACTGACTGGTAGTGCTGTAGCCTTAAGCGGCATTATAGGATTCGTTGATCTTATAGCACCTCATGTTGCAAGAAAATTTTTTGGTTCAAGACATATATATGTATTGCCGATGTCAGCTATATTTGGAGGTATGCTGATGGTAGTTTCAGATATTATAGCTAGAACTATCATAGCACCTTCAGAACTTCCTGTAAGTGCAGTTACAGCTCTCATCGGTGCTCCGTTTTTTGCATATATATATTTCAAAAAACAGGTGGTTTAAATGCTTAATGTCAGTAATTTATTTTGTGGTTACAATAACAAAGATATTATAAAAGATATATCATTCGAAATAGAGCCAGGTTCTAATTTATGCATAATAGGTCCCAATGGATGCGGTAAGTCAACCTTGCTTAAAGCACTGGCAAATCTTATACCTTACAGGGGCAGCATTAAGATTGACGGAATAGAGATTTCAAATATAAAGAGAAAGACACTGGCCAAAAAAATTGCTTTGTTGACCCAAATGAACTCTATATACTTTCCATATACCATATATGAAACAGTATCTTTGGGAAGGTATTGCCATATGAATGGCATGGTTCCGCGCCTGTCATCCATTGATAAAGATATAATATATGATTCTATGGAAAGATTAGGTTTATGGGGCATAAGAAATACTAAAATCAATCAGCTATCAGGAGGCCAACTGCAAAGAGTCTTCCTAGCCAAAATTTTTGCTCAAGATCCAAAAATAATACTGCTTGATGAGCCTACCAACCACCTGGATTTAAAATATCAGATAGAAATCCTCCAATATATCAATGAATGGGTAAAACAAAATGAAAGAGCTGTAGTTGCAGTTCTTCATGATTTAAACTTGGTTCAACTGTATGGAAATAAAGTGATTTTGTTAAATGACGGAAAAAAACATGCTTATGGTACATTAAAAGATGTTCTTATAAACAATGCATTGGAAGAAGTCTATAAAATTGATATAAAAAAATGGATGACTGAAGTCTTGGCTAAATGGCAAGTATAAAATATGCAAAGAGGTTTTCGCTGTAGTAGCGAAAACCTCTTTTATTAACATTCTTCTTCAGGAACTATTTTGGCTAAAGTTACGACACTGTCATTTTCTGCTAATTTCATTAAGGTGACTCCTTGAGTGCTTCTTCCCATTTGTGATATGTCTTTAACGTGCATCCTTATAATAACTCCTTCGGCACTGATGAGCATTACCTCACAGTCATCTTTTATAACTTTTGCCCCAACCAAGCAGCCTGTCTTTTTAGTTATCTTTGAAGTTATTACTCCTTTGCCACCTCGGTGTTGTACCCTATATTCTTCTAGAGGAGTTCTCTTCCCAAAGCCTTTTTCACTTATTACAAGAAGATCGGCATTTTCTTCAACAATATCCATTGCTATAACATCATCATCTTTACCTAAGTTAACACCTTTGACACCCATAGCCGTACGTCCCATGCTCCTTACATCTTCTTCAAGAAATCTTATGGCTAAACCATTCTTTGTCACAGCGATCAATTCTGAAGTACCCCTTGTTAGTTTTACAGAGATAACTTCATCCCCATCTTTTAAAGTTATTGCGTTGAGTCCTGTGCTTCTCTGGGTATCATATTGTTTTAATTCTGTTTTCTTGATAATTCCATTTTTAGTCATAAAAATTAGATAGCCTTCATCTTCAAACCCTTTTATTGTTATTACCGCATTTACCATTTCACCTTTGTCAAGCTGCAGAAGATTTACCAGCGCAGTACCTTTTGCCTGTCTTCCAGCTTCAGGGATTTCATAAGCTTTTAATCTATACATTCTTCCTTTGTTAGTGAAGAACAACAGATAGTTATGGGTGGAAGTTATAAATAAATGTTCGACAAAATCGTCCTCTCTTGTTTGAAGGGCCGTAATTCCCTTTCCACCCCTTCTTTGACTCTTATAAGTATCAGCAGGAAGCCTCTTTATATAACCATAATGAGTTAAGGTTACTGCTACTTCTTCCTCTTCTATTAAGTCTTCTTCATCAAATTCTTTGATAGAATGAGTTATCTTGCTTCTTCTTTTATCTCCATAGGTTTTCTTTATTTCAAGAAGTTCATTTTTAACAATATTGAATATCATTAGGTCGCTGGCTAATATCGATTTATAATATTCAATATCTTTTATTAAAGACAAATATTCATCCTCTATTTTGCTTCTTTCCAAACCTGTTAAAGCTTTAAGCCTCATTTCAGCTATGGCTGTAGCCTGAGGATCAGTCAGCCCAAACCTTTTCATCATTTTCTCTTTAGCTTCAGGCACTGTTTTTGAACCTCTTAGTATGCTTATAATCTCATCTATATGATCTAAAGCAATTCTTAATCCCTCTAAAATATGAGCTCTTTCTTCAGCTTTATTCAGGTCATATTGGGTTCTTCTGACAATTATTTCTTTCTGATGATCTATATAATGCTTTAACATTTCCTTAAGATTCATGACTTTCGGTTGCCCCTGATGAAGAGCCAGCATTATTATACTAAAAGAGCTTTGTAACTGTGTATGCTTATATAGCTGATTCAATATGATGTTGGCATTGACATCTCTCTTTAACTCTACTACAATTCTCATGCCTTCTCTATCAGATTCATCTCTCAAGTCTGAAATACCTTCTATTTTTTTGTCTTTTACCAAATCAGCTATTTTTTCAATCAGATTTGCTTTATTCACTTGATATGGTATTTCGGTAATTATAATCCTTTGCTTATTTCCCGACATGCTTTCGATTTCAGCCTTAGCTCTTATTAAAACTTTACCTCTTCCAGTAGCATAAGCTTTTTTAATACCATCTCTGCCCATAATCAAAGCACCTGTAGGAAAATCAGGAGCTTTTATATATTTCATCAGTTCATCCAATTCAATTTCAGGATTATCAATGAGCGCAATAGCTCCATCTATAACTTCACCTAAATTGTGAGGAGGAATTGAGGTGGCCATACCGACTGCAATTCCGTTACTTCCGTTGACCAATAGGTTAGGAAATCTGGAAGGCAAAACTACCGGTTCCTTCAGGCTCTCATCATAGTTTGGCATAAAATCGACAGTTTCCTTATTGATGTCCCTCAACAATTCCATAGATATTTTCGACATCCTAGCCTCAGTATAACGCATTGCAGCAGCTGCATCTCCATCTATTGAACCAAAATTTCCATGGCCATCAATGAGAGGATATCTATATGAAAAATCCTGGGCCATCCTAACCATAGTATCATATACTGCAGCATCCCCATGAGGATGATATTTTCCAAGCACTTCACCTACGGTAGTTGCTGATTTTCTATGAGGCTTATCATAAGTAAAGCCCAAAGAATGCATAGCATAGAGTATTCGCCTATGTACTGGCTTTAGTCCATCTCTTACATCCGGTAAGGCTCTCTGCACAATTACACTCATTGCATAATCTATAAAGGATTTTTTCATCTCATCTTCTATATCAACATGCAATATATTTCCTTGAATGTTCTCCAAAAGTATACACCTCTTCCTTAATATTGCAATTATTTTTTAACCCATAATACTAATATTATATCTCTATGAAAGATTTTTGTCCAATTCTTAATATTATCCCTTTATATTATTGCCAATATTCTGAAGCATGTACATATACTATTTTATAAAATATTTTATTTTATGCCATGTTTTTACTGATCACCACTAATAGAATGCCAAACCTATCATTTAAAAAAAAGCACAAAGCCAAAGGGTTTTAAATACCCTTTGGCTTTGTGCACTCTTGTTTTGATTGGTCATAGTTTAGAATGCAGGAATTATAGCTCCTTCATATTTTTCTTCTATGAATTTTTTTACTTGTTCACTATTTAGTGCATCAACCAGCTCTTTTAAATCTTCTCTACTTTCATCTTCTTGTCTTATAGCTAATATATTTGCATAAGGAGAATTACCATCTTCTATTATCAATGCATCTTTAATAGGATTCAATCCAGCAGGAATTGCAAAGTTTGTATTTATTACTGCCGCATCCACATCATCTAATACTCTGGGCAGTTGTGCAGCTTCAATAGCTTCAAATTTGATATTCTTGGGATTTTCTACTACATCCATTTCTGAAGAAGTAATGCTGCCTCCGTCTTTAAGCTTTATTATGCCGTTTGATTGGAGCAATAACAAAGATCTTGCGTTATTTGTAGCATCATTAGGTATTGCTATGGTGCTGCCATCTTTTAATTCATCAATACTCTTAATACTACTGGAATATAATCCTAAAGGTTCTACGTGAACTTTAGTTAAAGATATAAGATTTAAACTTCTCTCTTCATTAAAATTATCTAAGTAAGGTTGATGTTGGAAAAAGTTAGCATCTATTTCCCCATCTGCTAAAGCAGTGTTTGGTTGAACATAATCGTCAAACACTACTATTTCAAGTTTTATTCCCTTTTCTTCTAATAAGTCTTTAACAACTTCTAGTATTTCAGCATGAGGTACAGGTGTTGCCCCTACCTTTATAACTGTTTCTGTTTTTTCTTCTCCATTTGTAGTTTCTTGTGGTGATGTTGCTGGTTGTTCTGTTGAACAGCCTACTAACAATGCACTAAATAAAGCCACTGCTAAAAATAATGATACAATCTTTTTCATGTCCAATTACTTCCTTTCTTTTTATTGTTTTTTTTATTTTTTTATCTTAATAAAGAGGAGGATTGAAATCATTTTACTAATTTATTGTATATCCTACTTCCTATACTTTGTATTATTTGAACCATCAGTATGAGCACTATTACTGTCCCTATCATCACATCCTCTTGAAATCCTTGATAACCGTATCTAATGGCTAAATTTCCTAAACCTCCGCCGCCGATAGCCCCTGCCATAGCTGAATAGCCAATAAGATTTATTATAGTCAATGTTATTCCTGAGGCTATGGAAGGAAGTGCTTCAGGTATTAAAACTCTAAATATGATTTGCTTTATATCGGCACCCATAGATAAAGCTGCTTCTATTATACCTGGGCTTATCTCCTTAATAGCTGTTTCTACAAGTCTTGCTACAAAAGGTATCGCTGCTATTGTCAAAGGCACTATTGCTGCAGTGGTACCGATCCTCTTGCCTACAATCAGCTTTGTAAGAGGAAATACGGCTATCATCAATATAATAAAGGGAAAGGATCTGGTAATATTTACCAAACCATTTAATATTCTATTTAATCCCCTTCTTTCCCAAATATGGCCTTCTTCAGATATTGCCGTTATGATACCTAAGGGCAACCCTAATATTACAGAAAACAATGTAGATGCTAAAACCATATATAGAGTTTCAAATAATGGTACAGGTATCAGTAAAGCTACTTTTTTTATGGATTCAATTAATACTTCCATTTAACTTCAACTCCTCCACTATAATACCTTGATTCTTAAGATAATCTATTGCTTCTTCAACTTTTTTCTCATCTCCCCTCAGTCCAACAACCAGGTTTCCATAAGTCCTTTCTTGTATGCTGCTCATTTTTCCGGAAAGAATATTTATTTCTATGTCAAATTTTTTTATGGTCTTGTATATCAATGGCTCTTTTGCTTTTTCATCTAAAAATGTAATTCTTATAATTGTTGTATTATCAGGATTGTCCATGTAGCTCTTATCTAAATTTAAAGAAACATCTTGAATAAAGCTTTTTGTAACTTTATGGGAAGGCTTTGAAAACACTTCATAGGTGTTTCCCTCTTCTATAATGCTTCCATCAGATATTACTGCCACTTTATTACATACTTGCTTTATTACCTCCATCTGATGGGTTATCATCACAATGGTAATTCCTAATTTTTTGTTTATATTTTTTAATAATTCAAGTATAGATAATGTTGTATTAGGATCTAAAGCTGAAGTAGCTTCATCGCAAAGTAATATTTTAGGATTGGTAGCCAATGCTCTAGCTATAGCTACCCTTTGCTTCTGTCCACCACTTAATTGGCTTGGATAAGCTGTTTTTTTGTCCTTAAGATCTACAATTTCTAATAACTCATCTACTCTTTTTTCTATTTTGTTTTTATCATATTTCATAATTTTTAAGGGAAAAGCTATGTTTTCTCTGCAATTTTTTCTACTCAACAAATTAAAATGTTGAAATATCATACCTATATTTCTTCTCATATCCCTCAGTTCATTTTTATCAAGCTTTGTTATATCTTTACCATCAATATAGATTCTCCCTTTAGTAGGTTCCTCAAGTCTGTTAATACATCTTATAAGCGTTGATTTTCCTGCTCCGCTTAATCCCATTATGCCAAATATATCTCCCTTTTCTATTCTGAGATTTATATTTTTTAATGCTTCTACATCACCTTCATTTCCCCAAAACGTTTTGTATAGACCCTCAATTTTTATCATCTTTATGCCTCCTAGCTTTACAACAGAAATAAAAAATCCCTCAAAGATAAAAGAGGGATTATGCCTCTCTTATCTTTCAGCCTAAGCTGCTGGAATTGACACCGCTGCATTCAGATGAGAATGCCGGTTGTCGGGTTTCATTGGGCCAGTCCCTCCACCTCTCTGGATAGAATAAATATTCACTTGAATAATAGTATAGTACCATAAATATAATATGTCAACTATTTTTTTATGCAAATACTAGGCGGTCGCTAAAAATATCCGATGTTTCTTTTTTACGGAATAATGACATAAGCTTTTCCGGTGTTAAAGAATCCTTATCTTTACCTTCTATATCAAGAACTATTTCCCCTCTATACAGCATTATAAGTCTGTTTCCCATTTCTATAGCCTTTTTTAGGTTATGGGTTACCATAAGAGTAGTTATATTTTTTTCTTTAATTATTTTATCTGTCAATTGAGCAATTATCTCAGAAGTCTTAGGGTCTAAAGCCGCCATATGCTCATCTAACAATAATAGACAAGGATTTGTCATTGTAGCCATCAATAATGCCAAGGCTTGCCTTTGACCTCCTGATAAAAGGCCTACTTTAATATCTAGTTTATCTTCTAAGCCTAGACCTAATATTGACAGACATTGTTTTATATAATTTATTTTATTTTTTTCAATACCCCATGAAAAACCAAATCTTCTATTCTTATTTAAAGCCATAGACATATTTTCCAGTACAGTCATAGAAGGTGATGTAGCCATTTTAGGATCTTGAAAAACTCTCCCAACCAATTTGCTTATCTTATATTCAGGAGTATTGGTTATTTCCTCTCCATTAAGTTTTATTAAACCTTCATCACAATCCACACTGCCGGATATTATATTTAATAGGGTGGATTTTCCTGCACCGTTGCTCCCTATAATAGTTATATAATCGCCCTTTTTTACATTTAGGAATAAGCCTTCAAATAATTTATTTTCATTTACTGTATCTTTGTTAAATGTTTTATGCAGATTTTGAATTTGTAACAGCTTTCACACCTCCTAAATGTAACCTCTTTTTAAATCTTATGTTAATGCCTCCATTATATATTGTCAGGGCTGTAATAACTATAACCGATGTTATAAGTCTTAAATCAGTAGCAGGTAATCCTGCTTTTAAGGCAGCAGCTATGCTGCCTTTATAAAGCAGAGAACCTAATATTGCACAAGAAGTTCCAAATTTAATAGGCAAAGCTCTTAATATGGATTCACCCATTATTATAGAAGCTAAACCCATAATCAAAACTCCTGTGCCCATGCCAACATCGGAAAATCGTTGATATTGGGCCATTACAGATCCTGATAAAGCAACTAGACCATTAGCCATCATTATCCCTAATATTTTTATCAAACCGATATCAATACCCAAAGATGTAACCATATTTGGATTATCTCCAGTGGCTTTTAATATAAAGCCAAACTTTGTTTTAAATATTATATCCAATAATAATTTGACAAAAAAACCTAATACTACTACCACAAGCAAAGGAGGCATATTGGATGAAAAAATAGTCCTTTCATTGAAAAAAGGTGTATTTGCTTTTCCCATTATCCTAAGGTTAACAGAATACAAAGCCAACATTATCAATATACCTGATAGGAGATTTGGTATTTTAAACTTTACATGCAATACTCCTGTAATCAAGCCTCCAATCATTCCTGCGATAATAGAAATAATGCAAGCTAACCATGGATTGATGCCCTTTAACAAAAGTATTGCTGTAACAGAAGCACCTAATGGAAAAGTGCCATCTACAGACATATCAGGGAAATTTAATATCTTAAATGTTATATATACTCCCAAAGCCATAATACAAAAGATAAATCCCTGCTCTAACACCCCTATCATTTTGACGCACCATCCCTTATGACTTCTGCTCTGTTCATAATATCGTCAGGAATTGCTAAGTTTAGTTTTTCTGCTACATCTGCGTTTATGGTAAGGGTTGTATCCTTTAATGTTTCTATAGGCATATCAGAGGGTTTTGCCCCATTCAATACTTCAAAAGCCATAAGGCCTGTTTGGTAACCTAATTTATAGTAATCTATTCCTTCAGTAGCAAGTGCGCCATTTTCAACCTGGCCTTTTTCGGCACCAATGACAGGTACATTTTTTGCTATACACTTTTCAGATATAATTGCCATGGATGAAGCTATCATATTATCTGTTGGAACATAAAGAACCTGAATCTTATCAATAATAGAATCAAGAACTTGTGGTACTTCATTGGTACTTGTAACACCGCTGGATATTATTTCAAGGCCGTATTTTTTAGAAAGCTCTTTTGCCATTTCCAATTGAATTTCAGAATTTCTCTCGCTGGTATTGTATATTATTCCTACATTTTTTGCATCAGGTACCAATTTCTTAAGAAGCTCAAATTGCTTATCCATAGGAGCTGCATCGCTAGTTCCTGTAACATTAGTACCTGGCTTCTCCAATGATTCTGCCAAACCTGCATCTACTGGATCAGTGACAGCTGTTATCAATATGGGTATGTCTTTTGTTGCATTAAATGCTGCCTGGGCTGCAGGTGTTGCAATAGCAAATATCATATCTTTTTTGCTATTTACGAAATTCTGAGCAATGGTTTGAGCTGTAGGAATATCACCCTGGGCATTTTGGAAATCTATTTTAATATTTTCACCATCATTCAAGCCTTTTGAAGCCAATGCATCAATAAAGCCTTGTCTTGCAGAATCCAAAGCCGGATGTTCAACTATTTGGGTTATTCCTATTTCTACGGGTTTGTTTGATTGAGTTGTAGATTCTGAATTTTGATCTTTTCCTGTCACAGTTTGACTACTGCATCCAACTAGCAGTGAAAAAATCAATAAAAGAACTACAAAAAGAATTGAAGATTTTTGTTTTACTACCATACTACCATCCTCCAATTATGATATATTATTTTTAGTTATAAAAACTGACCTTGATAGCCAGTTTTTTTCTGAGTAATACTGATTACTACCATTCTACAAATCTACATTTTGCATACTTAATTATGCTTTAAAAACTGTATATGGTTATATAATACTTATGAATAAAATATGAATATGATTTTATATTATAATTTAAAATTTGTCAATCATTTATTGTTACAATAATATTACAAATCAGGAATTGCTCTATGAGCCAGTCCTATTACTACATCATTTAGATATAATAATCCCATACTCATAAATATACATATACTTAAATGTTCTCCGGATCTAGCAATACCTATTTTTCCTCCTATGTTATAGCCGCTTGCTTTCATGCCTATTTGCATCAATGCTTCTCTTGTTGCGCCGGCTACAGCTCCTTCGTGGACATGACATTCTTTTATTATACCACTTCTCTTTGCAGCTACTACTGCTCTTTCAATAATTTTAGGAATTGAAGTATTAAAATCTCCTCCTATATCCACTGCTGCTGCATGAATATTTTTCTTTTTTAATTCCTTAATCAAAGCTTCTTCTGAAGTTCTTGTAGATATAGCCATACTGATAGAAGCTTTAGCAACATCTGAACTATCATAGGTCATAATTATAACCTCCATATAAAAAATTATCTTTACTTAAGTTTAATGCTTTTTAGCAAAAAAATAAAGGAAAAGGTTTCTGTATGAAACAGAAACCTACATCATATATCTAAATTTCTAACATATTTAGCGTTTTCTTCTATGAATTCTCTTCTTGGTTCTACCTTATCTCCCATAAGAACTGTAAATATATCATCTGCTGCCACTGCATCCTCCAAAGTTACTTTAAACATGGTTCTGGTCTCAGGATTCATAGTAGTATCCCATAGCTGATCTGGATTCATCTCTCCAAGACCTTTATATCGCTGAATATTGATATTATCCCTACCTACTTCTTTTAGAATTTTTTCGAGTTCATCATCATTATAAGCATAATAATCCTTTGCTTTTCCTCTTCCTGATTTCCTCACCCTGTATAATGGAGGCTGAGCTATATATACATACCCTGCTTCCAGCAAAGGCCTCATATATCTATAAAAAAATGTAAGCAGCAATGTCCTTATATGAGCACCGTCTACGTCTGCGTCTGTCATCAATATTATCTTCCCATATCTCATCTTTTCAATATTAAAATCATCACTTATTCCAGCACCGAAAGCAGTTACCATTGATCTTATAGTTTCACTGGACAATATTCTGTCTAATCTAGCTTTCTCAACGTTCAATATCTTTCCTCTTAAAGGTAGAACTGCTTGAAATCTTCTGTCTCTTCCCTGTTTAGCAGAACCTCCTGCAGAATCACCCTCTACAATATATATTTCACATAATGTAGGATCTTTTTCAGAACAATCTGCTAATTTTCCCGGTAATGTAGTACTTTCTAGAGCAGATTTCCTCCTTGTCAATTCTCTTGCTTTCCTTGCTGCTTCTCTGGCTCTAGAGGCTGTTAAAGCTTTTTCTATAATAGTTTTAGCTAATGATGGATTCTCTTCTAAAAATGCTTCTAAAGCTTCAAATACTACACCTTCAACTGCACCTCTAACCTCAGGGTTTCCCAGTTTAGTTTTAGTCTGTCCCTCGAATTGAGGATCTGGAATTTTTATGCTTAATACTGAAGTCAAACCTTCTCTTGCATCTTCACCTAAAAGATTAGATTCATTTTCTTTTAAAAATTTATACTTTCTAGCATAATCATTTATTGCTCTTGTTACTGCATTTTTAAAACCGATGGCATGAGTACCGCCTTCCATGGTATTTATATTGTTTGCAAAACTATATAAATTTTCATTATAGCTGTCGTTATACTGTAGAGCTGCCTCGACAATGATATCATCTTTTTTTGAAGAAATATATAGTGGTTCTTGATGAAGTGGTTGCTTGTTCTTATTTAAGAATTTTACAAAGGATATTAATCCTCCTTCATATTGATAAACTTTTTCTGTATCTGTTCTTTCATCTACCAGAGTTATCTTAATCCCTTTATTTAGAAAGGCCATTTCTCTTAGTCTATGTTCTAATACATCAAAACTATATTCTAATTCATCAAATATCTTTGAATCAGGTTTAAATGTTATCTTAGTTCCTGTTGAGTTAGATTCACCTATAACTTTAAGCTCAGTTACAGCCTTTCCTCTTTCGAATCTTTGATAAAATATTTTACCTTCCCTTTTTACTTCTACTTCCAGATATTCTGAAAGAGCATTTACAACAGATACCCCTACACCATGCAAACCTCCTGATACTTTGTATCCTCCGCCTCCAAACTTACTTCCTGCATGAAGAACTGTTAAAGCTACTTCAACTGCTGGTTTTTTTAGTTTTGGATGCATTCCTACTGGAAAGCCTCTACCATCATCTATATTAGTGACAGAATTATCTTTATGAATTATCACTTTAATATTTTTACATGCACCGACTATAGCTTCGTCTATACTGTTATCAACGACTTCCCATACCAGGTGATGAAGGCCTTTAGCTCCTGTGCTGCCTATATACATTCCAGGTCTTTTTCTTACCGCTTCAAGACCTTCTAGCACCTGTATTTGTTCAGCTTCATATTTCTGATTTTGCTTTTTTTCTGCCATATACATTCCCCCTGTAATATCTACTTCAATGAAACATCATCTAGAAAGTTTGATCTCTTAAAAAGAGTAACAGATGATATGGGAGATAAATAAATAACTGTTTTATTATCTCTTTCAGTAAGTATAAAAGACTTTGGTTCGTCTTGTGAAATTTTTACAATAAAACCTTCATCATCTGCTGTTTTAAGAAACTCTTTAGTTTTATGAGAAATGCCACTAGATTTTACATCCATTATGGCAATTATATCCTTAGCAGGAACCACTACATCTCCGCCAAGATGAATAAACATCAATAAGATCCCTCCACTTATTATAACCTTTTAATTACTTTCTGTATACTTTTCCATTTCTTACATTATAAACACTATAATTTACATCATTTACTAGATGTAAACTTTCAAAATCTGTGCAAGTAAGTATAACCTGAACATTTTTTATAAATGAAATTAAAAAACTCTGCCTTGTTTTATCCAGTTCGGAAAAAACATCATCCAGCAATAGAATTGGCCATGAACCTTTTTCATCTTTAATATATTCTACTTCTGAAAGTTTCAAAGATAAAAGAACAGACCTTTGCTGACCTTGAGAACCGTAATTTCTAACTTCTTTATCATTTATATAAATAATCAATTCATCTCTGTGAGGTCCATAATTGGTAAAGCTCCTTCTCATATCCAAGGATCTGGATTCTAATAATTTTTTATAAAATTCCTCTTTAATATCTTTTATATCCTTATCATCACTTATAAAAGACAGATATTTAATCTTTAGATTTTCTTTACCTCCGGATAATTCTTTATTTATCTCTCTTGCTTTTTTATCGATAATTTTTGTAAATAATTGCCTTTCTTTTATCAGCCTGGAACCGTATTCCACTAATTGATTATCCCATACATCTAAAACTTTTTCTATTGATTTATTGTTTTTATCGCTGGATAACAAAAAATTTCTCTGAGACAAAACTTTTAGATATTGGTTTAAACAATAATAATATTTTGGTTTTGCTTGAGATAGTAGTGAATCAATAAACTTTCTTCTTTCTGAGGGACCATCTTTTATTATTTTTATATGATCAGGAGAAAAAATCACAGAATTTAGGTTGCCTATTATATCGCTTAATTTATTCAACCTGGTTCCATTGATTTTTATCTGTTTGCTTTTATTCCTTTTCAATACATAATCAATATCATATTTATAATTATTTTTTGTAAATTTGATGGAAACTCGGGCAGTGTTTTCATCAAATTTAACTAGTTCATTGTATCTGTTTGTTCTGTGAGATTTTCCCATTGTAAGTAAATAAACTGCCTCAATTATATTTGTTTTTCCTTGGGCATTATCACCATAAAAAATATTCAGGCCTGGATGTAATTCTATATATTGTTCTCCATAATTTCTAAAATTTAGCAAAAAAATACTTTCTATATTCAATAAAAGCACTCCCTGACAGTTAGACTATCTTATACTTACTTCCGTCAAACTCAATTACATCATTAACTTTTAACTTCTTCCCTCTTGATTTTTCCACATTTCCATTTACTAAAACTCTACCCTCTTGAATGACATTTTTTGCTTCTCCCCCTGTATTAACCAAACCTGTAAATTTAAGAAATTGATCCAGTTTTATATATTCTGTTTTTATATTTACTTCAAACAAACCATTCACCTTCTTCTATCTTCTGCGTACCGGTAAAACCAAATATAAAAATTCTTGATCCTTTAATGGCTTTATAATACTCGGACTTACACTGGTTGTGAACTCTACAGTTATCTCATCATTGTTTATTACTTTTAGAGCATCCATCAAATATCTGGGATTAAATGCTATTTCAATATCTTCTCCAGTCTTCGAAATACTTATTTCTTCATGTACATCTCCATGTTCACTGTTGGATTTAATACTCATTGTATCTTCATATATTTCTAATTTTATACTATTATTGGATTCTCTAGCAAATAAAGCAGCTCTATCACATGCATTCATAAAATTATTTTTATTTATTGTAATCTTAGTCTTGTATTCTGTAGGAAGAAGCTGTTTATAGTTTATAAATTCTCCTTCTAGAAGTCTTGAAACAACAGTAGTATTACCGATGTGGAATAATATTTGATTCCTTGATATAAAAATATTTACAGGATCTTCACTTTCATCTAATATTTTTGATATTTCTAACAAGGTCTTGCCCGGGATTACCGCTTTAAAATTTTGGTCATTTAGAGCGCTTGCAACTCTTACAGCCATTCTAAATCCATCTAATGCTACCATAGTTACAGTACTTCCATCTACTTCCATAAGTACACCCGTTAGTATTGGTCTTATCTCATCATTGGAAACTGCAAAAATAGTCTGCTTTATCATTTCTTTAAAAGTTGAATTTGTTAAACTTATACCTTGTTCTCTTCCAACATTAGGTAGTTCAGGAAATTCTTCCGCAGATAAAGATAAAACCTTGGCTTGAGAATTTTCACTCTTTATGTAAACAAAATTATCTTTAGTTTCTATTTCAACGTCCGAATCTGGCAACTTTCTAACTATTTCTCCAATTAATTTAGCCGAAATAACTGTTTTACCCTGTTCTATAACATCTACATCTAAAGTGGTTTCTATACCCATTTCAAGATCTGTTGAAATCAGTGTAAGTTTTCCATTTTTTGCTTGAAAAAGAATACCTTCTAAAATAGGAAGAGTTGTTTTCGAAGGTACAGATTTCTGAACTATATTTATACATTCGAGTAAATCGGATTTGTTTGTTATAATTCTCATTTGTGGATAACCCCCATTATCTTTTTATTTAATAATTAATATAAATAATATTATTAGTAATAGTAGTAGGTCCTGTTAATTTGTTAAAAAGTTAAAACAAAAGCCATATAATTACTTTTTGTTTGTTGATATTCTGTTGAAAAATGAGAAATAAAAAGTGCATATTAAAAAATATAATATTCTGCCAATTTAAATATCTACATTATATTATCAGCTTATAAACAACTTATTAAGAGCTTTCAATTTTTTTTGTAAGGTCATTGATAATATTTTTCAATTCCGGGTCTATTTCCAAGTCAGACGATATCTTATCATATGCGTGTAGGATTGTAGTATGATCTCTACCAAATTCTTCACCTATTTTTGGAAGAGATAAGTCTGTTAACTCTCTACAAAGATACATAGCTATTTGCCTTGGATATACGATTGATTTTGTTCTTTTTTTTGCAGTAAAGTCTTCTATTTTAATATTGAAAAATTCTGCTACTTTTTCTTTGATAAGGTCCGGAGTTATAAATTTAGGTTTTGTATTAGATATTATATCTTTCAATGCTTCAATAGCTAATTCTTCATTTATTTCCCTGTTAGTCAACGAAGAATATGCAACTATCCTTATTAAAGCTCCTTCCAATTCCCTTATATTTGATAATATTTTTTTAGCAATATAAATCAACACTTCATCTGGTACTACAAGATTTTCAAGCTTAGCTTTTTTCTTTAGAATGGCTATTCTAGTTTCCAGATCCGGAGGTTGTATATCTGCGATTAATCCCCATTCAAATCTGGATCTGAGCCTGTCCTCAAGAGTAGGAATCTCTTTTGGCGGTCTATCGCTTGAAATAATAATTTGTTTATTTGCTTCATATAAAGAGTTGAAGGTGTGGAAAAATTCTTCTTGAGTTCTTTCTTTGCCAGCAATAAATTGAATATCATCGATAAGAAGTATATCGATATTTCTATATTTGTTTCTGAATTCAATATTTCTGTCATCTCGTATTGAATTAATCAACTCATTTGTAAAAGTTTCTGAAGATACATATACAACTTTGGTTTTTTTGTTTTGGCTTAGAACGTAATGACCTATGGCATGCATAAGGTGAGTCTTTCCTAATCCTACTCCTCCGTATATAAATAGTGGGTTATAAGCTTTTGCAGGTGATTCGGCTACTGCAACGGAAGCTGCATGAGCTAATCTATTACTGTTTCCTATGACAAAGGTATCAAAAGTATATCTGGGATTTAAGGAAGTATTTGATACTTCTTCCCCTTCTCTTTTACCTGTGGATATATCGTTGTTTTCCGTATCCGTATCATCTTTGTTAAGTGTAAATTTTAAATCCATATACTTAGAAGTAACTTGTTTCAAAGCATTTTTTATAAGAGTAGCATATCTTGTTTCTATGATTCCTTTGGTAAAATCATCAGGAACATGTAATAATATGGTATTATCTTTTATCATTAAGGGAGTTATGGATTTAAGCCAAGTATTAAAGCTTACTTCTGTTAACTCAACTTTGATAATATCTAGGGTTTTATCCCATATTTCGTTCTTCTGGGAGTTCATTTCAATCCTCCTTATGATTCTTACTTATGTGTACACAATAAATTACAAGTTGTGCAAATTATTGTGAATAAAATATTGATAATATGTTAATATAAAAATGTAGAATTATTTGTCCACAAATTGGGCAAAAAAATATTAACATTTTCCACCGAAAAACTTAATTGATTTTATTAGATTATTGACTGTAATTATAAAAATAATACACAAAATATATTAGTTATACACAAATTTATACACAATTTGTGTATAATGAAATAAAACTTGAAGTTATACACAGTTGTAAACTAATATTAACAAATTAAGAAGGAGAATTCAATTGAATTTCAAAAGTTATCCACAGCAAAAAATCTTTTTATTATTTCCTATTGTTACGTAAGATTTATTTTATATTTCTTGACAGTAAATATTAATATATATATAATTTTATTGTATGGTGGCATATTATGCTTTGTGCATGCTCATATAATCGTATCCACTAGGGGGTGTAGCAGTGAAAAGAACATATCAACCAAAGGTTAAACAACGTAAGAGAGTTCATGGTTTTAGAGCAAGAATGAGAACATTGAGTGGTAGACAAGTTCTAAAAAGAAGAAGAAGAAAAGGTAGAAAGAGATTAACAGTATAAGGCCGCTTATTGTGGCCTTTTTCTCTACGTGCCCCGGTATGGAGGATGAGTATGAAAGACTCCGAAAGAATAAAGAAAAGTTATTTGTTTAAAAAGGTATATTCTTATGGAAAGTATTATGCAGAGAGCTGTCTAGTGCTATATGTTTTAAAGGGTGACGAAGATATCAACAAAGTAGGTTTTTCTGTAAGTAAAAAGATTGGTAAAAGCGTTAAAAGGAATCGTGTTAAAAGATTGATGAAAGAAAATTATAGAAAGCTTAGCGGAAAAATAAAAAAGGGATATCTTTTAGTCTTTGCAGCAAGGCCTAAGAGCAGTGAGGCAGATTATTATGGGATCGAAAAAGAAATGATAAATGCTTTGAAGAGAGCAAGGCTCTTTAAGGAAGATGTAAAAAAGTGAAGTATGTTATTGTTTTTTTTATAAAATTGTACCAAGTGGTTATATCTCCCATAAGCCCCGGCAAATGTCGTTTTATTCCCAGTTGTTCTAATTATACAATTGAAGCAGTAAAAAAATATGGAAGTATAAAAGGAATAATTATGGGAATAAAGAGGATGATGAAATGTCATCCATTTAATCCGGGAGGGTATGATCCAGTGCCATGAATATGTTAAAATTTATTTAATAGTTCTGAATTCTATTAGCAATCATTTTAATATTGTAAACCTAGACTAAATAATTAGGGGGAGATTTTTTGTTAGATGTAATTTCAAGACCTTTCGGTGCCTTACTAAGGATAATATTCGATTTTACAGGGAATTATGGATATTCCATAATTTTGTTTACAATTCTCACTAGAATACTTTTGTTGCCAATAAACATTAAACAAACCCAATCAACAAAGAAAATGAATGAGTTAAACCCAAAAATGAAAGAGATACAAACAAAGTATAAGAATAACCCGGAAAAGATGAACCAAGAGTTAATGAATTTATACAAAGAACACAATTATAACCCAGCTTCAGGCTGCTTACCAGCTCTAATCCAGATTCCTATAATAATAGCTTTGTTTGGTGTTTTACATAATCCTACCAAATTTGTATTTACCCCTGAAGAATTCGATGCAATAGCTAAAGGTTTTTGGTGGCTTGCTGATTTGGGTAAACCAGATAAAATGTATATTCTTCCTATTTTAGCAGCAGGCACCACTTATTTACAAACTGCAATGCTTACTACAAAAGGAAATGTAGATTCTTCCATGAAAACTATGAATATTGTAATGCCGTTGATGATAGGTTATTTTACAATTAAATTCCCTTCAGGAATTGCTTTATACTGGGTAGTAGGTAATATATTCACTATTATTCAACAATATTTAATGAAAGGTAAGGCGCTAGGCAGTAAGGGAGGCGAAAAATAGATGAAATGCGTTGAGAGATCCGCTAAAACAATAGAAGAGGCCGTTGATCTAGCTTTGAAGGACCTGAATTTGACCAAGGATAAGGTAGATATAGAGGTTTTGGAGCAGCCTAGCAAAGGTTTATTTGGATTAATAGGAGGCAAACCCGCAAAGGTAAAAGTATGTGTTAAAGAAGAAGAAAAAAAAGATGAGATAAAAGAGCTGATAAAGAAGGATAGTGCAGAAGATAAAAAAAAAGAAAAAGAAATTGCTTACAGATTTTTAAGAGAAGTGCTTGATTCCATGGATATAAAAGCGGAGATAAAGATAAAATATACAGAAACAGGTCTTTATATAAATCTTATAGGACCGAGGATGGGAATTGTAATAGGCAAAAGAGGTCAAACATTAGACGCTTTGCAATATCTTACAAGCTTGGTTGTTAACAAAAATAGAGGCAAGGATGGATATGTCAGGATAATTTTGGATACGGCAAACTATAGGAAAAAAAGGGAGGAAACTCTGATAAGGCTTGCTAACCGTTTAGCAGATAAAGTTGAAAGGTCAAGAAAGAAAATTGAACTGGAGCCGATGAATCCCTATGAAAGAAGGATAATACATTCTACTTTGCAAAATCACCCTGGAGTATTTACATATAGTGAAGGGGAAGAGCCAAATAGAAAGGTTATTATTGCTTGCAAGTAACCCAGTATGAAAATACTGGGTTTATCATATTAGATTGAGGTGATAGGATGCTGGATGATACTATTGCAGCTGTAGGAACTGCGCCAGGAGAAGCAGGAATAGGTATAGTAAGATTAAGCGGAAGTAAATCTCAAGAAATATTAGGAAAGATCTTTAGAGGGAAAAAGGCTAAAAATACTGAAGAAATGCGATCAAGATTTATGTATTATGGATTTATATACGATGAAGAAGATAATAAAGTAGACGAAGTTCTTGCTGTTATCATGAGGGCACCTTATTCCTATACAGGAGAAGATGTAGTAGAAATACATTGTCACGGAGGTATAATTTCCATAAGAAAAATTATGGAGCTGGTATTGAAAAAGGGAGCTCGTATGGCAGAACCAGGCGAGTTTACAAAAAGAGGTTTCTTAAATGGAAGAATAGATCTGGCTCAATCTGAAGCAGTGATAGATATTATTACTGCAAAAACCGATGAAGGTTTAAATAATGCAATGAATCAATTACAAGGCCAGTTATCTCATAAAGTGAAAGCTGTTATGGATATACTACTTTCTATGTTGGCACATATTGAAGCTGCAGTGGATTTTCCCGAACATGATATTGAGGAGATTACAGCAGATAATTTAAAGAATAATGGAATGAAAGCTAAATCAATGCTAAAAGAGCTTCAAGATTCTTACTATGAAGGGAAAATACACAGGGAAGGCTTGAGTACAGCGATAATTGGAAGACCTAATGTAGGTAAGTCATCATTATTGAATTTTTTGTTAAAAGAAAACAGAGCCATAGTGACGGATATACCAGGAACCACTAGAGATATTATAGAAGAGTACCTGAATATTAAAGGTATATTGATTAAACTCATCGATACTGCTGGGTTGAGAGAGACGGAAGATGTGGTAGAGAAGATTGGAGTGGAGAGGACTAAGGATGTATTGGAGAAAGCAGATTTAGTTATCTTTATAATAGATGCATCTGAAGATTTAACTCATGAAGATATAACCATAGCAAACTTGATAAAGGATAAAAAGGTCATTGTTGCTGCTAACAAAATAGATGCTGGTATTAAAGCAGATTTAGATGAAATAGAGAAATTATTTGATAAGACTAATATAATCAAGATTTCAGTGAAAGATAAAATAGGTATTGATTTATTAGAGAAAGCCATTTATGATTCTGTATACAGCGGAAATATAAGAAGTAAATCCAATGTGGTAGTTTCAAATGTTAGACATAAATCTTTAATTGATGGAGCTTTAGAAAGTATAGAAAGAGCTTTGGAGGCTATAGATATAGGAATACCTGTTGACCTTATTTCAGTTGACTTAAAGGATGCATGGAATTTCCTAGGCAGTATAACTGGAGATACGGTAGAAGAGGATATTATAACGGAAATATTCAGTAGATTTTGTATAGGGAAATAGAGCGGGTGATTATATGGAATATTATGCAGGTGAATATGATGTAATAGTGATAGGAGCAGGCCATGCAGGCTCTGAAGCAGCTTTAGCATGTGCAAGATTGGGAATGAAGACTCTTGTTACGGCAATAAACCTTGATAGTATTGCAGCCATGGCATGCAACCCATCTTTAGGTGGTCCTGCAAAAGGAAATTTGATAAGGGAAATAGATGCTTTAGGCGGAGAGATGGGAGTAAATATTGATCATACAATGATACAAATCAGGACTCTTAATACAAAAAAAGGGCCTGCAGTACGAGCTTTTAGAGCTCAAGCCGATAAAAAGAAATACTCTGATCGAATGAAAGAAGTTCTTGAGAATCAAGAAAATTTATATATAAAACAAACAGAAATAGTGGAAATACTAACAGAAAACAATAAAGTAACAGGAGTAATAACTAACTTAGGAGCTAGATATGATTGTAAAGCTGTAATAGTAGCCACCGGTGTCTATTTAAATGGGAAAGTGGTTATAGGAGAGGTTAGCTATGAAAGCGGTCCCAATGGATTATTTCCTGCTAAAAAGCTATCTCAATGCTTAAAGAATCTCGGATTTGAATTGAGAAGGTTTAAGACCGGAACTCCAGCAAGAATAGATGCAAAATCTGTGGATTTTAGCAAGATGATTGAACAGCCTGGAGATGAAAAAATGAAATATTTTTCCTTCATGACGGATAATATTGAGATTAGGCAAAATAGTTGTTATCTAACTTATACAAACGAAATAACCCATAAAATTATAAGGGATAATATTGACAGGTCTCCATTATATACTGGTGGAGTTGAAGGCGTGGGTCCAAGATATTGTCCTTCTATTGAAACAAAGATTGTTAATTTTCCAGAAAGGGAAAGTCATCAAATTTTTATAGAGCCAGAAGGGTTAAATACTAAAGAGATGTATGTACAAGGTATGTCTTCAAGTTTACCAGAAGATGTTCAGATTGACATGCTGAGATCAGTAAAGGGATTGGAAAATTGTGAAATGATGAGAACAGGCTACGCCATAGACTACGATTGTATAAATCCAAAAGATTTAAAACTCAGTTTAGAGGCAAAACATATAGACGGATTATTCTTTGCAGGGCAGATCAATGGAAGTTCAGGTTATGAAGAAGCCGCAGCTCAAGGTTTGATAGCAGGCATAAATGCAGTTTTAAAGTTAAAGGGTAAAGAGCCATTAATTTTAGATAGATCAGAAGCTTATATAGGTGTGCTCATAGATGATTTAGTTACCAAAGGAACAGAGGAACCATATAGAATGATGACTTCTAGAGCAGAATACCGGCTGATACTGAGGCAGGATAATGCAGATTTGCGACTTACACAGATAGGCTATGATATCGGTCTTGTGACTGAGGAAAGATATAAAAGGTTTATTCAAAAGAAACAAAATATCGAAAAAGAAATTGAAAGGCTAAAGAAAAAGACTATAGGAGCCAATGAAAAAGTAAATGAATTTTTAAGAAAATATAAAAGTGCAGATATAAAAAGCGGCATATCTTTATATGATTTGATAAAGAGGCCTGAAATAAAGTATCGTTTTCTTGTTGAGATAGATGATGAAATGCCAGAACTTACGGAAGAAGAAGCAGAAGAATTGGAGATACAAATAAAATACGAAGGGTATATAAAAAAGCAACTGGCACAAGTTGAGCAATTTAAAAAACTGGAAGGAAAAAGAATACCGGAGAATATTGATTATAAAAATATTAGAGGCTTATCATCAGAAGCTATACAAAAACTTTCTGAAATAAGGCCTGTAAATATTGGTCAAGCCTCTAGAATATCTGGGGTTTCTCCTGCGGATATTTCTGTGCTTATGGTCTATTTGGAGCAGTTAAAAAGGAGATAGTATATGAACAATATTGATTTGTTAATCAATGGATTAAAACAATTGGATATAAGTGTAGATGAAGAAAAACTGAATAAGCTTTTAGCCTTAAAGGAAATTATGCTTCAATGGAATGAAAAAATAAACCTTACTTCCATAACCGATGAAAAAGAAATATTTATAAAGCACTATATAGATTCTGCAACATGCCTTAGCAGTCAGATGATTAAAAAAGGAGATAAAATAATTGATATAGGTACCGGTGCAGGATTTCCTGGAATGGTAATAAAGATTTTGAAAGATGATATAAATATGACTTTGTTGGATTCATTAAAAAAAAGAACAGTCTATTTAGAAGAAGTCGCCATTAAGTTATCGCTAAAGAATATTGAAATAATTCACGGCAGGGCAGAAGAATACGGCCAAAAAAAAGAATATAGAGAGATGTATGATATAGCATTATCAAGAGCAGTTGCCCCACTAAATGTTTTACTAGAGTATTGTCTTCCATTTGTAAAAGAAGAAGGTTATTTTTTGTGTCAGAAAGGTCCCTCCTATAAAGAAGAACTTGATGAAGCCGAAAAGGCAATAGAAGTTTTAGGGGGAAAATTAGATAAGGTTGAAGAAAATATATTGCCCTATAGTGATATTAAACATTTTATTATTTTTATAAAAAAGATAAGAAGTACTCCGACAAAATATCCAAGAAAGCCAGGAAAACCATCATCAAAACCAATAAAATAAGGAACTATTAGTAGAAACCAATGAATATTTGACTGAATTTGAAAGGCAAAAGTTTAGCTATTTAAGAAGGAACAGAAAAAAATATGGAGAATTAATACTTAAGCAATCCGTAAGATGTGGGGAATTTATAATTCCCCTTTTAAATGTAAAGGGGATGATTAAATTGAAAGAAATAAAAACAATAACAAATATTCCTATTGATAATATAGCACCTAATCCATATCAACCTCGAAAGAGTTTTGATAATTTATCTTTGGACGAGCTTTCTGAATCTATAAAAGCTTATGGTGTTTTGCAACCTATCAGCGTAAGGAAAATTGGGGAAGATGGCTATGAGCTTATTGCCGGAGAAAGAAGATTGAGAGCTGCCAGAAAAGCAGGCATGAAGGAAATACCTGCTATGGTGGTGGAAGTTGTCGAGCAAGATTCTGCAATTATAGCACTTATAGAAAATCTACAAAGGGAAGATTTAAATTTTTTGGATGAAGCTGAAGGTTATTATAACTTGATTCATGATCATGGGCTGACACAGGAAGAATTATCAAAAAAAGTAGGAAAAAACCAGTCCACAATAGCAAATAAGTTACGATTGCTGAGACTTTCCCAAAGTGTAAAGAATGAAATTTTAAAACACAATTTAACAGAAAGGCATGCAAGAGCATTATTGAAACTGCCGGATGAAAAACTGCAACATAAGGTAATAAAGAATATTGTAAAAAAATCTTTAAATGTGAAGAAAACAGAAGAAATGATAGAAAAGTTGCTGGATGAAATAGCAGCAACTAAGGACGTTGCTTCTTCTGAAAAAAAGATTAAAGGAAAAATAAATTATAAAATTTATGTAAATACTATAAAGAATACATATAAACAAATTTTAAAGACAGGTTTTAATATACAATATAATCAAGAGGATAAGGGAGATTACATAGAGATAAGTATTAAGGTGCCAAAAGCATAGAAGAAGCTTTGGCACCTTATATTTTATTAAGAATAGTCAATAAACCCATTATTATGAATAAAACTCCTGCAGCGTATTGTATGTAGTTGGGGGGCACGTATTTTGTTATATACATACCGGCAAAAACCCCTAATATTGAAGAACAAACTAAAGCTAAAGCGGCTCCGATAAATACTGGAACTGGCGAATTATTTTTTGCTGTTAAAATCATAGTTTGAAATTGGGTTTTATCACCAAGCTCTGCTATAAAAACTAATATGAAAGTGGAAATAATTACCTTTATCATTCTAATCCTCCTGAATTATTGATATGATGGTTTTAAAAATATATCCTATTATAAAACCTATGAAACCACCGCAAAGTATAGAAAGAATAAAAAAATTCTTATCATAAGGGACTATGTTTTCATTTAGAATTGCTTTTCCAATGCCTAAGGATAAAAATACGGGTACGGAACCAATCAATGATGGCATATCGTTATGTTTGAAAAAATCTATCCATGCAAAAATTCCCCATGATAAACCTAAACAAATGGATTTTGAATATATTTTCCTATACATAAAAATATCACCTTTATAAATCTTTCTATTATAATATTCATTTACACTTTAATATATTATAACTTTGTATTAATATATTATATGAAGAAGGTGAGGTGGGAAGATGCGGAAATCAATTGCAGTATTTAATCAAAAAGGAGGCGTAGGGAAAACTACAACAGTTATTAATCTATCAGCATGTCTTGCCAGCCTCGGCAAAAAAGTTTTAATGATAGATATTGATCCACAAGGGAATACAACAAGTGGCATTGGATTTGATAAGAATAATTTAAAATATACAATTTATGATGCATTAATAAACAATGTACCTGCAAAGGAATGTGTACAGCCTACCCAACAAAAAGGTTTATATTTAATTCCTGCCAGTGTTCAGCTAGCCGGTGCAGAGATAGAATTGACAACATTTAAGGAAAGAGAATTAAAGCTAAGAGATATCATATCAGAAATAAAGGAGAGTTTTGACTACATATTTGTTGACTGCCCTCCTTCTTTAGGCCTTTTATCAGTAAATGCTCTATCTGCTGTTGACAGTGTTTTGATTCCTATACAATGCGAGTATTATGCTTTAGAAGGTGTAAGCCAGTTAATGAATACATATACACTGGTAAAAAGAAATTTGAACAAAGATTTGGAGATAGAAGGCGTAGTGCTAAGTATGTTTGATGGAAGGACAAACTTGTCAATTCAAGTGGTGGAAGAAGTTAAAAAATATTTTAAAGGAAAAGTATATAGGACATTGATTCCAAGAAATGTGCGATTAGCTGAAGCGCCGAGCCATGGACTACCAATAATATCCTATGACCCCAAGTCTAAAGGAGCTGAGGCATATCTAGAGCTGGCTGAAGAATTTATTGAATTGTCAGAGGAGGCGGTATGATGGCTAAAAAAGCTTTAGGCAAGGGTTTAAGCGCTTTAATTCCTGAATATAAGGAAGAAAAACAGGAAAGTGTGATGGAATTAAAGATAACTGATATTGAAGCCAATGATAATCAGCCGAGAAAACAGTTTGACGAAGAAGGATTGATGAACCTTGCGCAATCAATAAAGGAACATGGTATTGTCCAGCCTATTATTGTTAGAAAAGACGGGAGTATTTATCAGATTGTTGCTGGTGAAAGAAGATGGAGGGCTGCAAGGCTTGCTGGATTAAAAACGGTTCCTGTGGTGGTGAAGGATTATACTGATGAACAATTATTAGAAATTGCCCTTATTGAAAACTTGCAGAGGGAAGATTTGAATCCAATAGAAGAAGCAAATGCATACAAGGTCTTAATAGATGAATATTCATTATCGCAAGAAGAAATCGGAAAAAGAATTGGTAAAAGCAGATCTGCCATAACAAATTCAATAAGATTATTAAATTTACCAACTGAGATTGTTGATTATTTAATAGCAGGGAAAATAACAGCTGGACATGCCAGGGCTCTATTAGCGATTGAGGATGATAAAAAGAAAATTGAAATTGCTGATAGAATAATCAAAGAAAATTTAAATGTAAGACAGGTTGAGAAATTGACAAGAGAGAAGAAGAGAACAAGGAAAACAAAAACAAAATCTGCAGAGATTTCAGATTTAGAAGAAAGATTGAGAAACGCTTTAGGAACAAAAGTGACAATAACACATGGCAGGAAGAAAGGAAAAATAGAAATTGAATATTATGGTATTGATGATTTAGACAAAATAATATCAATAATAGAGAAATGATGACTCTTTTATTTGCTTTTAGAGCAATTTTTCCGAATGTTATAATATAAAAACATTAGCCATGATAAAAAATCATTAAAACCCAAAATTTTGCTTATGGAGAGGTTTTCATGAAACAATATATTTTGAGTTCCTTTGTTTCAAAAATAGGCGGGGGAAATAAAGCTGCAGTTGTATTAGATGATGTTAGTCTTTGCGATAATGAAATGAAAAACATTGCAAAGATGAACAATCTCTCAGAGACCGCTTTTATCTCAATTCAAGAATCAAAAGATAATAATTTTGTAATCAGATATTTTACTCCTATGGAGGAGGTGGACATTTGCGGTCATGCAGCACTGGCATCTTTTAATATACTGGACGAGCTGGGGCGCTTGAAAGGAAATGAATTCTATCATTCGACAAAAGCAGGCAGCTTAAAGGTTGTTAAAAGAGAAGGTATTTTTTATATTGAGATGAAAAAGCCTGAGATAGTTGGATATGCATCAATTGATGAAATATTAGATATAACCAGTTTAAAAGAAGAAGAAATAATACCTGATGTAAATGGAAGGATATCCATTATTTCAACGGGGCTTAAAGATGCAATAATTGAAGTGGCTAGTTTAAATATTTTGAAAGAAATGAGTATTATAAAAGAGAAGATGATTAATTTTTGCAAAAGAAAAGGTATAGTAGGAGCTCATGTTGTTTCACGTGAAACATTAGAGTCAGATTCTGATTTTGCCTGTAGAAACTTTGCACCTGCTGTAGGTATAGATGAGGAATCTGCAACAGGCACATCCAACGGTTCTTTGGTGTACTATATGAAAAATCTGGCTAAGAATAGACTGAATAAGAATAGTTTTAAAATAGAGCAAGGATATTTTATGGATAGTCCAAGCAATATTTATGTATATACAGATAATAGCCACGATATAAGAATATTTGTAGGCGGGAAGACAAAAACTCTTGAAATACAAGAGCTCAGGTTCTAAGGTTTCACGTGAAACATTAATGAAAAACTAAAGGATGGGGTAATACAAAATGCTGCTAGATTATTTTCTTTATATTATAGAGAATGAATTAGGATTTTTAGTATTATTAACAGCGATTTTAATTATGTTTGCATGGATTATAACATTAACTATCAGTTTGTCTAGATTAAAAAGAAAATACAAAAGAATGATGAAGGGAGACAGCAAAAACCTTGAACAATTGCTTAGAGATTATATGTCAAGCGTAGATATTGCTACGGAAAGGGTGGATGTGCTAAGCAAAGATCTTATTCATCTGAAAGAACAAACTGATAGATGTATTCAAAAAGTCAACATTATAAGATATAATGCTTTTTCAGACACAGGTTCTGATCTTAGTTATTCAATTGCCATGCTGGATAATTATGATAATGGGGTAATAATAACATCGATTTATGGAAGAAATGAGACAGTAACCTATGCCAAGCCCATAGAGAATGGAAAATCTAGATATCCATTATCTGTGGAAGAAGAAATGGTTTTAGATAGATGTTTAAAAACTAAGAGATAGTATAATACCACCTCATAAAAGAGATAATAATTTTGAGGTGGTATTATGATTATTGCAGTTGAGAAGGGACTTGAAAGTTTAAAACATCAACTTGAAGAAAGAGGATATAAATGCTTTTATATAGGAGAAGATGGTGTAGCAGATGCAATAATATATAAGGATAAAGACAATCATCCTTATTTTCAAGTCAATAATTCTCCTCAAGTTACTAACGTAAGCAATTATGGTGCTGGAGTTACAGGTGCTTTATTAATAAACGCAGAAAACAAAACCATAGATGAAATTATTAGTATATTGAATAGAAAAACTTATAGCCCCTTGTTTTAAAACAAACAAAACTCACCTAATAGACAACTACCGTACTTACTGTGATAAAATCATATTCTGGTTCAGGTTTCTTGCATATAGTTTATATTTGCATCGATGTTTGTTGTGAAGGATGGGTTTGGACCAAAAAATTTCCATAGATTATATCTGATTCCTCCAGAAATCACATTGGCCAAGTTCATGACTAAGCTTAACCTTGTATTTTGAAGCACAGCTATTTCCATAAAGCCGCTTACGTTTACAATTCCTGTGATGCTTATATTGCCTACAGAAGGCAACTTTTTGTTAACTCCAGCGCCAGGGGTAAGAGGCCCTTCTTTTATGCTAATATAACCAACTCTATCAATTTTACCTAAACATGCATCAATAGCAATGACAAAAGGCTTAGGAAATTCCGATAATTGATTTAAATACATTTCTAAATTTTTTGCATGAACAGGCTCGTCTAAAGAGCCGAAAACATGCACGTTTTTTAATCTCATATTTTTTAGTTTGTATCCTACTAAGGGTCCCAAACAGTCTCCAGTGGATCTATCAGTTCCGATGCAAAATATTACAGTGTCAGAATAGCTAGAATCAAAATTTCTTTTAAATACTTCTTCGAAATAAGTTGTAAAGTAAATAAAGGGAAATGGTTTAGTAACATCAACAGATCTTTCAAACAAGTTCATATCAAGTACTCCTTATATTGTATTCAATAAAAGTATTTCCAAAATTATGCCATAGAATACAATATAAAAATGATAAAAACCATATAAAATGATATAATCAATTTATAGAGATCTTGGGTTTATTATATGGTACATAATAGCGGGGGTCAGAATCATGGCTAAAAAAAGAACAATCTCATTATTAACATTGATTGTTACAGTATTAGCTATAATTATATTAGGGGCATTTAAAAACGGCTTTTTTGAAAGCAAATTGTTTTTAGGTGATATTAAAAAGTTAGAGATAGACAAGGAGTTAATACCTATATCCAATAATAGTGTGATCTATAATGGTTCAGATATTATGGTAGAGGGTGAAAATTCAAATATCAGGGCTAAAAATATGGAAGGAACCATATTATGGAGTATGAGACTTGAAGGCACTATTTCTAATATTATTGAATGTGGAAATGATATTGTAGTAATTATAGATAATAAAGGAATGGCAGCTATATCAAGAGCTGGAGAGTTGTTATGGCAATACGAATTAGTGGTTCCTGCATCAGATATATTCTGTTCTGATAAAGGATTGATTTTGATTCAGTATAAGGATGAAAATAGTAATTATTTTGATATTTTTAATTTAAAGGGCGTCAAGCTCTGTCATGGTTACATAAGCAATGCTCAAGTTGTATCCTTTGACGGGTTTAGTAATAAATATTTTACACTATCCTTGATGGATATTTCTACAAACAGAATAGTTACAAAATTAGCTACTTATAACAATAAGGGAGAAATAATATGGGCTCAGGATTTTGTAGACATCTTAATTCCTGTATTGAAATATAATGAAAAAGGGGAATTAGTTACAATATGCGATAATTCAATTATGAAATACAGAGGTGACGGAAGATTAATTAATGAAATTAAGGTTAATAACCCGTTGGGAAAGGTTGCAATAAATGATGAGCTAGTGGTGATAATGGAAAAAAATCAAGGATATTTTGATATAAATGTCTTTGATTTTAATTTAAAAGAAATCGGAACAGCAGCAATCAAAAGCAATATAGAAGGTATTTTTGCAGGCAAGAAAGACTTTTTAGTTTATGATAAAAATACTGTCACATTATTCTCAAGACAAGGCAATATAAAGGCTTTTTACGAATCCAATATTGATATAAACAGAGCCTATATAGGTGATGATTCTCAAGTATATATAGTATCAAACAGAAAACTTCAAAAACTTAGGTACTAAAGAAGGTGGTCTGGTGAATTGGTTAGACTATACAATCCTAGCGGTAATAACCATAGGTGTATTAAGAGGAGCTGTAAAAGGCTTCATACATGGCATATTTAGTGCAGGTGGATTTATAGTAGCAATTATTATAGGGAAAAAATATTATGGTTCATTAGCTAAGCTGTTATTAGAAAAAACATCTATAGAGAAATTTTTGATAAATATTATTGAAAACAATAAAGTCATTGAGGCATTTTCTTTTGTATTTCCTGCTGATAAAGGATTTAACAATATATATCAGTTCGTAGTCTTAGTCATAATAAATTGTATTGCCATATTTATTGTGTTTATTGGAGCAAGAATTTGCATAGGTTTACTTGAAGCATTATTGAAAGAGGTATTTAGTCTTCCTGTTTTAAGTATTTACAACCATAGTTTCGGAGCTATATTAGGTTTGGCCAATGGAATACTGATAATTTTGTTTTTATTTGCTATGTTAATACCTTTGGCATCTATAGAAAAATTTAGTTTTCTGTATAGCTCTATGGAAGATTCGTTGCTATCAAGATATTTCTATGATTATAATTTTATTTTTAATTGGATATTGAATTCCGTTACCAATATATTTTGAAATAGAGGTGATTATATGAATAGAAGGCAAAAGACGTTGGGAATTTTTTTGATATTGATTGGGTTATCGTCTATATTAAAAAATATGAAAATTTTACAAGGTAATACAATTGCTCTGTTTGGCGGCTTATTTTTGCTTTATTTATGGTATATTAATAAACAAAACATATTTCTTATACTTGGAGTTATAGGAACAATATATGGAGTATTATCAGTTTTAAATAATATGGGAATTTATAGATTTAGAGCATCTGAAGAGATAATATTGTTTGCTTTAGGTATTCTATTTCTTTGCTTATATTACGCAAAGAAAGTTTCCTTCTTTGTTTTCCCCGGTTCTATTTTAATTTCACTGGCAGGTTATCTTTTTCTAATGAAAAATTTTAACTCAGCTAAGCTTTGGCCCAGCTACTTCATATTGCTAGGATTTGCTTTTTATTTAATATACTTTATTGCCTTTTATGAGGAAAGTAGCTGGGCATTAGTAGTAGGAACAATTCTTAATATACTTGGTATTTTGTTTTTCGGTTTTAGCTTAGGAATCATAAATGTCGTAGTATTTCAGTATTATAGTTATATAGTACCTATTGCCTTAATAATTTTTGGCTTAGTGTTGCTCATGAAGGTATTAAGGAGAAACAACTAATCACCAATTATATATATCGATGAATTAGAAGTGGAAGCTTCTATATATATTCTTTTTTCGGAGGTATCATAATCTTTGCTTTGTATTATCGCCTCTGCCTGAATATTTCCTTTATCTTTATCTATCAAATAAGAAGAATCTAATTTTGAAATATTTATATTTCCTAAAGAGGTGCTGGCGTATATTTTACAGCTGGAATTATTGTTTTTACTAAGGCCAATAGATACTTTTCCATTTGAAGTTTGTAGCAAATATTTAGCTTCTACTTCCTCTATGGAGTCGAAGTTGTTTAGATTAATGCTGCCATTGCTTGTAAAGGATTTAAGCTTATCAAAACAAGACTTATTAAACTCTATACTGCTGTTTGATGTAAAAAATTCAGCTTCATTGGATTTTGAATCCTCTGTTTTAATCTTGCCGTTATTTGTTCTAGCTATGAGAGAACGAGTGTTGCATGATGTGATCTCTATTTTGCCATTAGATGTAGTGCAATTTAATGTATCACCCAAGAAATTATTTAAGCAGCATTTAGAATTGCTAGTTTGTATATCTACTACATTTATGTTTTTTGGAATATATATTTCAAGAGCACCCCAAGTTCTAATGGGAAAATTTGTGTTAAAATATATTACACCATTTTCATCTTTTAGAGTTATCAATTCATCAATATCGGTATTTTCAAATAGAAATTTTAATTTAAAATCCATTATAATTTCAGATTTATTTGTTTCATGGGTTTTTATTGCAATGTTTTGTGTCCTAATTACAAACTTGGTATTTTCTTTAACAGGAAAGCAATATTGTTTATCTAAGGTTTTGTAAATATCAGTATTATTAAAAGTTGAGTTTATGTAGCTAACAATTTTATCAGCAAATTTTACTGCAGCATTTGCAAAATCATTGCTTATGTTTTCAACTTTTTCAACAAAATCAGGGCCAAACTTATCAGCGAATTCCTCAGCTTTTTTACTAAACTTATTTATTGTATCATTAAACTTAGTGGTTGAATCTGTTTGCTCATCTTTGCTGTTCTTTGATGCTTTATAACCAGAATGATCGGTTCTTTCTAAAGATTCAAGTAGTTTTATAGCTTCTTCTGAGTTTATTTTGCCTTCCTCCAACATTTTAAGGATCATCATTTTTTCATCCACTGGATAATAACCTCCTATTCATTCAATAGTTCAATGGCCTCTTCTGTCGTTATATCACCGTCGTACAATCTTTGTAGCACATTTTTCCTATAGTTCTCATCCTTAGGCTTACTTTTGTAGCCAAGAGTCTCGATAAGACTTTCGAGCTTATTTTTAACAGTGGGATATGAAATCCCCATTTCTTTTTCAATCTCTTTTATATTTCCTCTGTTCTTTATAAAAATATCTGCAAATTCTTTTTGTTCCTTGGAAAGCATGCAGAACTTACATAGTTGGAAATCTCCTTCTATTGAGATGCCGCAATTATTGCAATTTATTTTTTGTACTTGCAGCTTACCAGAGCAAATAGGACATATGCCCGGTACTTCTTTCTTCATTAGATCATCTCCTGATAAAAATTACTATATGTATTTAATTAAATTTTATATTATTCCTTCAAAAAGTCAATATTGTAATAAAATATATTAATATATATTAAAATATAAATTAATATATTTAATATAAGTTTAAATTTTATGAGAAATACTCATTTAAAATTTAAGCCTGGCAATAGGGTATATAGAATTTACAGTTTATATAGATAAAATCTATTAATAGAGTATAAATGATTTATTATATCTATAATGTTTCTTTAAAAATGTAAAAAAGTTTAGAATAATAACAGGAGTATCCCTATAAGGAGGAGGATTTAAGATGAGGGAAATAGATCTGAGGGGTTTAAAATGTCCAGAACCTGTCATAAGAACAAAAAAAGCATTGGAAGACTTAGATGATGATATAATTGTTTCAATAGTTGATAATGTTACAGCAAAAGAGAATGTAATAAGATTGGTTTCTAATTTGAATTTAAAATATGAGATTGAAGAAAAAGATAATTGCTTTTATATATCTATAGAGAAAACTAATGGAAACATAAAGGTTGTTGAAGCAGAGGGGAATGAAATAGCAATCGTAATAACAAATGATAAATTAGGAGCCGGAAATGATGAATTAGGAAAAGTACTCATGAAGAGTTATCTGTATGCTTTAACCGAATCTTATCCTATGCCAAAGGTCATAATGTTTCTTAATGCCGGAGTAAAGCTGACTACTGAAGGTTCAGATGTATTGGATAATTTGGAAAAGCTAGTAGACGGAGGAACAGAGATAATAAGTTGTGGAACTTGCTTAGATTTTTATGGATTGAAAGAAAAGTTGAAAGTAGGTATTATAGGCAATATGTATACAATTGTTGAAAAAATGAATAGTGCAGGGAAAGTAATTAATATAGGATAATATTATATCAATAGATAATGTTTCCATATGCGAAATTATTAAACCGATAGATGACATCTATCGGTTTAATAATTTAATAAGCTTGGTTCTGTTTTAGTTGTAAAAAACAATATTTATGTATTGTATTATTGGAATAATGTTAATTTTTGTGTTAAAATGAGAGCAATAATCTACAATTATGTTAAGTTTAAAATATCAGGGAGGTGGAGAAGTGAAAGAAATTGAAGGTAAAATTGCTAATATTATTGGTATGGCTGATTCTATGGATACTTATCTTTATGTAATATTAAAAATAATATTTATTATAATATTTTGGCGAATTGTGAATGTTATAATAAATAAGTTAATAAATAATTTTTTTAAACTTTCTCCAAAATTAAAAATGGATGAAAAAAAATCTAACACACTTTCAGGCTTGATGAGAAGTATTGTACGTTATACCATATATATTATTATGTTTATTTCTATACTCAATGTGTTAAACATTCCTACTGAATCCATACTTGCAGCAGCAGGATTAGGAGGTTTGGCCATAGGATTTGGAGCCCAAAACCTGGTTAAAGATGTGATTTCAGGGTTTTTTATATTATTTGAAGATCAGTATGCGGTAGGAGATTATGTGACTATAGGATCTGCTGGAGGCACTGTAGAAGAAGTAGGACTTAGAACCACGAAAATTAGAGCCTTTAA
>JAAYMO010000187.1 GCA_012521375.1 Clostridiales bacterium
CACGAACACAAGGCTCAAACTGACATATTTTCATTCATAGGCCCCGGCAACTTCATGGTAAAGCTTTGGGACAACAGGCGCGACAGCAAAACTTACGGCAACTGCATGAAGTTTTTCGCAGGAGAAGACAACCCCCTGACCGTGGTCGTTCCTCCCGGAGTCGTTCACGGCTACAAAAACGTATCAAAGACCACCAGAGGTATGGTCTTAAACTACCCCGACAAACTCTTTATGGGCTGGAACAGGAGCGAAGAGGTCGATGAAATAAGGCATGAGGAGATAGGGGAGTCAGTCTTTATTTTTCAATGATAGATATTGATTTAAAGACATAAGGTGGTGTAGGATGGATTTTCCATCGGTGTTTATCGTAATAGTTAATTATAATGGTTGGAAGGATACGATAGAATGTCTGGAGTCTTTACAAAATATATCTTACCCTAATTATCAAGTTGTTCTGGTAGATAATGGCTCTACCAATGGATCGCTTGAGTATATAAAAAAATGGTGTTCTGGAGATATAAGGATAGAATCTGAATTTGCTAAATATAATGCCAACAGTAAACCGGTATGCTATATCGAGTATGAAAGAAATATTGCCGAGACTGGCGGATCCTGGGAAAAAGAAAATATTATAGCCGACAAGGCTCCTAACCAGAGATTAGTGTTAATAAGGTCGAATGAAAATTTGGGGTTTTCTGGAGGTAATAATGTTGGGATCAAGTACTCCTTAAGTAAAAATGCAGATTATATTTTGCTTTTAAATAATGATACTGTGGTGTCGTGTGATTTTATAGAACATCTGATTGAAGTCGCTAGTAATAATGAGAAAGTTGGAATGGTTGGGGGAAAGATTTTTTACTATGATAGGCCTGATTCAGTAGCTTTTGCTGGTGGAAAAATAAGTTTAATTAGAGGGAGTGGCTATCACTTTACCGACAACAGATTTAACGAACCCACACCTGTAAGTTTTTTGACAGGATGTTTATGGTTTGTTAAATCCAATGTTTTTAGGCAAGTGGGGTTGTTAGACGAGTATTATTTTTTATATGTGGAAGGTGTTGATTATTGTTATAGAGTTCAAAATTATGGCTATATTTTAATGTATACTCCGCATAGTATAATTTATCATAAAGAAGGAAGCAGTGCTGGAAGACTTTCTCCTTTATCGCTTTATTATATAACTAGAAATAGACCATATTTCGTTAATAAAAATGTAAAAAATTGGGTGACGATAATTTTGTTTTGGTTTTTTTATATACCAAGTCGTATTTTAAGATCAATACAGTCTGGGAAAAATGGAATATATATTATTAAAGGTATAGTTGATTATTTTAAAGATATTATGTTACTATAGAGGTTTCTAGTAATGATTATAAATAATAAGAATACAAATATATATAAAAAAATAGATCTATTGCTATGGTTTATGTGGGGATTTTCATGCCTTATTTTTGTTCCCTATATTGATTTATTTTCAATAAGTATTCAGTTAGTGGAAGTATGTAATCTACTAGTGTTTGCTTCGATCTTTCTAAAAATATCATTAGATAAAAGATGGAATAATAGCAAATGTGTGAATATATCGTTAATTATAATATTAGTATTATACGCTCTAGCTATATTTTGGCCTATTGGAGGTGTTATTACAGTTTATCATTTGGGATATATACCACGGTTATCAACTTTCTTGGTTCCATTTGCTCGTTTGTTTATAATTGTTACTTTATTTTTAGCATATATATATTTTGATACTAAAGGATGGCAAGTTCGTGTACGTGCGCTTCTAAAAGGTTTTATTGCTGGATGTATAGTTACAGTCATGTGGATGATCGTTGAGCATATCATGTTTACTATCTTTCGTATTCCTATTAATAAACTTATATTTGAAGATATTCTAAATATGGATGTTAAACACACTTTTATTAATATCATTGGAGGCGGTTTTTTAGGTATCCCCTTCGATTTGTACCGAGCAACTGGTTTTTCTTGGGATCCTGGTATGGTGACTCCTTTAATTGTTTTAGGTTGGCTTACTTATAATCTGCTGTCTGATATTTTTATAGGCAAACATCGCTTATGGGTAAGCTGTGTGCTGTTGCTATCTCTACCCTTATCTCTGTCACGAACGGCCATATTAGGAACAGTTATTGTAAGTATAATTATTTTTATATCAGAGTTTTTAGGGTGTTTTCTTGGTAATATATCTCAAATTAATGTTAAAAATAAGCTGACATGTAAATATTATTATACCGTAATGCATATTAAATCAATTTTATTTGCTATTATATTAACTATTGTTTTATTATTTATTCTATTCGCGTGTAATAATTTATCAATTTCAATGTTTTTTAAAGGGATATTTAATTTTATAAATGATATTTTTACGGATCAATCTCCTGGAACTCAAAGGCATCTAACGTATTTTAAGCTAATACCTAAAGCTCTATTTTTGAATCTCCCAGCTTTTCTTTTAGGTTATGGAGCGGCGAATGTTGGTGTTTCGATGGAGATAGTGGGGATTGGAATTTTACCAGATATTGAAAATTTGATTAGTGTATGGAAAGGTAAGTGGAATCCCGAAAGCATGTCTGTAACTTTTGCTTTGATGGGAGGTATAGTGACGTTATTAGCTTTTACAATTCGTATTGGAATATGCTTAGTAACAACATTCATTAGATACCTAAAGCGACCGTGGAATAAACAATATCTTTCATATTTTATAATATTGCTAGCACCATTTGTTTTAGGCATGGGTTATGGCTTCGAAAATCAAATAGTATTTA
>JAAYMO010000188.1 GCA_012521375.1 Clostridiales bacterium
GCTTTATGGTTCCAGTGATTAACAGCATCAATAAATATATTATGAATCCTATTATATATGATAATATCATGTTGTATTTAAAATTTGTATTTGATACGAGATAACTGTTAAAAAATCCTATAAAAGCTAACATGGGTATCGAACAAATAATAGGTTTTATTATACACCTTTTATAATCAATCCTTATAGGTGTTTTTCTTGCAATAACCTTTAAACAACGGAGAACTACAGCCAGGGTGCTTATGGCGAAACCTAAAACATAACCATAAATATTTATTTTAGGTATAGGTATAAAGACCACTATACATGTTACCATGATCAAGATATTAAGAATAGTTGATTCCATAACTTTTTTTTGAAGGCCTATGCCGTTCATAATGGCCATTAGAACAAAAAGCCAATATTCTAAAACACAAGATATGGAACACCAAAACAGAAGTTTTTCAGCATCCGGGCAGTTGAATAATACTTCACACAACTCCCTTGGATACATCATAAAAGCTATTGTGGCAGTTAAACCTATTATGGAAGCTATAGTCAGTGAATCATTACATTTCTTGTTTAATGCTATCCAATTGCTGGAAGCGTATGAATAGGCAGCAGATGGTATTAGAGTAGTTGATAGGGAACCAATTATTATCATAGGGAAATATATTAACGGCAATATCATTCCGGTTAGCTGTCCATAAATAGATAACGAAGCTGGTTTTGAAAAACCTGCTTTGATCAATTGGGTTGGAATTAATGCAGCATCAAGCATATCCATAATAGTGTTGATTGCACCACTTAAGGATAAAGGGATTACAATCATTAATATATTATTCATAATGAACAGTGTGGAATCTGTTTTCATTTTATTAATCAATGGTATCTTTTTTCTTCTATATGCTATATAGAGCAGCATCAAACTCAAAATTTCTCCGGAAACCATGGCAAACATGGCTCCAGCACATACATATTCAATACCAAAATCGATGAAGTAATTTGTCATTGCAATTAAAATAATCAATCTTATTAGCTTTTCAAAAACATCTATTACAGCAGGAATCTTTATCTTTTCAATTCCATAGAAGTATCCTTTGAAAACAGCAGCTAAAGCAATAAATACTATAGCCGGAGAAAATATGATTATAGAAAATAGAGTCCTATCATCCTTTAATATTTCTTTTGCAAGAAAATCTGCATTAAAAGCGATAAGAATACTACATGTAATACTCCATAATCCAGCCATTATAATGGATACTTTTATAATCTTTAACACATTAAAATTGTTACCCTTTGCCTTATTTTCAGCAACCAGTTTAGAAATGGATGTAGCTAAACCTCCTGATACCAATGTTATAAAGAGCATATAAAGAGGAATTATAAGCTGATATACCCCCATACCTTCGGCACCAATGGATTTAGATAAGAATATTCTATATACAAATGATAAAATACCAGTGAGAAGATTAGCTATTGTAAGAATAAATGCACCCTGAAGGTAAGTCATGTTTTTTTGCATAAAAAATCCAACCCCTTGTACAATTGATATTGTTATTCAACCAGCGATCCTTTCAATATATAATATTTAGGGTTGGTTAGAAATATTAGTAATGATTAAAATAAAACAGTCCTAGCGGGGGCAAAGGACTGTTTTATAATTTGGAAGTATTAAATTATTTTATTTCTATAACTTCTATTACTTTTCCATTTAGCAGATTAATCTCCACAATGCTATTGATGGCTAAATCGGTAGGTTCAGCATCATGATCCAGCATATCGAAGTATGTATCTTTTGTAATATCAAATTTCATTCTTGTATTATCCACTAAAATAGTGATGCTTTTTACTTCATCTTTGTCTATTTCAATATCTCTTATCTTGCCTTCGTAGCTTTCTTCGAAGTTAACAGCGACTATTTTGATGACCTTATTGTTCAAAAGCTCCAACTCAGCTTTCATACCGAATTCCAGGTCTGATAGTTTTGCTTCTTCACCATCGATTAGTATCTCAGCATCATCATCAATAGAGTAGGTAGTAAGTCTATTGTCTTTTTTCAGCCTTATCTGATTTCTATTGGTATCTACAAGTTGAATGGTGCCTTCTGTTTCTTTAATTTCATAATCTGCAGAAATCTTAGTTACATAATCGTTGAATATGGTAAGTTTAACTTCCATACCTTCTTTTAGGTCTTCCAGTTCCTTTTCTTTGTCGTTTATATATACAAGTACATCTTCTGATAATTCATATTTTGTTAATGCAGAGCTTGATTTAGCTTTGATATAGATATAATCATCAGCTATTTTGGAAAAGTATCCTGTTGCAGTGATTGATTCATCTAAATTTTCAATAGGTTTTCTGGCTAAAACATCACCATCTTCATCAACAAAATATACTCTTCCTAATTTATCGAAATTGTCAAATTTTACAACGTCATAGGGATAAGTTAATGCTTGAGTAACAATTGAATTTTTACCAGGCGCTTTTTCCACTACAGTAGCTTCAACAATATAATTTGAGTTAACTTTATATCTTTCTACATTTTCGATCTCTATAGCATAGCCGCCAGTATTCTTTCTGCCCATGTACGCTACAAGGTATATTTCATCATCATATTCATAGGCTTCGTATCCTTTAGATACTCTTTTTGTATCAATCTTTTTCTTTATTGGGTCAGGCAGTCTGTTGTAACTTACGTCTGAGAATTTCACATATTCACGATCTGTATTCTCATCATCTTTGTCTTCATCTTTGTCATCCGCATGACCTATTACTTCTATGAATATAACTTGTTTGGAATTGTTGAATACAACCTCCAGCACATCACCTTTTTCCAAATCTTCTACATCTGTATATCCTTTGTCTTTATAAACTATTACACCATCTACAGTTCTGTAAACAACTTTTTCACCATTATGCTTAACAGTCAATCTGTTATCATCATAAGATTGGAATACAACCTTAGCTTCATTTTCATCCTCATCATTATCAAGATAGCTTTCGGCTCTATCGATTGAAACTGCGATTTCAGCTCTGGTCAATGGTTCATTAGGCTTAAATTGATTTTTTTCATTTCCAGTCATAATTCCCAAGTCATTTATAACATACACATAACCTCTCGAAGCCTTAGGGATAGCGTTAGCGTCCTTAAAGTCTAACTTGCTGTTCATGTGCTTTTCAGCTTCTTTGGTCATTCCCATTGCTCTTACTAGATACTTTGCCAGCTCGTGTCTTTTTATAGGCTGATTAGGGTTAAAATCTTTTATTTCCTCAGGAAGCAAAATACCTTCCTCAACTGCAACATAAAGATAACCCCAGCCCCAGACAAGGTTCCATTTATTCTGATACCTGGTTAATTGGGAGTGGACTCTGTTATTTTTTTCTGCACTATCTTTATAGCCGGTTAGCTTTAATATCAAAGTCAAAGCTTCTAGATTTGTTACTTTATTTTGAGGTCTATAGCATTTGTCGCTATAACCGCTTATTATACCCTTGGCACCGAGCTTTTCAATTGATTTTAAAGCCCAGGAAAAAATGTCCTTATATTGTTCTGAATCAGCAAACATGAATTTTATCTGACCTGGAGCTATTTTTATATTTTTTGACTTATCCAGTTTAATGGTGATTTGATTTTTTTCCTTTACTTTCGCCTTACCTTTGTCTGCATGTGCTAGTACGGGGGTAGAAACAGTAGATAAGGCCAATGCTGCAGATAAACACAACGCTGTCATTTTTATTTTCTTCATTGTTAATCTCCTCCTAAATAGTTTCGTTTTGTAAAGTTAAATGAAAATTGAGGACTTGCCACACTTTCTGGTACAATGTTTCTGCTAAAAACAAATTATCTCCCAGAAAGGAGCAAGTCCTCATGCAAAAAATTGTATCATTAAAGTGCCC
>JAAYMO010000189.1 GCA_012521375.1 Clostridiales bacterium
AAAGGTTTATATTTTGCTGGAGAAATATTAGATGTTGATGCTTTTACAGGTGGATACAATCTTCAAATTGCATTTTCTACAGGTTATTCAGCAGGTTATCATTGCTGACTGATTATAAATTTACATTTTTGAGCATCATAAATATGACAAATATCCAACGGAGGTTATATTATGTGCTCAAGAATGGATAAAAAACAGCAACAGTATATAAAGATGTGGGATAATATGGGAATAAGGATTAATAAAACACTCAAGTTTTTTCTATTTCTTACTATAGTCACTCAATTAATAATAGTTTTAGACCTAAGATTATTACCAATAAATACAACAATAAAGCTAGAAGGTGATGCATTTGTAGAAAGTTATTATTATGAATCGAAAGGAACAATAAAACTTATTGCTGAAAATTTATATGATATATTTCAAGTTAATATATATATTAATGGCGAGGTTTATGAAAACACTAATAATGAATATATAATCCTAAATGTTAGAAATAATGATGTTATAGAAATTGATAGTAGAAAAGTAAACAAGAAAATTAGTATAATAGTTGATGATACAACAGAAAATGTAGTTTTTCCAACGAAAGGAATGCGATACGATATAGAAAGAGATATGCTTAATATTGGAAGAGTAAAGCTTAGGTAGGGGGTTACTATTTTGAGATTTAAAGCTATAGCTATAGATGGGCCTGCTGGAGCCGGTAAAAGCACCGTTGCAAAATTATTATCAAAAAAGATTGGTTTTACCTACATTGATTCTGGAGCCCTATTTCGTGCTATAACTCTAAAAGTTTTAAAATTGGGAATTGATATAAATGATATAAATAGCATAATAAAACATGCTGAAAATTCAAAAATTGACTTTATTAATAATAGTATCTATTTAGATGGTATAGATGTTAGCAAAGACATAAGGGATGATATTATTAATAAGAATGTGTCATATATTGCAATGATACCTGAAATAAGAAAAATTATTGTAAATATTCAGCGTAAAATAGCAAAGAACAAAAATGTTGTTGTTGATGGTAGAGATATAGGAACGACAGTTTTTCCTGATGCTTTTATAAAATTTTACCTAACTGCTTCTGTAGATGAGAGAGCAAGAAGAAGGTATAATCAGTATTCAGATAAAACTAAATATTCAATAGAAGATATAAAGAATCAAATTATTCATAGGGATTATATAGATTCGAATAGGGAATCTTCCCCCTTAAAACAAGCTGATGATGCAATCTTAATTGATACAACAGGTAAAAATATTGATGAGGTTGTAGAAGAAATGCTATACAATATTTCTATGAAGGGGGGTATTTAAGTTGTTTTACAATATTGCAAAATTCATATTGAAGCCTATATTTAACATTTTATATGCTGTCAAAGTACAAGGACTAGAAAAACTACCCGAAGATAATGGATATATAGTTTGCGGCAATCATGTAAAAGCAGTAGATCCAATTCTTATTGGAATCAACCTTCCTTGCAATATAAGCTTTATGGCAAAAAATGAACTCTTTTCAAATAAATTATTAGCTTTTTTATTAAGGAAACTTGGTGCTTTTCCAGTTAAAAGAGGACAACCTGATTTGAAGAGTATTAAAACTTCTTTAAAGTTACTAAAGGAAGGCAAAAATATCGGCATTTTTCCCGAAGGAACTAGAAACAAAACTGGTGAGTTAATAGCGGAACCCGGAATTGCAATGTTGGCAATTAGATCAAAAAGACCTGTTGTGCCTATTACAATAAAATCAGACTACAAAATATTTAATAAAACAACTATTATAATTGGCGAGACCATATTTCTTGATAACTATTATGATGCAAAATTGAAAAATGAGGATTACGTAAGTATTAGTTTAGGCATAATGAAAAAAATAAGAAAACATGGGTGATTATGTGAAAATAATATTAGATAAAAATGCAGGTTTTTGTTTTGGTGTTAAAAATGCTGTAGCTCAAACCTTAAGAACAATAAATGAAAATCCTAATAAAAAAATTTTTACTTATGGACCTCTTATCCATAATAGACATGTAACAGAGGATTTGAAAACAAAGGGTGTTGAAGAGATTAATAACTTGACAGATATTGAATATAATAATTCTCTGATAATAATAAGGTCTCATGGGGTACCGAAATCTTTATTAAAAGAAATAGTTAATAAAGGTTTTCAATATGTTGATTGTACATGTCCCTTTGTTTCTCGAATCCATAGAATAGTAGAGGAAAAATATGACGATGGATATAAGATTGTTATTGTAGGTGATAAAAATCATCCTGAAGTTATCGGCATTAATGGATGGTGTAATAATGAAGCAATTATAATAGATGATGAAAAAATGGTGGACAAACTCCCTTATTATGATAAAATATGTTTAGTTGCACAAACAACATTTTCAAAAAATCTTTGGCATAGCATAAAAGAAAGGGTTAAAGATAAATTTATAAATGCTGATATTTTTGACACCATTTGTAATGCTACAGAAAACAGACAGAAGTCAGTAACTGAATTAGCTCAAAAAGTGGACGTAATGCTTGTTATTGGAGGATTAAACAGTTCCAATACTATTAAGCTGTATGAAATTGCTAAGCATTTATGCCCTAATACCTATCATTTAGAAAGTGCCGAAGATTTACCTAAAGAGACTATCATGAAGGCGGAGACAATTGGGATAACAGCTGGTGCCTCTACGCCTGATTGGATTAATAAGGAGGTTATAGAAAAAATGGAGGATTTTAATAATGAAAACATTATGGAGGAATATGAGAAAAGCTTTAAATCTCTCCATCTAGGTGAAACAGTAATAGGTACTGTAATATCCTTAAATGATGAAGAGGTATTTGTAAATATAGGTTATAAAGCAGATGGAATCATTAAAAAAGAAGATCTAACATGGGATATGGAAATGAAAGTTTCGGATCTTGTAAATGTGGGAGATGAAATCGAGGTAAAGGTTGTCAGCATAAATGATGGAGAAGGCAATGTGGTATTATCAAAGAAACTTGTTGATGCAGATAAAAATTGGTATAAATTGGAATATGCATATAATGAGAAAACTTCAGTACCTGGAGTAGTTAAAGAAATAGTAAAAGGCGGCGGTATTGTTGAAATATATGGCATAAAAACGTTTATGCCAGCCTCACTATTTGATATAAAATATGTTGATAATTTAGATTCCTTTAAGAATGATAAAATTGATGTAAGGATAATAGAATTTAATAAAAATAACAGAAAAGTTATTGTTTCGCATAAAGATTATCTATTGGATGAAAAAGAAAAAAAAGCCAATGAATTCTGGACAAATGCTGAAGTAGGCCAGAGAATAGTTGGTGAAGTAAAAAGGATTACAGATTTTGGGGCTTTTGTTGATGTAGGAGGAGTTGATGGATTAATTCATATATCCGAATTATCTTATTCCAGAATAGAACACCCATCAGAGGTTGTAAAGCCAGGAGATAAAGTAGAAGTGGTAATTCTTGCTTTAGATAAAGATAATAATAAAATTTCATTAGGCTTAAAGCAAACTATGCCTGAGCCTTGGTCAACTCTAGAGAATAAATATAATATAGGTGACATTATTGAAGTAAAAGTAGTTAGATTTACAAACTTTGGTGCTTTTGTAGAAGTTGAACCAGGAGTAGACGGATTAGTTCATATATCACAAATATCTGATAAAAGAATTGCTAAACCTTCAGATGTTTTGAAAATTGGTGAAACTATTAAAGTTAAAATAATTGATATTAATATACCAGAAAAGAAGATGAGTCTTAGTATAAGAGAAGTTGATCAATAAAAAATATGCCAATCCTTATAATAGGGTTGGCATATTTATATACATTTTTAAATTTTATGTATTAATTTATAAAAAATGTAGATAATATTTAATGACCTCACAAAATACATTGAGACCCCCTTTACATTCTGTTTTCGTGGTATGTTTAAACATATCACGGCTTTTTTTTATATATTTTTTATGCTAGAATTGGAACAACAGAGTGAAATTACTGAGAGGTGTATGGACATGCTTATAGGATATGAATCATTTAAAGAAAAAATATTTAAACTGACTGACATTGATCTATCATGTTATAAGGAAAGACAGATGAAAAGAAGAATAGATTCATTGATTACACGTAATGGCTTTAAAGATTACGATTCATACTATAATTCACTGCTGAAAGATAATAGATTATATAATGAGTTTATTAACTATTTAACAATAAATGTATCTGAATTTTTCAGAAATCCTTCACAATGGGAAATATTAGAAAAAGAAATTATTCCACAATTGCTTTCTATAAAAAAGAACATAAAAATTTGGAGTGCAGCTTGCTCAACAGGCGAAGAACCATACTCACTGGTAATGCTGTTATCAAAATTCATGAGGCTTAATGAAATAAAGATTTTAGCTACTGATATCGATGAAGATGCAATTAATAAAGCTAAAATAGGTGTATATAGTGAAAAAAGTATAGCTAATGTACCTGTGGAATTTATCAATAAATATTTCAATAAAATGTCCAATTCTTATAAAATAAGGGAAGAGATTAAAAAATGTGTAGAGTTTAAAAAACATAATCTTTTGATGGACAAGTATCCTAGTGGCTGTGATCTTATTTCCTGTAGAAATGTTTTAATTTACTTTACTGAGGACGCGAAAAACAATATATATTTGAAATTCAGTAAAGCTCTAAGCCCATATGGAGTGTTATTTGTTGGCAGTACAGAACAAATAATATCAGCACATAAATATAATCTGCAACCTATGAAAAACTTTTTTTATAGATTAAAGTAGTTTTTTTACATTCTCAAATAACATTATATGGAGATATAAAGATGTCAAAAATAAATCTCAGATGAGTTAGGTATGTAGCATGAAATGAGATTATGCTGGATAA
>JAAYMO010000190.1 GCA_012521375.1 Clostridiales bacterium
ACGATAAAACAAATGAGAATTGTTGCACTTAGGACATTTTAATGATACAATTTTCTGCACGAGGACTTGCTCCTTTCTGGGAGATAATTTGTTTTGTTGCAGAAACATTGTACCAGAAAGTGTGGCAAGTCCTCAATTTTCATTTAACTTTACAAAACGTATTAACGGAAGGGGAGAAAAGTATGAATGAATTATATAAAAGTAAAATATCCCAAGCTGTAAAATATCTCAATGAATTTGATATAGATTCATGGATTATTTTTTCAAGTGAAGGAAGCGATCCTGCTGTTCAACTGCTAACAGGCATAAATACTGTTGGAAGAACCTGTTTTATTTTTACCAAATCCGGAGAGAGATATGCTTTATGTAGTGTAATTGATGCACAGGAAAGCGAAGAAAGCGGACTATTCGATGAAGTAATAACATACAGAAATGACCTTCCAGAAAAGTTAAACTTAATACTTGATGCTATAAAACCTAAAAACATTGCCTTAAACTACTCACTTAACGATAATCTCTGTGACGGTCTAACTGTAGGTAGATACAGATGGCTGAGCAAAATACTGGGTGAAAAGTATAAAAGTCGATTTGTATCATCGGAACCATTCTTAAAAAAAATAAGAAGCATAAAAACTCCAGCTGAAATAGAGAAGATAAAGAAAGCAGTAGATATTACTATTGAAATATATGAATCAGTCTTTAAACAATTAAGAGCTGGACTAAGTGAATATGAAGTGGGACAAATATTTATTGAGGAAATGAAAAAGAGAAATGTTGTATCAGGAGTAACTAAAAAGCTTACCATGCCTATAGTGATGAAGGAGAGAATAGCCCACAGAGCCCCAGGCCCTGCTAAGATAGAACCTGGAGATTATCTAATTATGGATTTCAGTGTAGATTATGAAGGATATGTTTCGGACATAGCCCGGACAGTATACTTTTTAAGAGAAGGAGAGACCCGTGCTCCGAAGTTGATGGAAAACTCCTTTAAAGCAGCATATGATGCCATCACTAAAGCTAAAGAAGCTATAAAGCCCGGCATGAAAGGATATGAAATAGATAAAATTGCAAGACAACATTTGTTGGATTGCGGCATGCCGGAGATTACTCATGCAACAGGGCACCAGATAGGCAGGTTGACTCATGACGGAGGCACACTATTAGGACCTGAATGGGAGAGATATGGCACAGATGTTTATGGAACAATCGAAGAAAATATGGTATTCACTTTAGAGCCAACAATACTGAGAGATGATGATTACAGTATACTAGTAGAAGAGAACATAGTGGTAACAAAAGACGGTGCCGAATTCTTAAGTAAGCGACAAGAAGAAATAATACTTATTGGATAAATGTTTGGAGGTAAATATGGTTAAAATAACAGATATTTTTGATTATAAATTCTTATCACACCTAGAGCTATCCCCAAATAAAGAGAATGCTGGCTTCATAGTCCACAACGTAAATGTTAAGGAAAACAAGTATGATTCTTTCATATGGGTTTACAACAGAATAACTAATGAATGTAAAAAAATAACATCTTACGGGCAAGAGACAACATTTAGATGGCTTGATGATGATACTATTCTATTCCCAGGCTTGAGAGATAAAAGTTATACAGAAAAAGCAGAAATGGGTGAGCCATGGACATTCCTTTACTCCATAGATATCAATGGTGGCGAAGCCAATGAGTATTGTAGAATACCTCTTAATATAAATACATTTGAAATAATAACAAACAAAAGTTTTGTATTGACTGCAACATATGACAGATATGGGATAAATCTGCATGAGCTAGAAGAGGAGGACAAGCTTAGAGCCTTTGAAGAAATAAGAGAAGACGAAGGCTATGAAATTATAGAGGAAATACCATTTTGGTCAGATGGAAAGGGCTTTATCAGCAATAAAAGAAACAGATTATACTTATTTAATATGGAATCATACAAGCTTACACCTATTACAGATGAATTTATGGATGTACATTCTTATCTCATAAAAGACAACAAAATAGTTTATGTGGGGAAAAAATTTAGAGGTAAGAACAATCATGCTCCTGGTATATACCAATATGATATGGAAACAAAAAGGACAGATATAATACTGGAAGACAATCTTTATAAAATTGATTATTTTAACTTTATAAATGACAAAATATTCTTTATAGGAAAAGACCACAAAAAATCTTTAGCCACTGATAACCCTAAATTCTATTATGTTGAAAATGGAGAAGCAAAGCTTTGGCTGGATACAGACTTTAGCACAAGAAATACCATATTCACCGACTGTAGATATGGAGAAGATACTACAATTAGAGTACATAAGAATACCATATATTTAGTTTCCACTCACGAAAGAAGTTCATTTATTAAAAAGATTCTTCCATCTGGAGAAGTAGAAATTCTATCGGCAGATAATGGCTCAATAGATGGATTCGATGTATGCGATGATGAAATACTGTTTACTGGTTTAAGAGGTTTGAACCTTCCTGAAATATATTCTTTAAAAAATAAGGAAGAAAAAAAGCTTACTAATTTTAACGAAAATGCTTTAAAAGACAAAAAAATTTCCATTCCTGAGACAATGGTATTTGAAAACAATGGATTTTCTGTTCATTATGTAGTCCTGAAACCTGTAGACTTTGATGAAAACAAGAAATATCCAGGCATATTATATATACATGGAGGAGCAAAAGGGGTATATGGCAAGGTATTTTTTCACGAGATGCAGCTCCTG
>JAAYMO010000191.1 GCA_012521375.1 Clostridiales bacterium
CTTCGGAATAATCTTTTATCTCACTTATAACCTCTTCTATTCTTTTGCCCATATTGTTACCATCTATATGTACTATTGCAATATAACTGTTCTGGTATTTTTCTGAAATCATATATTCAAACTCATCTGGGATGATGAAATCTGAATCCATATTTTGCTGCTTTTTCATTCTGTATTCTAATTCTGCTTTTCTCTTTAACTTCTTTTCCATAGTAAGATATCCGCTAACATCTTTCCCTATTATTGGCATACTGGTATCAATATCTTGCATAGTTACTGAATAGTTAAGTCCGGCTCTGGTTTTATTTGAAGAGTACTTAAATTTTTCTTTTTCAATATTTAATCTCTTATAATCGTTAGAAAAATCATTAAAATCTGTTTCAATTTGAGCAAACGCAAATTTTAGAGAATAAGTATTTTCAAACAACTTTTTTGAAAAATTCTTATTTACTTCCTTCATAATATCTTTATTCCTGTAAGCTACTATCGCATTTCCACCACCTACGTATATAACCTCGGCCAAAATATTGTTATTTTTCGGCAAAACAAAGTCTTCTCTACAATACCAGTCTAATATCCTGCATTTTTCTTCCTTTATTACTTCTTTTATTGAATCAATCAATAATTCTTTTAAAGCACTTTCTACTAACACAGAAGCACCGATTATCTCTTTCAACTTGTTTGTATTGAATATATAATTCTGAATGCCTATGATATCATAAATTCCTAAATAACCCATAGTTACCTCCTAATCTTTAAATATAGCCTTTAACTTTTCTTCAAGTTGCTTTTCGTCTTTCAATATATCTAAACTTATATAATCAAAGTTCATTTTAGCTCCAAAAGAAGACATGTCTTTAAGCAATTCTTCATTATTATTTTTTTCTTCCTTACTTTTTTTACCATTTGGTTTTTCAGGCATAAAATTTACACATATAGCCTTTGCATGACTCCCTCCTAATTGATCGGCTCTATAAATTGCTTCAAATGCCTTACTTTTACATATCTTTATATCATTTGATGTAGTACAACTAAATAAATAAAGTTTATAACCTTTTATTGCAATAACATCTATATCACATTCTCTACCTTTATATTTTGGTTTTACAGAAAGTCGTAATTCACTTAATCTCAATTCATCTTTTATCTTATATATGGCTTTAAATAAATAATCCTCTAACCATTTACCATGTAAATAATCTATAATAGCTCTAAATTTATTCTTACTATAACTTTCAAAGGTAGCATTTTTATCAATATTTAATCCAAATTCATAGTCTATATTGTATTTTTTCACTATTTCAAAATCCTGATTTATCTTCTCAAGGTTTTTATTCTTAATCCTTTCTTTGATTTCATTTATTTTATTTCTTATTTCTTCTCCTTCTTTTTCTTTGGTGAGAGCTTCAAAAATTTTATCATGGTTGACATCCAGCAGTTTTGAAGTAGTCCTTCTCATTCTTTCTGGGTCTAATTCCATATCATGTAGCTCAAATAATGTTTTACAATCTATTTCTACGAAATTATATAAATTTTTCTTTGAATCTATTGAATCTTGAGGATAATAAATTACATCGGTTCTATCACTCTCAATTATAATCTTTGATTTTTCATCAGAAACATCACTTGCTATAAACCTAATAGCTTTAGCTCCGCAAAACTCCTTGACACATTGATAACTATGAACTGCCATTGGTTTAGTACCACCAGTATAATTGAGATGAATACTGTCTGCATCTCTAGCAATCTCGTTCAGTTTTTTGCTTAGCTTGTCCTTTATATCCATTGGGTTCCTTTCATTATCTAATTTAACTATACTCAATTTATCAAACAATTGACATTTTTCTTGCAGTTTTTCTGCAAAAATGGTTGTCTCATTAGAACATAAGAATATATATTTATCAGGTTTTGGTATAAACTTTTTTTCTTCTTCATCCCTATTATCAGAATTCAAATATTGGCATACTAAATAATTCGGTAAAGGATTTGAACCAATCAAGCAAATTAAAGCATTATTCATGCAAAAATTCCTCCTTTTTATGTTTTTAACGCTAATACCATATTTTTTTACGGCTTCTAAAGATATAAAAAGTTCATTCCCATGCTAGAAAAAAATATATAATTGTACTTATTTAAATATAAATTAA
>JAAYMO010000192.1 GCA_012521375.1 Clostridiales bacterium
ATATGACAGCCTGGGACAATGTTGCCTTTGCATTGGGAAAAGATAAGAATAAGATATCTGAGACAGATGAAATCTTAAAGATCATGGGTCTAAACGATATAAGAAATCACTACCCTCACCAGTTATCCGGCGGTCAGCAGCAGAGAGTGGCATTAGCTAGGGCTTTGATAAGAAAGCCGGATGTGCTTCTCATGGATGAGCCCTTCAGCAATCTGGATCTGGAAATCAGAGAAATGGTGAGAGATGAAACTCTGAAGATATTGAAAGACATAGGCGCTACAGTGGTATTTGTAACCCATGACCAGATGGAAGCTCTATCTATATCCGATAAAATTGCCATCCTGGAAGAAGGAAAAATACAACAAATAGGAAGCCCCTTTGAGATATATAATCATCCAAAAAATATGTTTGTAGCTGAATTCATAGGGAGGTTAAACATGTTGGAAGGAACAGTTGTTGATTCCTACGCCTTATCCACTGTCTTAGGTAGTGTTGTTTCAAAGGAAGCTATACCATATAAAGAAGGCGCAAAGATAAAATTCATGATCAGACCTGAGGACATAAGACTGAAGAAAGATGGGAAGTTCACAGGTACTGTAATAAAAACCAATTATCAAGGTTCACTTTATGATGCCTTGATAGCAGTTTATATACCATATCATGAACCCATTTATATAAGAATATTGGCGCCCGGTTCTATGAATATAAAGCCAGGAGATAGGTTATCCTTTGATATGAATGTAAAATCCAAACACCATATGTTTTTGGTGAATTAGAGCCTCTGATAACTTGTAGAGTCAAAATAGGGGCTAGCAATGCTAGTCCCTATACTTTTTCATTCATAAAGCTGTCTTTCCTTTTCCATTTTGCGAATTTTTGTCATATATGATACAGCCATTTTTATAAGCACAATAGTTACTGCCCAACTTATTATAGATACATATGCATTACCATAGAAACCTTGTTCATGTCCTATGAATAACCCAAGATACAAATTATAAATTGCCGCAAACAGATTTACCAGAATAAGAGGGCCAATAAATGTTATCAACCTTTTATAGAATTTTATGCGGGAATCATAGTCAGTATATAAATCAAAAGTACCTTCCGATTTGTTCTTGCGGAAATAAATCCAGCGTTGATAAGTATCAACCACTTCAACACTGGTTTCTTTCATAAAATCTACATAAGCCTTACTTTCTTCATTATCTGGGGACTTTCCCAATAATTCCATTCTATATATATATTCTCCTGGGGTACCTTTCTCAAAGGTATACCTTAAGAAGCTGTACTTTCTAAAATTCCATCCTTTTTCTGCCATATGGTTAAGCCACTTTTCTTCCTTCTCATAGTCCATAAATCCTTTCCATACTATTTTTATCATTTTTCAGCACCCCCAGTTATCTTTTTACCATTTCTTATTAATTCCTCCAACCTCACTATTTCCCCCACCACTACACTTTTGCCTTCTTCAGTTATTTCATACTCTTTTTTTCTACTGTCTGATTCCTGTTCAAGGGCTTTGATCCATCCCTTTGAGAGCATTGTGTTTATAGCTCCGTAAAGAGTACCTGGACCCAGATTAACTCTGCCGTTGCTTATTTCCTTCACGAACTGCATTATCCCGTATCCATGCATTGGTGTATGAAGTGCCAATAGAATATAATATACAGCTTCAGTCAATGCTCCTTGCCCATTATTCTCTGCCATATCAATACCTCCATGTTTTTATATCGATAACAGTTATATCTTGTTACGTTATATCGTTGACCGTTATATCGTAATTTGAGTATATCACCCTCCGATATATAATGCAATAGTTTTTGAAAACTTTCTCTGTGATTTTTTGCCACATGAGAGCATAAACTATGATATAATATTTTCCATCTACAAAATTCGATGAAAGGGGCTTCATAATGACGTTTTATGAGTTTATAAGCAAGGAACCAGGTGTGATAAAACCCTTTGAATTATTTGGGACAAGCCATATATTTGCTCTAATAAGTGTGATATTGTTTATTACTATATTAACAAAGCTCTCCAATAGGTCGGAAACAATTCATAAATACTATAAGAGGTTTCTACTATTTATACTTCCTATCCAGGAGATACTAGTCAGGCTATGGATTTGCTTTTATCAGGATTTTGATCTTGAATCTATGTTTTCCCTTCATCTTTGCAGCATGGCAATAATTTTTTGTACTATAATTTTAGTGAAATACAATCAGTCTTTGTTCGAAATAATCTACTTTTGGGGATTAGGAGGGGCAACCCAAGCATTATTAACACCGGATATTTCTGCTTATGGATTCCCCCACTTCAGGTTTTTTCAAGTGTTTCTGTCCCATGGTCTAATAATAGCCACTATCATATATTTCATATTTGTTGAAAACAAAAGAATAAGGAAAGGTTCATTAAAAAGAATTTTAATAACTACAAATATATATGCAGCATTTGTTTTCGTAGTAAACATGATATTTAAAACAAATTATCTGTTTATAGGCCATAAGCCTGAGACTCCATCATTAATCGATATGTTAGGTCCTTGGCCATTTTATATCATATGGCTTGAGGTACTCATGGTAATAATGTTCGGTCTATTATATATACCAGTTTTATATGCCGAAAAGCATGCAGCAAAAGAGGAATTGGAAGCATCAATATAGAAGCATGCAGCAAAAGAGGAATTGGAAGCATCAATATAGAAGCAATGGGGACGGTTCTTTTTGCTTCAGTTCCGAAGCAAAAAGAACCGTCCCCATTGCTTTTACCTACTTATTCAAATTTACTCTATGAACTATACTGCTGCTGATACCAAGTAGATTTGCAATCTGTCGATGTGATAGTTTGCTGCTCTTTAGGAGTCTTCGAATTAATTCTTCCAGGTGAATCGAGTTCTTTGTTAGCTGCTTTGCTTCTTTTAACCCTTTCTCGTTGAAATAACTTGATATTATTTCTTGCGCATACTCCAAACGGTTTCTTTCCAGTTCTTCATTTATATCCAAATATTCATTGTTATCTTTTTGATTATGAAATTCTACAAATTGCTTTATGTCACTTGAAAATAATCCCAAAATAAATTTCTTTTGAAGGCTACTTATGATTACATTATCACTTAAATACTCGTTAAAACTACTCCATCTATATTCCTCAGGTGACTTGACCAGCTTTGCTTTTACAGGGTTGTTGTGTACATATCTTATTACCTGAATCAGATATTTATCGTCTTCTATAGGCTCGCTTTTATATCGATCTTGAAATACATGTCCAATTCTGCTTCGGGTTTGATTAAAATACATAGCATATCTTATGTTTACACTTTTGATAGCTTTTGCTAAATTTGAAGGCTCTGCTTTGACCACAATATGCACATGATTGTTCATAAGGCAAAATGCAACAATATGAATCAATTGATTATCCTGCTGCTTTTCTAAAGAATCCAAAAAAAATGATTTTTGTTCATCCCTGCTAAATATGCTTTCTCTATTGTTGCCCCTCATCATTATATGATAATAATCCGTTGAACTTTGAACTCTTGCCTTTCTTGGCATATCATTCCACCTCCAAGGAGATTGTATCACAAAATGGAAATGGAAGCAAAAAGAACCGTCCCCATTGCTTCCAAATAAATTTACTCATTAGTTATATATAGCAATGGTTGTACATAAATATTAAGTGAGAGTATATTCAGCAAAGCTAAATGCCATCCAGATACAATGTTAGACATACATATTCAGACGGGGTTCATAGCCTCGTTTGAGCTTTGTAATACGCTATCCAGAGCTTACACAGCTTGTCGTCCACTTTGTGAAAAAGTGTGAGTAAGCTGTGGCTAGCCATGGGATAAATTAATGGCTTTGTAAAGTTAATATGAAAAATTAGCATTAAGATTCGTAGAATAGCTCAAAATTCCGCAAGCAAGATTAAAACTGCTGCACTGTGGATAGTCAAGGGTAAAAATG
>JAAYMO010000193.1 GCA_012521375.1 Clostridiales bacterium
GGTTAACAAGTGATAGTGCATTATTTGCTAAGCTTGATATAAAGCAAATGAGATTTACAAACTTCTATACCCTTTATAGTGATATAGTAGATGCTATCAGTATTTATAACCTGTCGGCTATTATGCCAACGGATGATGAAATAACAGGTGCCGAGGCAAGAGAACTTTCGGCCAAGATAGAAGATATAGAACGAAGAATTGCAAGTCTGCGGTCTAAACTAAAAAAGGAAACCCAGTTTAACCGCAAGATGGAGCTGAATATTGAGATAAAAAAGTTAAATAACAAGAAGAATGAGTTAATAGGAGGCGTATAAAGATGGAAGTAATAAATTTAAACGGTCAAAGTCTCAATATTGTTAATGAGAATGTGGCTAAACTTAAGCAACTTTTTCCAGAAATAATAACAGAAGGTAAAATTGACTTTGATAAGCTGAAAGCAGTACTAGGCGAACACATAGAAAAAAATGATGAAAGCTATCGCTTTACATGGTATGGAAAAAGAGATGCTTTGAGAAAATCACAAATACCTTCTACAGGAACTCTCAGACCTTGTATTGAAGAAAGTAAGGACTGGGATACAACACAAAACTTGTATATAGAAGGTGATAATCTTGAAGTATTGAAATTATTACAGAAAAGCTATAATAATAAGATCAAAATGATTTATATTGACCCGCCATATAACAAGGATAAAGATTTTATTTATCCTGATAAGTGGAGTGACCCTATTAAGGAATATAAAAGAATAACAGGTCAAATTGATGAAGATGGTAATGTAACAAGCTCAGATTCAGAGGATGAAGGTGGAAGACATACAAAATGGCTTAATATGATGTATCCCAGGTTAAGATTAGCAAGAAATCTTCTTACAGACGATGGATATATTTGTATTCAAATAGATGATGATGAATATGAAAATCTTAAGAAAATATCCAATGAGATTTTTGGTGAGGAAAACTTTGTAACAACTATCGCTGTTAAAATGTCAGAAGCAACTGGTATGAAAATGGCACATGCAGATAAAAGATTACCAAAATTAAAAGAATATATTTTAGTTTATAAAAAGGAAAAAACTAATATTAATCCAGTATCAATACCTAAGGAAGAATGGGATAAAGAGTATAAAATTTATGTAAAGAACATTTCGAGGGATGAAATAAACTATATAAAAGAAGTTAGAGATAATGATAAAAGAACTACTGACCAGATAGAAAAATGTGAACAAATATTATCTAAAGCCACATTAGTATCACTTAGTGAAGTATATAAAGAAAAGAATTTAATTTCAGAAAGCGAGAGAGAGAGTTTTAACTACGATAATGCTTGGAGAATTTTGAGGGATGTAGCTACGACTAATAATGTTAAACTATTAGCTGATAGGAAGAAGGAAATAACAGAATCGCCGTTATTTTTTATAGAGACCCCACAGAAAAAGGCCTACATAATAAGGAGAGATTATAATTCTAATGCTAATCAACCAAGGATTAAAATGTTGTTTGCTGATGATTATTTATGCACAAATCCTGGTGATTTTTGGCAAGATATTAAAACTACAGGATTAGATAATGAAGGTTTTGTGGATTTTAGAAATGGGAAAAAACCTTTAAAATTAATAACAAGACTTATTAAGATGTTTAGTAATGAAAATGATATCATTTTAGATTTCTTTGCGGGTTCAGCAACAACCGCTCATTCAGTTTTGCAATTAAATTACGATGAAGGAAGCAATAGAAAATTCATAATGGTACAGTTACCTGAGAACTTAGATGAATTATTAAAAACAGCAAATAGTAATGATAAAAAAGATATACAGGAAACTATTAGTTTTTTAGATAGTATCAATAAACCTCACTTTTTATCTGAAATAGGAAAGGAGAGGATTAGACTTGCAGGTGAGAGCATAAAAGCAGAACTAAAAGAAAAATATGAAGCATATCAGCAGAAACAGTTAACAATGATTGAAGATGAAGAACAAGCACCTATGAATCCAGATGATTTGGATATAGGTTTTAAAGTGTTTAAGCTTGATTATTCAAACCTAAAGAAGTGGTCTGTTGATGTAGGTGAAGACTTTTATAAAGAAAGTAAAGAAACGCAAAATGCAATACTTTCTGAGATGCTTGGTCTTGAAGTTGATAACTTTGTTGAAGGCAGAACCGAATTAGATGTTGTATATGAAATTATGCTCAAATATGGGCTTGACCTTACTTATCCAATAGAAACATATAATTTTGATGGGACAAATGTATATAGTATTGGTTACGGTGGATTAATTGTTTGTCTTGATACAAATATAGAAGCTGAACTTGCAGATAAGATTGTAGAACTTATAAAGGAACTTGAACCGAGCATGGTTCGTGTTGCGGTTAGAGATTTAGGATTTGTATCTGATGCTGCAAAGACTAACTTTAAAGAAACATTAAAGAATGGTGTTTATGCTTATTTTGATGGTACAGACGATAAAGCTGATAAACAAAATCAGTTTAAATTTATTACTATATAAGGGGGTGTATAAATAAAATGGCATTTAAGTTTAACCCCAATTTAGATTACCAAAATGATGCGGTACAAGCTGTTGTAGACTTGTTTAGGGGACAAGAAAGAACATATAGCAATTTTACAATTTATGACCCTGTAAAATATCCCACCCAAATGGTTACGATTGGTGGTACAGAAGAAAATGAAGTTGGTGTTGCCAATAGTTTAGTTCTTGATGAAGAAGATATTGTAAATAATCTGCGAGAAGTTCAAAAACGAAATTATCTAAAAGAATATACTGGCCAGTTAAAAAAGAACAATCTGAATTTTGCTGTAGAAATGGAAACTGGTACAGGTAAAACCTATGTATATATAAAGACTATAATGGAGCTTCATAGGAAATATGGTTTTAAGAAATATATTATTCTGGTGCCAAGTGTAGCAATAAGGGAAGGGGTATTGTCTTCTCTTAAAATGCTTAAGGAACACTTTGAACATCACTATGATGGGGATAGCTATCATTATTTTCAGTATTCATCCGACAGATTACATGAACTCTTAGGTTTTGCAAGAAGTGATAAGATTGAAATAATGGTTATGACTATTCAATCATTTGATAGCGATAATAAGGTGCTGAATTCAAGAAGTCAGAAGCATCTAGAAGAGACTAATGGAGTAAAGCCTATTGATGTTATAAATAGGACTAATCCAATTGTTATTATTGATGAACCTCAAACGACCTCTGCCAGTCAGCAACGTAAGAAGTATATTAGAGCTTTAAATCCACTTTGTACATTGCAGTATTCTGCAACACACAAAGAAAATATAGATGTTCATAAGGTTTACCGTTTGACAGCAGTAGATGCATATATTAAAAAATTGGTAAAGGAAATTGAAGTTGCAAGTGTTATACCAAAAAATGACCATAATTATGCTTATGTAAGATTAGTTGATGTAAAAGCAACTAAAACTAAAATTACTGCAGACATTGAAATAGACGTCAGAGATAAAAATACAGCCGTGGTTACCCGTAAAGTAGTAAAGAATGTTAAACCGCATGATGATTTATATTATGTATCAGGAGAAAGACAAATTTACTCTAATATGCGTATAGACAAGATGACAGTTCAACCTCACAAGAGCATTGAAATCAATGGTAAAGAAATCTTCGTAGGTGGGGTTATTAACAACTTTGATGAGGATTTATTAAAGAGAACACAGATTAGAAAGACTATCATTGAACATTTTGAAAAAGAAAAGCGGCTAAATCCAAAGGGTATAAAGGTATTAAGTCTTTTCTTTATTGATAAAGTTGCGAATTATCGAAGCTGGGATGGTGATATACCAGTTGATGGTAAATTCTTGACCTGGTTTGAAGAAGAGTATCAGGAAATAGCAAAAAAGTATGCTGATTGTGAGGAAATTGTTGGGATAAAAGACCCTGTAAGCAAGGTACATCAAGCATATTTTGCTGAAGATAAAAAGAAGCGTTACAAGAATACCAAAGGTGATTCTCTTGATGATATAAGGGCATATGAATCGATAATGAGTGATAAAGAATATTTGTTGAGCTTCGAGAACCCTATAAGATTTATATTCACTCACTCTGCACTACGTGAAGGTTGGGATAATCCTAACGTATTCCAAATTTGTACATTGAATGAGAATTCAAAGAGTAATGATAAAAAACGTCAAGAAATAGGGAGAGGTCTAAGGCTTTGTGTCAATCAAGATGGCGAGCGTATATATGGTTTTGAAACAAATACACTAACTGTTATGGCAAATCAAAGCTACGAGGATTTTGCAAGGCAGTTGCAATCTGAAATAGAGAAAGAAGATGGATTTAAGTTTGGTAGCATTGAGTATTTATCATTTGCAGGGATACCGTTAGTGGCGAATGAAAATGGAAAAGAGAATATGACTGTTCAAGAATCAGAAGCATTGTACTCATATTGCAAAGAGAAAGGCTATATTGATTATCAAGGTAATGTCACAGAAGAGTTGAAGAAAGATTTGAGAAACAGTACTGTTGAAATACCTGATGATTTTAAAGAATATGAGTATGACATTCTTGAATACTTTAAAAAGGTTTGTGGTAATCTTAACATTAAGGACAAAGAAAACATTGTTACTTATAGGCAGAACAAGAAGTTAGTTGCTGAGAATCCATACTTTAAAGAACTCTGGAACAGGATTAAGGATAAAACAAAGTATTCAGTTGAATATGATTCCTCTGCCTTAATAGCAGCTTGTTCAGAGAGATTATATAAGGAACTGATAGTTGATGGAATTGAAGTAGAGTACACCAAGAGTAAAATAAAGAAGAATACAACTGGCATTGAGGGGCAACTAATCCATTTAGATGCAGAATATGTTGATAGTAGAAGCAGATTTTTACCTGATATTATAACATTCTTGCAGAATACTACGAACTTAACTAGACGCACCATAATGGAAATATTAAAACAAAGTGGTACTTTGTATATGTTTTATATTAATCCACAAAGATATATGACTGATGTAGCTGAATTAATCAATGAAGTACTTGTAGATTTTGTTTTACAAGGAATCAAGTATACAAAAATTGATGGACAGGAATTTTACTTGCAGGAAGTATTTCCAGATGAAGAGAAAACAGGTGATTTAATTAATGAACTGGTGAAAAGTGATAGAAGTGTATACGAGTACAACCGATATGATTCTGAAGTTGAGAGAGATTTCGCAAAGGCTCTTCAATTGGATGAAAGTGTTGTGATTTATACAAAACTTCCTACAAGGAAATTTATTGTACCAACACCTGTAGGAGATTACACACCAGACTGGGCTGTTGTAATAAACAAAAATAATACTATGAAGCTTTACTTTATAGTTGAGAACAAAGGAACAACCAAAGTAAAAGAACTAAGAGGTACAGAAGGTCTTAAAGTACAATTTGGAGAAAAGAGATTTAAGGATGTTGGCGGTGCAGGATATATTATTGCAAATAAAAAAGAAGTATTTTCCAAAGAAGCTTTACGCTTTACAGACATTGATAATGTAACACAGTCAACAAGATGATAGTATTATTATCAGTAAATATATCGTAATTGATAGACATGGCATATCAAATAAGTAATTGGTATGCCATTTTTTTATTTGATTCCAAATCAAAAACCTGTCTTAGGCCAGTTAAAGGTACACAATAGTAAACAAAGTTAGGTAAAGGTTTAAGCGATAGGCTTAAATAAGTTTGAGTAATTTTAGAGGAGGCATTGGCATTATGGAAGATAAGCTTCTAACAGTAGCCCAAGCAAGTAAACTTGCAGGTGTAAGCGTAGCAAGTATAAGGAGGTGGACAAATTCAGGTAAGCTTAAAACATATCGGAGTGCTGGAAATCATAGGAGGATTAAAACTTCGGATTTA
>JAAYMO010000194.1 GCA_012521375.1 Clostridiales bacterium
TCGTTTTATATCTAAGAGGTATTGGAATTTGGTACCAACAGCAATGAGTGAGAGCGGATGTCGGATTAACCAATATGAAGATATAATAAATTTAAGCCTAGGGGATCCGGATCTTAACACAGATGAAAGAATTATAGATGGGGCTATGAAGGATGCTAAATTAGGGCACACCCATTATACAGATTTTTTTGGTGACCCTGAGTTGCGAGAGGAAATTTTAAAATATTTTAAAGAAGATTTTGATTTGAACTTTGAAGATGACGAGGTAATGGTGACTACCAGCGGATGCCATGCCATGTGGCTAGTTTTGGAAGCTATTTTGGATGATGGAGATGAAGTAATAATACATGAACCATATTTCACCCCATATCCACAGCAAATAGAACTTGCAAGAGGCAAGCCTATTACATTGGAAACTTATGAAGATGAAGAGTTTCAGATTAATGTAGACAGATTGGAAAAGCTTATTACCAATAGGACAAAGGCTGTTATAATAAATACGCCTAATAATCCTACAGGAGTATGCTTTAGCAGGAAGACTATGGAGGATATTGCTGAAGTTGCCATTAAACATGACTTAATAGTAATAGCAGATGATATTTATACATCCTTTAGTTACGCTGAGCCTTTTATACCTATGGTTTCGTTGCCGGGTATGAAGGAAAGAACAATAACAATAGGAAGCTTTTCTAAAAACTTTGTGATGACAGGTTGGCGCATAGGCTATGTGATGGCACCGGAATACCTCATTGAAACCATAAAGAATATCAATGAGAATAATGTATTTACTGCACCTTCGGTATCTCAAAGGGCAGCCATATATGCTTTGAGGCTGAGAAAAGATATATGCCCTCCAATTATTGAGGAATATAAAAAGAGGATGATGTATGCCTATGAAAGAGTATGCAGGATTCCAAATATGTCATGTCTTCCTCCGAAAGGTAGCATATATTTGTTTGTAAATATAAAAAACACGGGACTTAGCAGTGAAGAAGTTTGTGATAAATTATTAAAAGAAGCACATATTTTGGCACTACCAGGAAATGCTTTTGGAAAATGCGGAGAAGGATATATAAGGCTTGCCCTTACAGTAAATATTGATAAGTTGAAAGAAGCCTTTGATAGAATAGAAAATATGGATATTTTTATGTAAAAAATGTTTAATTGTTTTAAGGTAAAGTTCCCTAGGAGAGACGCATAAAAACCTACTGGGGAACATTGTTTTAAATATTCCTAAATCTACACTGCATAGAATACTTTTATCGTTAGAAAACAAAGAATTTATAAAGAAAAATGAAGTAACTAATAAATATAGTTTAGGTATTAAGTTTATATACTATGGTGAGAATCTGAAATCTAATATGACAATTGGAAAAATAACTGAAAGCATACTTAAGGATTTGGCAAAAGATATTGATGAGACAGTTAATATGGGAATATTATACGATGATAAGGTATTATTAGCAGGAAAAAATGATTTAGAACTTATGTCATATTTTAGAAATAATAAGTATGAGAAAAGAACTGAAAAATATTGCTACTATACAAAAAAATTAAAAGAGAAGGTCAATACTATAAATGACATTCTCATTAAAATGAAATACGAATATGAATATTCACATCTAGTTTAGCTTTGTATCAAATCTCACTGGTGCCGAAGGTGGGACTTGAACCCACACGGAGTTTGAGCCCCACTGGATTTTGAGTCATGTGCGTCTGCCAATTCCGCCACTCCAGCGTTACGCTAATTATAATAACACAGATAGTTGTAAAAATCAATAAAAAAATTATTGTTAAGAATTAGTCATAGGTTTTGGTAAATAAGTTGTAAATAAATATTAGCAATTGTGCTATAATTGAATAATGTAAATATAAAGTAAATATTATGAAAACGGAGGATAGCTATGGATCCAATAACCCACGGTGTTGTGGGGCTGGCAATGGCTGCTTATACTGGAGAAGCAATATCAATTGCCAGCCCCTATGCGATGAGCAGTTTATTAGGTGCTGTAATTCCTGATGCAGATATAGTAATGCAGTTTAAAGGAGATTATAGTTACTTAAAAAATCACAGAGGAATGTCTCATTCCATTCCTTTTATTTTTTTGTATGGAGGGGCTATTGCTATAACATTATCACTCTTGTACCCTGAAGCATCATTTTTAAAGATGTACCTATATGCGGTTGCAGGGTGCTTTTCTCATTTGCTTTTAGATATAACAAATTCTTATGGAGCTCAAATATTATGGCCAATTTATAACAAAAAAATTACTCTGGATTTACTTTTGGTATATGACCCTATGTTGATTATTGTATCTTTGGCAATTATTATTCCAAGTGTGAAAAATAAGATTCATCCAATTATAACATTGACAATATTGTTAATATACTTTTTTATTCGATATTGGATGAAGTTGTATGTTAAAAAGAAAGTTGAAAGTTATTTCAAAGATCAAGGAAATATACTTTTAATAAGAGTTATGCCCTCTATGGTTGGATTTGTTAAATGGCATTTCGTTATAAAAATTAAAGGGAAAAGAATAATAGGGGAATGTAATCTGCTATCAAGAAAGATAAGAATTATTGAAGTTATGGGTGATTTAGATAAGAAGTTATTTAGAGCAATTAGAGATACAAAAGTTGCAAAGTTCTTTGCAGAATTTACGCCTCTTTTCCATATAAAATGCGATAAAACAGACAGAGGATATGTTTATAGTTTTATCGACCTAAGGTACTATATCGCTAAAGATTTCCTGCATCATGCTACTGCTATAATGGATGAAAACTTTAAATTAATAACATCTGTATTTCATCCCTATAGAAAAACCAGAAATGTAGAAATTTGATCATAATTTTTGAGTTTAATATTGGAAAACTATCTTGGAAAGTATAAAGTAACATAGATATTTCAAATGCAAGCTTTTCTTTATGTTTTTCCAAAAACCTTCCAATTATGTTACGTGCTTTATAATGAAACTTTTAAATAACAAGTGTATAATGTAACATATAAACAATTTGAAACTTTATTGTTTAATATTCGTCTAATAAATGGGGTTATTGAGTAATTGGGGAGGGATAAATATGGAAGAACAGGAAAAGCTCCTTGTATATAGAAGCAAAAAAGGCGATATAGATGCTTTTGAAGAATTGATATATAATTATGAGAAAAAAGCTTATAATATTGCTTATAGAATTATGGGGAATGAAGAAGATGCCAAGGATATGGCTCAAGAGGCTTTTATAAAGATATATAAATCAATTGGAAACTTCAGAGGAGATTCCACATTTTCTACATGGCTTTATAGAATTGTTACTAATGTCTGCCTTGATGAATTGAGAAAAAGAAAGAAAAATAATACGGTACCATTAGAAATGAGTATTGAGTCAGAAAAAGGTACTGCAATAGTAGAACTCAGCGCAGAGAAAGAAACGCCAGAAGATATATATGAACAGGTAGAGAAAAAGCAGCTGATACAAAGTGCAATATCATCATTGTCGGAAGACTATAAAACCGTTATAATACTTAGAGATGTTCAAGGCTTTAGTTACGAAGAGATAGCAACCATGCTCAATTGTTCCCTAGGCACTATAAAATCAAGAATCAACAGGGCTAGAAACTTACTTAAGGACAAGCTCCGACATCAATTGGAACTTTACGAAAAAAAGAGCGTCTAATTTTTTGAAGGGGAGGGAAAGAGAATGGATTGCGAAACAGTAAAAAATCTTATGTCTTCATATATAGATAAAGACATAAATGAAATAGATAGAATTGAATTTGAAAAACACCTAAAAAACTGTGCTGATTGTATGGAAGAATATAATCTGCTTTTATCTACTGTAACATATTGTAACCAATTGGAAGAAATGGAATTGCCCGAAACCTTTCATCAAGAGCTCATGGGAAAAATACAGGAATTGGGTCCTAATAAATATAGTAAGAACTTCTTTAAAAGAAATTGGAGCTGGTTGGCAGGAGTAGCTGCTGTATTTGTAGTGGCAGTTATTGGACTTTCCTCTTTGAAAGGTTTACCAGGACTCGGTATCAATGATAAAGCAGTTTTAGAAGAGGCAGCAGGAGGGTATGGAGCAGCTACGGCTCAGTCTATGCCTGCTGAATCACCTGTTGCCGATAACAGATCAGCAGCGAAATTTGGCGAGTCTTTTGATATAAGCTCTACTATGGATAGCGTCACCAATTATTCTTTAACCATGGAAGCTCCGGATAGGCCTGATGTTATGGAAAGTAAAGAAACAATCCAGGCTGAGGGAGAAACTTATGAAAGAAAAATAATTACTACTGGAAGCATTTCTTTGGAAGTTACAGATTTTGATGATAAGATGAATGCCATAGAAGATTTAGCTGAAAAAAATGGTGGTTACGTTGAGAGCTCTTATGTAGATAACATAGCAAGATATGATATAGATAATAAAGAAGAAAAACTAAAGACAGGCAATATGACTTTAAGGTTGCCTGCTGCAAAATACAAGGAAGCTGTTGAAGAAATAAAGAATATGGGTGAAGTCATAAGCCATAACACTAATACTGTTGATATTTCAGAACAGTATTATGACACAGCAACAAGGATAAATAATTTGAAGGTTCAAGAAAATAGGCTCAGAGAACTTATATCCATGGCTCAGAATGTGGATGAAATTTTAAAAATTGAGAATGAATTAAATAGGGTAAGAAATGATATAGAGTTGATGACCACAGATGTAAGGCGATGGGATAAACAGATAAACCTATCCACCCTTTATGTATATCTTAAGGAAGTAAAGGCTGGAAGGGTAGAAGCACTAAATGTCCCTTCCATCTGGACTAAAGCTTATAATGGTTTTGTGGGAACGATTAATAGTATTCTCAGAGGTATGGAAAAATTATTTATTTTTCTTGTTTCATCAATACCATATATAATTATTCTAGTTATAATATTAAGTATAGGATTTATGCTTGTTCGGAAATACAAAAAGAAAAATAGTGTACAATAAAACGGGTTCGAAAGAATCCGTTTTATTATATATTCTAAGTCAATTTTATAATGTACTATCGACAAAGTATCTTAATACAGAAGCTGGTTTAGGACAATAAATGAATAGAGACCAGTCTTTTTGATAAAATATTTGCTGCACAAATAGAATAAAATGTATTTATTGACACCTGCTGCATCAAATAATATAATTGAAATTAAATATTTAAAGAAAATGAATTTCCAAAGCGTAATTTGCCAATTGAGTTTTTTGGCTTAGAATATAACAATGGTAGTTTACAAAGCGAATTTTAATATTAGGGGGATTTGTATGAAGCTTAATTTATCCAGAAGGATTGCTTTGTTTATAGGAGTTTTAATATTAGTTATTTCATTAGGTTTTGCTTTAATAAGTATAATGATTAGCACAGATGCTTTACTAGAACATACTGAAGAGGCATTGTTAATGTCTGCGGATGAGGGAGTCAAGATATTTGAAGCTGTGATTTCTAAGGAATTAGCTATCTTAGAAGAATTGGCAAGACATGAGAACGTTATATCTATGGATTGGGAGATGCAGCAAGAATATATAA
>JAAYMO010000195.1 GCA_012521375.1 Clostridiales bacterium
CATTTTTCATCTGCATTAGATATAATCTTCATTCCGTCTATAAAAATAGTCTCAATATCAAAGTTTTGTGAAATAATCCCACACAAAAAACCATAAAAAGCCTTCAAATTCTCAATCTGAAATTCTCCAGCATTGATAAATCGAAGGCTTCTTTCTAAACTATGGATATGATTATTGTCTCTGTCGACATAAACAACATGGCCTTTTGACACTTTTGATGCTTCATTAGCCATTTCAATCATAATTTTTGTCTTGCCTGTTCCCTTTTCGCCTACAATAAACTTAACCATTTTAATTACCCCCTAACTAAATTTTATAGAGATTAATTAGAGCATACTATATTATTAAAGTTATTTCAATTACTAATTAAACAAAAAACTATTTTAACTATATAAAATAACCAATAATATTACCTATATTCATTTAGGTTGTAAAATAAAGTAACGTTATATATAAAAATAGTGACTCATAGCAAATCCGAAAAAAATTTATTAATATTTTATGAATAATTATTGATTTTTTTGTATATTTATTCTATAATAGAACATATTATTTCCTATACCAATATAAAATATATTTAATAACCCTATGGAAAGGTGGTGAAAAAGTAAATTATATATAATATTAACTTTTATTTTAGATTTTTCAGATAAATTTAACTATTTACATTATTCTTAAACTTTGAGATAATAAAAACGAGATTAAAAAGAAAGGAGTTATGAAGATGACCAACAAAACACGACAGCGGAGAGAAGCCACTTTATTAGACGCTCTAATCCCCATTATCCTTACTATAGGTCTATTAATGTACACTATTTTGGTTGAGGGAGGAGATGTCCATATTCCTCTTGTCTTAGGTGCAGTTATTGTTACAATAATAGCTGTCTATAGATTAGGTTTTACTTGGGGAGAAATTGAAGAAGGCTTTATCGAAACAATCGCTAGTACAATGCAAGCAATTCTTATTCTCGCAATCATAGGTATGATAATCGGAACATGGATTCTCGGCGGTATTGTTCCAACTCTTATTTACTACGGCTTACAGGTACTGTCACCATCGTTCTTCCTAGTCGCTTCCATGCTACTATGCAGTATTGTATCTCTTGCAACAGGAAGTTCCTGGACCACAGCAGGAACAGTTGGTATAGCCCTTATGGGTGTTGCTGCAGGTCTTGGGGTTCCCGGGCCAATGGCAGCCGGTGCTATAATATCGGGAGCATATTTTGGAGACAAGATGTCACCTCTTTCTGATACTACAAACCTAGCACCAGCTATGGCTGGTTCAAATCTATTTGACCACATTAAGCACATGGTTTATACCACAGGTGCAAGTTACATCATAGCTTTAATAGCTTTCGGTATAATGGGAGCTAGATTCTCCAGTCAGGAACTTGATGTACCAGCCCTCAATGAGATACTAAATATCATGAGCACAAACTTCAATATTAGTCCTTTACTTTTATTGGTACCTGTAATTGTTATAGTCTTGGTTGCAATGAAAACACCTGCTATACCAGGTCTCATGATAGGAACACTCCTTGGTGGTGTTGCTGCGTTATTATTCCAGGGTGCTTCTGTTGGAGCAGTATTGGATGCAATGCAGTATGGCGTAACTTCTGAGACTGGTAATGAAATAATAGACTCTCTATTGAGCGGCGGCGGTTTGCAGAGCATGATGTGGACCATATCCTTGATACTCTGCGCTTTAACCTTCGGAGGTATGCTTGAAAAAACAGGATTGCTAGAAGCTATAGCAAAGAGGGTGCTAGTTTTTGCAAAGAGCACAGGCTCACTAGTAACTGTTACCATAATTACTTCAATATTTACAAATGCATTGGCAGGAGACCAGTATCTTGCAATAGTTCTCCCAGGCAGAATGTATAAAGAAGAGTTCCGTAAGAGAGGCTTAGCTCCAAGAAACCTTTCTAGATGCCTGGAAGATGCAGGTACCATGACTTCCTCATTATTCCCTTGGAATACTTGCGGAGCTGCTATGTCCACCTACTTAGGAATTCCTACGATAGAATATGTCCCATATGCTATTCTTAACCTTGTCAGCCCAATAGTATCCATCATTTTCGGCTATACAGGTATAACCATGATGAAGCTTGAAGATGACCCATCTGCTCCTGAATACAAAGGAAAAGCTGTCAGTGCATAACTGGATTTAGAAATAAAGCCTCGTTGAATATCAACGGGGCTTTATTGGTTCTTATAGCAAATATATACAAACATATATAATACAGCTATGCACATACTAGTAATATGAAAAGTAAATTATTCAGATTCATAATCTACGGTTTAATAGGCTGGTGCCTAGAGATCCTTTGGACTGGTATAGGATCTTTAATACATGGAAATCTATTGCTTTATAGTTTTACCTATATGTGGATGTTTTTCATCTACGGTATGGGCATTTTCCTCGAACCAATTCATAACAAAATTAGGAATTGGAATATTTATCTGAGAGGAGGCGTGTGGGTTTTAATTATTTTTTTAATTGAGTATTCCTGTGGCTGGGCATTAAAAAGATTATTAGGCCATTGTCCCTGGGATTATGGTGATGGAATATTATCTATAAACGGTTACATAAGACTAGATTTTACAGTAGCATGGTTTTTTACAGGATTGCTTTATGAAAAAGTCCATGATTATTTACTAATACTTGAGGACATTTTAAATAACAAAAAATATATATCTAATAAAGATTAGAAAATAGCATGGTGAAATATATCTCCATGCTATTCTATTTCAGTGCAACCAATATAATCCATAAATTCTTTTATTAGTTCTGTATGATCTCCTCTAATTATCAAGTGATGGTTGGCTATAGGATTCTTAAAGAAATAATCTACATTTTTATCTAATCTTACCCTCACTTGAGTCCTGCACATATTAGGACTACTTAAATTGCTCAATATTTCTCCTTTAGATAAAAAATATTTATCAAGTCCAGAGCCACCGCATTTAAAAATAGTTATAGGTCCTTCTTTAATCTCTCCTTGTATTCCAACACTTTTCAGAGATTCAAAATGGTTTCTTATAATATACTTTTCAGTCATTGAGGTTGCTACTGTACAATGAGCAAAGATAGCTTCGTTAGTATGTTGATCTATCATTGAAGGATTGGCCATAAATGGAATCTCTCCTGTCAACAGTTTGGCTAAATACATGGAAAAAACTGCTTGACAATCCCCTTCGCATCCTGATACTATTCCTTCATCATTGAGGAGTGATAATGCAAGACATCCTGATATATTGTATTTTTCAAGCACATCAAAGCACTTCAATGTCATGGCATCTAATTTATTCTTTGTACAAATTTCTTTTATAGTTAAATATATCTTAGCAGCATCAATTACGTCTTTTTTGGTTGGCTCATTTAATCCTGATGCATTATCTATAAATTTGTCAGCTATTTTGGATGCTTCATCTGTAGATACGGTTTTCATAATATCTGACACTTGCCCTAGTTCTATATTCTTATAGTTTACTCCCCATCTCTTTTTTGCTTCAGCATAATTTACTTGACTGGCGATAAGCCAGGAAGACGGAAATCCAATCACTCCTATATTAGACTTACGCATCTTATTTGATACATTTTTTAAATTATATAAAACTTTAATTCTTCTTTTTAAATATTCAGGCTCTCCATGAAGGATTTGTGATATTCCTCCCACACTTTTTATCCAAGATTGTATTTCCAAAGAAGCTGCTAAAGAATTATGAAGCCCGTCTGTCAGCAATACAATTGGTTGAGGAATATCATCATAGATATTTCTAAACATTTCCTCCGTACCTCCTGAGGCAACAAACACAATGGGCATGTCCACATTTTTCGCTTCTTCAGGAGTTATGAATCTAAAAGAAAAGTCTTTCCTCAGGCTGCTAATTAACTCATAATGAGAGTTTTCTACAGAAGTAAGATCATGTAATGCTGATACGATTGTAATTAAACCTAATTCCATAATAATCCTCCTCCTTTACATTCCCCTTTAAAATGAAATTCTAAATATTGAAATAATCATAGGAAACACCATTGCTATAATTATCAATATACATACAATCATTGCAAACTTCTTTTTCATAATATTATCCCGACCTTTCTCATCTTAGAGACTTAATATTAGGTTTTCCCCTTGATTCTATACAGACTTAATCTCCCATCCCATTGAAAAAGTTATGTCATACTTTTCAATATCGAAATACACCTAATAAGCTATTTGCCAAACTTTTTAAGTAAGACCTTTGCTTGATACTTACAAAGTTTCCCCTGTTTAAATATTTAAAAGCAGACTTTCGTCTGCCATAATGCCAATTATATTTCTACTTCTTTGCGAGATTTTCTTCGATGAGTTTCGTAATTAGGATCCCCTTTTTTCCATCCACTTCTGCTTTTTTCTGTATTGCAAACATAATTCTCGTTGATAACTATCTTATTCTCAGCTATACAGAAATAAGTTGGGGTATTTTGCTTGCAATTTTCACAATGTATGCAGTTCATGATTGTTAATTGACCTCCACTTTGTTAATCATAATATTCAAATTCAAGGCTACCCATTATTACGGTATCACCATCATCAACACCCATATCTTTCAACTCATCGATAATACCTCTCTTTCTAATAACCCTTTGAAAGTATTTGACAGAATCGCTGTCTTCCATATTAACAGATGCCAAAAGCCTTTCTATCAGAGGTCCTTCAACTATAAATGCATCATTTTCTTTTCTGATTGTAAAACCTTTTTCATCTGTATATTTATGATACACTAAATTTTCATCTACTTCAACAATTTCTTCTTCTACTTCTATGGTTTCTAAAATATTGTATACTCTATCCAACAAAGGCTTAATTCCCATTTTAGTTGCTCCTGAAATAGGAAAAACATCATAGCCTTCAGAAGATAAGTGAAGCCTAACCCTCTCAAAATTCTTTTCAGCACCCGGTATGTCCATCTTGTTGCAAGCTACCACTTGTGGTTTAGAAGCAAGTTTTTCACTGTATAGCTTAAGCTCACTGTTTATCTTTTTAAAGTCTTCAATTGGATCTCTTCCTTCAATACCAGATACATCAAGAACATGAATAATAATCTTTGTCCTTTCTATATGTCTCAAAAAATCATGGCCTAGACCTACTCCTTTACTTGCTCCTTCTATAAGCCCCGGAATATCTGCCATAACAAAACTTCTTTCAGAATCCAACTCTACAACACCTAAGTTTGGTGAAAGGGTAGTAAAATGATAGTTTGCAATTTTTGGCCTTGCAGCTGTAGCTATAGAAAGCAGTGTGGATTTCCCTACATTAGGATAACCTACTAAACCTACATCGGCTATAAGTTTTAGCTCTAACTGAATCCATATTTCTTCACCTTTTTCTCCTGGTTGTGCAAATCTTGGAGCCTGTCTAGTAGAAGTGGCAAAATGTGCATTGCCTTTGCCGCCTCTCCCACCTCTTGCTACTAATAATTCTTGTTTATCCTTTTTCAAATCACCTAGCGCTCTATTAGTCTCTGCATCATATACAATAGTACCAACAGGAACTTTTATGTATAAATCTTCTCCACTTTTTCCGTAACAATTACTAGTTCCACCTATTTCTCCATTTTTTGCAACATGCTTCCTTTTATATCTAAAATCCATAAGAGTTCTCAAACTTTTATCAGCAACTAGTATAATATTACCTCCGTTGCCTCCGTCTCCGCCATCCGGACCGCCATTTGGAACATATTTTTCTCTTCTAAAAGATACTCTGCCATCTCCCCCATCTCCAGCTTTAAGATATATCTTCGCTCTATCTACAAACACAACTTTCACCTCGCATTTCATTGGCTATTTGTTTATTATAAACATATGGATATATTTTATCCTAATAAAAAAGGTACAGCTTTGCTGCACCTTTAATTATCTGTCCTTGATCAGGCAACAGGATAAACGCTAACTTGTTTCTTATCCTTGCCCTTTCTCTCGAATTTTACTACCCCTTCTATCATAGCAAATAATGTATCGTCTTTACCTCTCCCAACATTATTGCCTGGATGAATCTTCGTTCCTCTCTGTCTCACTAAAATACAACCTGCATTTACACTTTGTCCATCAGATCTTTTTACACCTAATCTTTTTGAGTGGCTGTCACGACCATTCCTTGAGCTTCCGACTCCTTTTTTATGTGCAAACAATTGAAGATTTATGTTAAACATAAACTACACCTCCCTTTTAACCACTAACTCTATATAAGGTGAATAATTTTCCGCTATATTATTCAGTCCCAAAACCATTGTATCTATTATAGCCCAGGCTTTAAGTCTTACATCCCTATCTTCTATTTGCGGTATAGAAAAGCTTAAAAAGCCTTCATTGATACTGTATTCAATGTCTAGTTGAGCAACATTTAAAAGGCCTAGGAGCGCAGTTTGAGTTAAAGCCGATACTGCACTGCATACAATATCACTTCCATATTCGCTGTAATCTGCATGCCCGGTAACCTTAAGCTCCTTTACCTTATCATCTGCTGACATTAAAATTCTCACTGTAATCATATGAATCAAGCATTAATCTTATCGATTTGAACTTTCGTATAGGGTTGCCTGTGGCCTTGCTTTTTCCTATAATTCTTTTTAGGCTTATACTTAAAAACTATTATTTTCTTAGATTTTCCGTTTTTAAGCACAGTGGCTTCAACACTTGCTCCATCAACAACAGGAGTTCCTATCTTTGTTTCACCTTCTCCGCCAACTAATAGGACTTCATCAAATTTTATTTTTTCTCCTTCATCATATGGAAGCTTTTCTACAAAGATTACATCACCTTCAGTAACTCTGTATTGTTTTCCACCAGTACTAATTATTGCATACATTAGGCATCACACCTCCTTCAAAATAAGTCTCGCCGAATACAAGGTAAAATTTAAAACCCGATCCGTGCGGATATGCCTACAACGCAATATTTTATCATAGGGGGTTTTCTTTGTCAAACAAAAGTATTGTTAAACTTTTGCTCGGCATATTGTCTGTATTGTGTGTAAATAAAACTCAAACAACAGTTTAATTATATATTTTAAACTCATCTTTAGGTATAGTTTCATCAGGTATAATTTTAATGATTTTACCATATTTAACACTCAAAAATCTTATTTCATCGTTATATACATTTAAAAACTCCTCTCCCAATTCAGGATTTACAAATACTTCAATTATTTTATTATTCTTATTAAACAGAGCCTTGCTGATCTCAAATTCAATCTTTTTAAATATAGTTTGCTTTGATAATACTCTGCCTGTTCCTAAACAGTGAGGACATATAGACTGTAGTATATTAGTTTTGGGAGGTACAACTTTTTTTCTCGTCATTTCTACTAAACCAAGATGGGTCATTCCTAACACATTGCTTCTATTTTTATCTTTTTTTAAAGCATTCTTTAAGACTTCAAGTACTATATTTTCATGATTGTTATCTTTCATATCAATAAAATCTATTATAATTATTCCGCCAATATCTCTTAATCTAAGCTGTTTTGCTATTTCTTTGGCCGCTTCAATATTTGTTTTTAACACTGTATCTGGAAGATCCTTACTGCCAACATATCTGCCTGTATTTACATCAATAACCGTAAGGGCTTCTGTCTGTTCTATTATTATATATCCTCCGCTTTTCAGCCATACTTTCTTAGAAATAATCTTTTCAATCTTCTCTTCTATATGATAATAATCAAATATCTCATATAGTTTATCAAAATAATCGATTCTCGATTTCAGCTCAGGGGAAGTGGTAGATATTATCTCTAAAGCTTTTTCATAATATTCTTTACTGTTAATAATCAATTTGTCAATTTCTTTAGTGAATATATCTCTTACAATCCTAAAAAATAAGCTCATATCTTTATGAATAAGCTTTGGTGCAGTTGCCTTAGTCTCTTTTTTTAGTATATTACCCCATAAGCTTATTAAGAATTCTACATCTGATTTAAGCTCAGATATAGAGCATCCTTCTCCTGCCGTTCTAACAATTATGCCCATATTAGGCGGCTTTATCTCCTCTGCTAGACTTCTAAGTCTATTTCTTTCTGTTTCATCTTCTATTCTTCTGGATATCCCAATAAAATCTGTATTAGGCATCAATACAGCAAATCTTCCGGGCAATGAAATATTGGCTGTAGCTCTGGCTCCCTTACTACCTATAGGATCCTTTACTATTTGTATAAGTACTTCTTGCCCTACCCTTAAATAGTCCTCGATTTTGCATGTTTTTATTTGACCCTGATATCCATAGTTGTCTTCACCATACCCTGATATATCAGGAATAAGATCCTTTACATAAAGAAAAGCATTTTTTTCGGTACCAATATCTACAAAAGCAGCTCCCATTCCAGGCAAAACATTTTTTACTAAACCCTTATAAATATTCCCAACGATACTCTGGACTTCCAGGTCTTCCATGTATATTTCCACTAATTCGCCATCTTCAAGTATAGCTGCCCTTGTTTGCCCAAAACTTATATCTACAATAATCTCCTTGATATGAATCCCCACCTATACTCAGAGAATATTATTCTATAAAAATCATCTATTATCTATTGACAACAAAGGTATAAATTGACCTTTTCTATCTGCATAAAGTTCTATTCTTTCTATACTCTCTACTTCAAAAGTACTTCCTATATGATTTTTTATCGCATCTATTAACAATTGAGGTTTAAGATTAGCTTTACTGCCGCTTGCTAATAAACAATCTAAAATTATTTGAGATTTTCCTTTCTTTGATAAAACCTTAATTTCTTTTATCATGGGCTTAATATCTACTTCGACTGTTTGGAAATTCTTCTTAGGTTGTTCTTTAAATACTGTTATGACATCACTGTTTAAAAAGTCTGATAAGCTCTTTTCAATATCTATACCATGCTTAAAATTCAATTTCATATAATATCTAGCATGGGTAACTAGTGACATAGCACTTTTTGCTTTATCTTCAAGAGTAACTGCGTCAATCACTCTTAAACCTTTAGGCAAATATTCATTTAATCTTTTCATAATCTCTTCTCCGGAGATTTCATCCTCAACAACTAGATCCAGATATTCGCCCTTGCTTGTCAATCCTATGCCTAATGCGGAAGCAAATGACATCTTTGGATGAGGATTAAAACCTTTCGAGTAATTTATAGGTATTCCGGCCCTTCTTATTGCCCTTTGAAAGGTCCTCATAAGGTCTAAATGAGATATGTATTTAGTCTCATAACCCTTGATAAATTTCAATCTTATACTCATCATTAGCATACTCCGCCTTCCTGAAGCATATTAATACCGCATCCAGTGCAATTTATTCTACAATCTCTTGTGGTTTCCCCCTTTAAAGCCTTCTCATACTCTTTTTTCAAATATTTATCGGTTACTCCAACATCTATATGGCTCCAAGGCATTATCTCTTCTAAATCCCTTTTCCTTATTGTATAAAAATCAGGGTCTAAATCGCAATCTTTAAAAGCCTTCATCCATAAATCATATTTAAAACATTGATCCCAACTGTCAAACTTACATCCCAGTTCCCAAGCTCTAATAAGGACTTTAGATAGTCTCCTGTCACCTCTTGCAAAAACCGCTTCCATATAGCTCAACTCAGGATCATGCCAATTATAAGACAATCCTTTTCTTTTTAGTTTATGTTGAAGATATTTTTGCTTATCTCTCAAAGATTCTATAGTATCCTGAGGCTCCCATTGAAATGGTGTAAAAGGCTTGGGAACAAAACAAGAAGTACTGATAGTTACATTTACTCCTTTTCCTCTTTGTGATTTTGGTACCTGATAATATCTTTCCAGCACTTTATGACCTAACTCTGCTATTCCATCCACATCTTCCATGGTTTCAGTGGGCAGTCCAATCATAAAATATAGTTTAACATTACTATAACCTGTGTCAAAAGCAGCACCTACTGAATTGATTAAGTCCTCTTCAGTAACATTTTTATTGATAACATCTCTCATCCTTTGGGTTCCTGCCTCTGGTGCAAAGGTCAGTCCACTCTTTCTCACTTTTTGAACATCCTGCATGAGTTTCAAAGATACTGAGTCAATCCTAAGGGATGGCAGAGATAAACCAACTCTATCCTTTTCATACTTAGACATTAATTTTTCTACCAGCTCATTGAGTTTTGAATAATCTCCTGTTGAAAGGGAGGACAGAGAAATTTCTTCGTATCCGGAGCTTTCAACCAACTTCTCAGCTATGGATAATAATTCTTCCACAGTTCTTTCTCTAACTGGCCTATAAATCATACCTGCTTGACAAAATCTACATCCTCTAGTACATCCTCTGAAAACTTCTAATATAATTCTATCATGTACAATATTTATAAAAGGTACAATTATTTTATCCGGAAAATATGCTTTGTTTAAGTCCTTTATAAGCCTTTTTTTTACTTTAAGAGATATTCCTTCTCTATTGGGTTTGATATCCTCTATGGTGCCATCCTTATTGTATTTAACATCATAAAAAGCAGGCACATATACTCCAGGTACAGTGGATACCATGTCAAGAAATTCTACTCGTGTGAGTCCCCTGGCTTTCCACTTTCTATATATGTCCATAACCTCCAGCATTTGTTCTTCTCCTTCTCCCAACATAAAGAAGTCGATAATATCAGCAAGAGGTTCTGGATTATAAGCACATGGTCCCCCTGCAACAACAAATGGATCTCCTTCGCCCCTTTCGGCAGACAGCTTTGGTATATCTGCTAAGTCCAGCATATTAATTATGTTTGAATAACTCATTTCATATTGGAGTGTAAAACCAACAAAGTCAAAATCTTTAATATAATCTCTAGTTTCCAGAGAAAACAGCTTTATATTTTCTTCTCTCATCAAATCTTCCATATCCAGCCAGGGAGCAAATACTCTCTCACAATAAATATCTTCTTTATCATTTAACAAATGATAAAGAATTTTCATTCCTAAATGAGACATTCCTACTTCATAGGTATCCGGAAAACAAAAAGCAAATCTAATATTTATATTCTTTAACTCCTTATGAACGCTGTTCCATTCTGTTCCAATGTATCTTCCGGGTTTTTCTACCCGAGGCAGCAGTTTATCATATATATAATCCTTAATACTTGAGTTCAAATCCAATCCTCCTTATTATATAGAAAATACAGGCAGTAAATTCTGCAAAGTTACTATGTTCAATATGGTTATTCAACTATATTCTTTATTTTACCATAGTATCCGTATTTCAGAAAGCCATCCATTATATCTGCTTCATTCAACTCATTAATCAATATACCTTTTTCATCATAGACTAATATTTTGCAAATATTCCCAGGACTGAATTGATCTGCTATGCTTTTTAAATAGGTCTCTTTGGAAACTTTTATTAATCTTTTAGGAAGATCTCTATACTTTCTTACCTTCTTATTATTTCTATTTAATAAATATATATAAGAACAGTTTTTTTCTTCTCGTAATGCTCCCAAAAAAATGAAACCTCCAGCAATGCTATAGGTTATTGTTGCATTTCCTTTTAATAGCATGTAAATATTATATCCAATAATCAATATTGCTAGAGATTTACCCACTCTGGTCATATATTTGGTAGCTTTCTTATAACTGAATTTTGAAAGAAGCAAGCTTCTGACTATACTACCTCCATCTAGCGGCAATGCAGGAATTAGATTAAATATGAAAAGTGTCTTATTATATCTAATTATTGTATTACTTAAATAAAATTCATTGGCAAAAAAATAAAAAAATGCAGCTATAAGCATGCTTATAATAGGTCCAGCCAATGCAACAACTGCTTCTTCAGAACCGCCGTATTTGGCTATATTTTCTGTGTAAGCTATGCCTCCAAAAGGGTAAAGGCGAATTTCCAGTACCTGAAGACCAAAATATTTTGCAACAAAAATATGTGCTAATTCGTGAACTAAAACACTGAAGAAAATAACCAAGGAATTTTCCCAAAATCCTAAATATATACTGATAAATAAAAAAAGGATAAAAGATATATTTATTTTTATCCTCACATTATGAACCTCCTGTTGTATTAGGGATTTTTTATTTTGTCCAAAGGATTAACCGGAATATCGTTTTCCCAGATCTCAAAATGAAGATGTGTTCCCGATGCCAGTCCAGTATCGCCAACTTCAGCAATTATATCTCCTTGCATTACCTCTTGATTTGTCTCTACAATAATTTTTGAACAGTGAGCATATAAAGTTTTATATTTTCCATTCACTATCCAAACATACTTCCCCCAAGTACTATCTTCACCTATATCAGAAACTGTTCCAGCCATTGAAGCTTTTATTCTATCACCATAATCTCCTGAAATATCTATCCCATTATGGACCTTAACAGTATTAAATACAGGATGAACCCTTTGTCCAAATTCTGAGGTTATTTCTCCTTCGATAGGCATTATGAAGAAGTTCTCACTGCTTATAGGCAAGGATGGATTTGATCTATCTAATTGTTTATTTTCTTCGATAGTTTTTACTCTATCTATGACATCCCTTACATTTTGAAAATCAACTTTCCAATTGATAACTTTTTTAATACCTAAAGTAAAGTCCTTAGCAATATTTATGTTTATACTATTAACAAACAGTACAAAAGCAAGAATTATTAGGGAGATAAATATCTGAATAAGCAATTTGTCCAGAAAGTTTTTTTCTTTCCAAGGCTTAAGCCTAAACATATCTCCCATCTTTCTATATTCATTTATGTATCTTGGTTTTGGAATACTATCATTTTTAAAATTAAAACTGTCGTTATCCATGTTATCATCCTCCATTGTTTCTTCTCTAATATATATGGAACAAGGAGGATAAATATACCTTTATCTAATATTTTCTTTCATCTTCTTTATAGGAATGTTAGCAACTAAAGCAGGTATAGTTGAGTTATCACTTTCTCTTTTAGTTCTAGTCAATTTGAATTCAAAACCATCCTCATCAATTTCAATATAGTCAGTAATAACATCCATTATTTCACTTTTTATCATCTCAAGAAATTGAGGAGACACATTGGCTCTGTCATGTATTAAGAGGAGTTGAAGTCTTTCTTTTGCTATATCTTTGCTGTTGCTGCTTTCACCTCTATTAAAAAGTCTGAACAAATCCATAGATATTCCCCCCTACTTTACTTTCTTCTAAAGCCAAAAGCTTTAGCTAGTTTTGCCATAAATCCTTCTTCCGGATCTAAATTCATAAATGGTACATTCTCACCGAGTATTCTCTTGACTATGTTCTTGTATGCTTGTCCTGCCAATGATTTGCTATCTGAAATAGCAGGCTCTCCTCTATTTGTTGATATTACTATGTATTCATCATCTGGAATAACGCCTAAAAGATCAATGGCAAGTATATCAACCATATCATCTATGTTCATCATATCTCCTCTTCTTACCATATCGATCTTTACTCTATTTATAATCAGTTGAGGATTCCTAAGCCCGTGAGCTTCCAAAAGTCCTACAATTCTATCTGCATCTCTTACTGCTGATACCTCAGGTGTAGTTACTACAATTGATCTATTAGCTCCTGCTATAGCATTTTTAAAACCTTGTTCAATACCTGCCGGACAATCTACCAAAACATAATCAAACTCTTCTGCCAAATCCTTAGTTAATTTCAACATTTGCTCAGGATTTACTGCATTCTTGTCCTTAGTTTGGGCAGCGGGCATAAGATAGAGGTTAGTATATCTTTTGTCTTTAATAAGGGCTTGCTTCATTCTGCATATTCCCTCAACCACATCAACAAGATCATATACTATTCTATTTTCCAAACCCATAACCACATCTAAATTTCTTAAACCAATATCTGCATCCAGGAGAACAACACTTTTCCCTTCTAACGCTAAACCAGTACCAATATTTGCCGCAGTTGTTGTCTTTCCTACACCGCCTTTACCTGAAGTTATTACTATTACTTCTCCCATACTTTTACCTCCATTGCATATTTATTTAACTATTTCTTCCCCAGATAGGCTCTACTATAATCATACCTCTTCTAACTACCGCCATTTCTGGTACTTCTGATTTATACTTCTTTCCATCCGGCGATCTAGTTATTATATCCCCAATTCTCAATTGCATAGGTTCCAGTCTGAATGCCGCTATAAATGTATTGTAATCTCCTTGAGTACCAGAATGAGCTATGCCTCGCATATTGCCCATTACCATAATACTCCCTACAGCTTCTAAATAAGCTCCAGGATTTACATCTCCTAAAATAATTATATTTCCATCTGATTTTATCAGTTGACCCGATCTTACTGTACCTTTAACAAAAAAAGCTTTCTCTTCTTGTCCATTATTTTGATTTGTAATCTGTACTTGATTCAATCGATTCTTATCCTCTTCTTTTACCCCATTTACATAGCTGTAAAGGCTTTCATAGTCACCTAAGTATTCCATATCATATTGGTTTTCCAATACTCCAACAAGTTCTTCGAACTCTTTAGGTGTCAGTCTTTTCCCTTTAAGATTTGTTATCTTTGCTCCTTCGAAAAATTTCTTTGAAGGTTTAATTTTTTCTTCCAACTGTTGTAGGATATCTTCAAAATCCATTTCTTCTTTTAATACTATGTATAGTCCTTCTTTTGTACCTTTAAATACAATTGCATTGTCCTTCATCAGCATACCCCCTGAAGTTAACTATCTATATTAATTTCTTCAAATATTTTGTAATTCCTTCTTTTTTACGAGATATTTCCTGATTATGTTGATTTGCGTGGCCCAATAGCTTTGATTAAAAACTCCAGATTATAGGGTTATAGTCTAGTTGCGACACCTAGGTTAACTTTTTCGCATCCTGCAGCAGATTACGTACTGCGAACCATAGACTACAGTTAGTCAAGTCGTATCTCTAGGTTTTTCACCTCTTGGATATTCATTTGATACTTTGATATTGTAGCAAACCTGGTAAATTTATGTACATTTTTCCCAATTTGTTTACATCTTTTAACATAATTTTGATATAATATCAACATAAATGTATATTCATAACTCAGGAGATAAGATATTATGAAAAAATTTAACAAAAAGGCACTACTAATGTTATTCTTTGTTCTGGTATTATCTCTTTCTCATGTATTTACTGTTACATGTGCTGACGCTGATTCAGAAAACTCTACTAAACTTTATTTGGACGGTAAACTTATAGTTATTCCCGAAACATTAGGTAAACCTTTTGATTCAGATGGTATAACGTATGTACCACTTCGTGCTATAGCCGATGCTTTAGGTATATCTGTAAAATGGATACAAGAGGAACAAGCTATAATATATGGTGACGAAATAAAATTCAGAATAGGTTCTGATATGATGGAAGTACCTTATGGGATGGCTCTCCCATTATATGCTAAGGTGCTAGCAAAAGATGGAAGAGTATATCTTCCAATTACATTTTTCACTGAAATAACAGGACACGAAATAGCTTGGGATGAAGAAAGCGCAGGGATAAACAAAATAAAGTTAGAAGATGTAGTAAGATTAGAAGGAAGTATGTATATAGTAGACACAAGTAGGTTTGTAGCTCCAATATATAATGATGGATACCAGATGATAGATGTTTATGATGGACTTGTAGGTTTTAATGAGATATCAAATGTAGGAGTTTGGACTTCAAATACAGCATTACAAGAAGATATAGAGCATTTTAACAATACTATATTAAAAAATACTCTAACTAATTTTTCAGAAAACGGTGATTATTATTTAACTGCTATAGGTACTCCTTTCAAAGTATTTAGAGATGAGAATAATAATCCTGTTTTGGGTATATACCATTGGGGTTTAAATAGAAGTTCATATAAAAATTTAAAAACAATGACTACAATGAATTTAACCGCAGAGCTTTTAAGATATTATACAGGAAAAGATTCTGATGCGAAAGCCATTTGGGCGTTTACAGATTATTGTGCAAAAACAAAGACAAATCCAGTTTTTAATAGAATTTATCTATTTGGTGAGACAAAAATCAAATATATAGACCCAGGCCGTTATGGAGTTGAAATAGTTATATTAAAACAAGAATAATCCAATGTAAAGTTGCAAAATTATTGATTTCAATAACTCTGTAGATTATAACCTAAGTAAAGTCAGACCCTTTCCAAAAACATCCTTACTTTGAAAAGACTTTGGCAGTATCCATCTATAAGTTAAAGCTATAGAAATAGTAATGCGATTTCTTGTATTTGAAGTATATATTTAATATGAATTTACATACTGCAACTTTTCTTTATATGGTTATTTGAGTATATAATAGAAATTTTTAATTAACTTTCCAAATGGTTCATTAAAAATCCTGAATAGATAATTCTTTATCACTACAATAACTAAAAAAGCATATGTGCAAGTAAACAAATTAATTGCACATATGCTTATACTTTTTTCGCTATAATATCAAAGCAGTATTATTTGATAAGTTCAGCGTTTTTCGTGTTTTTAGTGGTTTCAAACATAGACCCAAAAGGAATACCAAATACTCTTACGGCTGAAGTTCATTATATGGCACTACATGGTCTAAAACATCATCAGAAGCCAAATATTCCTCTATTATTGCCCGGGCAATAGGGGCTGCACCGCTTCCATATCCCCCTTGAAAAACCACCGCAGCAACAGCTATTTCAGGTTTTTCATAAGGAGCAAAAGCAACAAACCAGGAATGATCATTATAATTCTCATAGTATTTTGGTTTATTGATAGGATCAGGTCTGTATTTTCCTGCTTCTGCAGTCCCAGTCTTTCCTGCAACAGATACCTTAGATCCTACATAGTAACTCCTGGCAGTACCGCCAGATTCGTTAGTTACTGCAAACATACCCTCCCTAATGCTTGCTAAATCTTCAGGATCAACATTGAGTTTTTCAACAATTTCAGGTTCTTTCTCCATTTTTATTGTACCGTCATATGAAATGACTTTGCTAACTATATAAGGTTTATATCTGGTTCCTCCGTTGGCAATAGTTGCGACATAGGAAGCTAACTGCAGAGGAGTCACATTGTTTAAACCTTGACCTATGGCTGCATTCAACACATCACCGGGACGGTATCTGCTTTCTGAAATATACCATATTATTCTTTCAATATGATTGTCCTCAGTAACTCCCAGTTCTCTAATTCTGCTTCTTAAACCTCTATAAAAAAGATATGATGTTTGATCTGGAGCGGGGCTTTCATAAATCATTGCCTTTATCTTTTCCTTCGCTTCCTCATCCTGTAACTTTACTGTATATGTCAAATAACTTTCTATATACCGCTCATAAAGTTTTTTCTTGTGTCTAGGCCCTTCTACCATCCCTTTTGACTCAAATGGCAGCTCTATGCCAGTGTATTGGCCAAAACCAAACATTTCCGCATATTTTTCAAAAAGTTCCCCGCCGAGTCTCCTGCCTGTTTCATAGAAATAATTATTACAAGAAACTTTTATTGCCTTATGCAAATTAGTAGCACCATGAACTGCTCCACCAGAGTCAGATGGTGATACACCTGGAACACCTGTATATCTGCCTCTACAAATGAGGGATTCTTTTGAATTTATTTTGCTCTCTGCAAGTGCTGCTGTAGCAGTAAGCATCTTAAACGTAGAACCTGGAGGCAATGGATAAGATATGGCATTGTTGATTAGCGGTTTAGGTGCATATCTATCATCTGTTGCAGGCTGTAAAGAAGCCCAATCTTTATTGCTGATTCCCGAAGCAAATAGATTAGGGTCAAATTTTGGTTCGCTAGCCATAGCAAGAATCTCTCCAGTATTAACATCTATAGCTACAACAGCACCTGAAAAAGTCTTAGGATAGGGTTTTTTGTTTCTTACTTCAGCAATAGTTCTTTTCAATGCTTCTTCAGCAACCTTCTGAAGTTTTGATCCAATGGTAAGTATCACTGTGTCTCCCGGTACAGGTTCTATTTCATCTATGATATCTATAAGGGTTCCCCTTGCATCAACTTCAATCTGCATTGAACCATCTGTACCCTTTAAATATTCTTCCATACTATATTCAATTCCAGACTTCCCTATCATATCCTGGGGAGTATATCCTTTCTCCATCAATTCCTGCAAATCAGAGCTTATTTTTCCTAAATATCCTAATATATGACATGCAAAGTCTCCATTGGGATAGTATCTCAGTGGTTTGCTCATTATTTGTACTCCTGGCAGGAATATTTTATTTTCCTCAATCTTTGCCCTAGTCCCATCACTAATATTAGTTGCTATTTCAATAGGTTCATAAGCAGGATATTTATTTTGTTTCAGCAAAAACTTAATAGCCATAATTTTTCTTGCTTGTTCTATAGAATATTTGGTCAAATCAATTTTATATTTATCTGCGAGTTTAGTGAAAACATCCCAAGCAGAGTCTTCTTCAGCAAAACCATTGTTCCTTTTCCATTTATATTCTTCTTTTTTATAACTGTATTCATATTCATCTATCTTAAAAGGCAATTCAATTTCATAATCTTCTTGGAGCATGGAATAGGCTTCAATATCAATGGTTTCCCTTGGTATATTATAATCTTCTCTTAACTTTCTAAAAGCCTCTTCTGGTGTAGCATTAATAGGAATATTATATTTTTGCTTCCATTGCATCTCCTCATCTTCATAAGTGAATCTGATAGGATTTAAAACAATAGGTATTTCATCTTTATATTTATCTCCATTTTGATCCAATATGTTTGCGACAGTAAGAGCTATATCATTGACAATCTCATCAGGTACATCAGTTTTTAAAATACTTAAAGAAAAGCTTTGCCTATTCCCTGCCAAAAGCTTACCATATCTATCAACTATATTACCTCTGTTAGCAGTAATGTTAACATTTCTCGTTCTTACAGTTTCTGATCTTTGCTTATAGTAATCTCCTTTTACAATTTGTAAATCTGCTAATTTAAAAACCATAAGAAAAAATATCATAATTGTAACAATCTTTATTATATTTAATCTATTGCTAAAATACTTCTTTAACATTACTTACCACCTGAACCAATATATTTTATTGTCCATGAATCTTTTTTCGTCAAGCTTCAAAAGCAACCGATAAGCTAATGGCCCTAATATAGCATTATAAATACTTTGAGGAAAAATTATGTTTAGAATAGCATGTGTATAAGATATACCGGTTTTAGTAAAATATGTGACTAAAAAAAATAAATGTTGATATATAAAAATAGCTGCTACATTAAACACTATTGAAGGTATATAGCTATCTTTAAACACATTTTCTTTAGATTGTCCTATAATGTAACCTGTAATCATATAAGCAAATGCATTTATACCTATTGTTTGACCATAAAACATATCTTGTAAAATGCCAGAAACAAGTCCAATAAAAGTTCCATAGCCGCTTCCTCTCATAATTGAATAAGATGTGATCAAAATTATTGTAAAGTCTGGTTTGATTCCGAATATTCTAATATATTGAAAAATAGTTGACTCCAATATAAAATTTATAAAAATTAAAAGGTTTATAATTAAAATCCTCAAATTTATCTCCTGCCAATTGTAAATATTAGTTAGCTTAATCTGTTATTTTTGCTTTCTTAATGACAAACACTTCTTCAAGTCTTTTAAAATCAACAGAAGTCCTTATCTTAACAATTTTTTGTAACTTTCTTTCTTGTCTTTCTACACTTTCAACTTTTCCTATATATAAACCTTTTTCAAAAGTACTAAAATCAGACGTTATAATATCGTCGCCTTTTACTATGTCTGATTCGAGCGGCATTATTGCAAAAAGTTGAGAATCTACACTGCCAGATACAATACCAGTATCCCTTGTCCTATTTACAATTATGCTGACTGAGCTTCTCTCATCAATTATGGACAAAACCTTAGAATAATTTGGACCTACTTCAATTACCCTTCCTACTAAACCTTGTCCTGTTATCACACTATCGTTAACTTCTATATTATGTTTTGAACCTTTATCAATTGTAAACATGTCAAACCAATTTCCTGGATCTTTTCCAGTTATATTAGCCACAATATATTCATATTGAGGATTGGCTTCCTTAAAATTCAGCAAAGCTCTTAATCTATTATTCTCTAGTGCCATCTGATATAATTTCCTGTTTTCTTCTCTTAGCTTAGTAATTTCATTTTTTAGCATCTCGTTTTCTGACTTCAAATTCTTCAATTCAAACAATGTTCCAAATGAATTCTTAAAGAACTCACCTGTTTTGAAAAAAACTTTCTGAATTGGTGTGACAACATTTCCTATTATTGATTCAAAAGCCGTAGGTCTTGTCCTACCTTCAGCCGTAATAGCTACTATAACTATTAATATAAATGCAATAATTACAGTAGCTAATGCCAACTTATTTTTGAAAAACCTCATTAGGTTCACGCTCCAAAGCTATCTTCTATGTCTATTGTTGTATGGGGAATTGTTTATCTGATCGTACTGTTCCAAAGCTTTTCCTGCTCCCATAACCACACAATCTAAAGGTGAATCTGCAATTTGAACAGGCATACCTGTTTCTTCTCTTATCAAAGAATCGATCCCCTTCAAATTAGCCCCACCACCGGAAACCAATATTCCTCTGTCCATAATATCTGAAGCCAACTCAGGTGGTGTTTTTTCGAGGGTTGACTTTACGCCTTCAATTATTACATCTACCGGCTCTCTTAACGCTTCTAATACTTCCGTCGATGTAATGCTTATAGTCTTAGGTAGTCCTGTCACCAAGTCTCTGCCTCTAATATCCATGGATTCTTCTTTTTCCATAGGATAAGCAGAACCGATGTTTATTTTTATTTCCTCTGCCGTCCTTAAACCAATAGCGAGATTGTATTTTCTCTTAATATAGCCTACTATAGCTTCATCAAACTTATCTCCTGCTGACCTTATAGATTTACTTGTAACAATTCCACCTAAAGAAATTATGGCGATTTCAGTAGTGCCTCCACCAATATTTACTATCATGCTGCCAGTAGGTTCTGCCACCGGTAACCCCGCTCCTATAGCAGCAGCCATGGGTTCTTCTATAACCTTAGCTATTTTTGCTCCTGCTTGAAGGGCAGCTTCTTCAACAGCACGTTTTTCCACTTCAGTAATACCAGAGGGTACACTTACTAAAACTCTGGGTTTACCTATAGAAATATGTTTTGATACTTGTCTTATAAAATATTTTAACATACTTTGAGTTATATGAAAATCTGCAATTACTCCATCTTTCATAGGTCTTATGGCTATGATATGGCCTGGAGTTCTACCGATCATTTGCTTTGCTTCCTCACCTACAGCTTTAACCGTATCAGTTTCTGTGTTTATTGCTACAACTGAAGGTTCTCTTATAACTACGCCTTTACCTTTCAAATATACAAGTGTATTAGCTGTTCCTAAATCTATTGCTATGTCTTTTGAAAAAGCGTTAAATAAACCCATTTGCAATTTATCCTCCTTGGTCAAAATAGATTTTTTTCCTTTAAACTTACAAAGTCTCCATTTCCTATTATTATATGATCATAAAGTTCTATACCTAGTATTTTACCTGCTTCATATATTCTCTTCGTTAAATCTACATCATCTTTGCTTGGATGCGGATCACCACTGGGATGATTATGTGCCATAATAATAGCTGCACTGGATTTTTTTATTGCAGGTATAAATATCTCTCTGGGATGAGCTAAAGAAGAGCTCAAACTTCCTACAGATATCTCTTCTATACTTATTACTTTGCATTTGATATTTAGCAGTATCACTTTCATATGTTCTTTATTAAGATAACGCATATCTTCCATTAATAATTCTGCAGCATCTTTTGGACATCTAATATATATATCATCATCTGCTTTATATTGAGATATTCTTCTCCCCAGTTCGGCAGCTGCCATAAGTTGAGTAGCTTTAGCCAGTCCTATTCCATCAATCTGACTTAACTCTTCTACAGTAGTATTAACAAGAAACTTGAGACCATTATGCTTGGATAGAATTCTATAGGCTAAAGCCAATGCGCTTTGATTTTTTATTCCAGTCCTTAGTATTATTGCCAACAATTCTGCATTTGATAACGCTTTAGGTCCCATTTTATACATTTTTTCTCTGGGTCTTTCACATTCAGGAAGTTCTGAAATGGTAACATTGTATTTTGTATCCATCGCAAAAGCCACTCCTTTATTATATGTATGCAGTTATTGACAAAATTTAATGCTATTTTAATTGTTTAAACACTTATATCCAAACTTTTCTAACATAACAGATAGTTTGTAAATAGGAAGCCCCACTACATTAAAATAACATCCTTCTATTCTTTCTATCAATAGAGAACCTAAACCTTGAATAGCATATGCACCAGCTTTGTCCATAGGTTCTCCAGAATCAATATAAGCATTTATCTCATCAAGTGTCAGCTCCTTAAACTTAACCAGAGTTTCCTCATAATCAGTAGCAATTGTCATTTGGGGAGTCTTAATAACTGATATGCCTGTGATAACACTGTGAGAAGATGCGCTCAGTTTCTTAAGCATCTCAATAGCATCAAATCTATCCTTTGGTTTGCCCATTATTTCATCTTTATATACTATTGTATCTGCTCCGATAACCAATGCTTCCTCCTTAATATCTTTTGCAACATTTTTTGCTTTATTTTGAGCAAAAAGCATCGCAAGTTTATAAGGATCTGACTCATTTTCTTTCTCTTCATAATCAGAAGATTTAGCTTCATATGGAATATTTAATTGGGAAAGAATCTCTTTTCTTCTTGGGGAATTAGAAGCAAGAATGATACGCATATGTTTCACCTACAATCTTCTAAATATTATAATAGAGATTATTATTCCCAGGATCGAAAACATATTTATATTAAAGGTTAGACCGAAAGTTAGCTTTAGTATTCTTAAATCATATGTATGAGGGCTGACCCCAATGGTGTATCCATATTTGAGTACAGGTAATAGATTTCCCAGTATTTCACCTATAAATCCACCGATTACAATACCGCATAATAATATAAGCATCAAAACCCATCCGCTTCTTCTCGTATTTCTCATCATACAGAATACTCCTCTCATAAGCTTATTATTTAGACGACAAATAAAAAGAATCTATTTATATAATACGCAATTGTTCTATAAATTCGGTCAAAAATCCTCCATATCAGTTTATCACTTATGTCCCATAACTTCAACGATATAAAGCATTTTGTATCAATTTGGAAAGGCGGATACCAGTGATGGTATCCGCCTCATACAACATATTATCTCATTTCTATACATTTCTTAGGGCATTTTATTGCACATTGACCGCAACCTGTACATTTATCTTCTAAAACTTTATGTTTTTGTTTAAGTTCTCCCTCTATAGCATCAAATTTGCATTGCTTTTTGCAAATAGTACAACCTATGCACAATTCCTGATCAATATATGCTTTTTTCCTTCTGCTGAAATCGGCGTATATTGTTTTTGTTGGACATACCTCCGCACAGACCATACAATTGGTGCACTTGCTGTAGTCTATCTTAGCCAGGTTATTTTCAAAAGTCATAGCATCGAACTGACATGCTTTAACACACTTTTGACATCCTATGCAGCCAACTTTACAAACTTCAACCACCGCTTTGCCTTTATCAGTATTCTTGCACAATACTCTAACCATTTTTGATACAGGAACTAACTCTATTATTTGTTTTGGACAAGCTTCTATGCATATTTTACATGCAGTACATTTTTCCTCATCTACTACCGCTACACCGTTTACCACATGGATTGCATCAAAGGGACATAATCTCTCACAGGTTCCCAAACCTGTACAGCCAAATCGACAACTCTTGCTACCTCCTGCTAGTATCTCTGCAGCTTTGCAATCCTCTATACCCTGATATTCATATTTTTCTTTTGCATTATCACAATCGCCGCCGCATATAACTCTCGCTACCATTCTCTCTGTCTCTTCTGCAGTTACTCCCATTATTTCAGCTACTTTATTAGCTACATCTACTCCTCCGACTGGACATGCATTTACAGAAGCCTTTCCGCTGGCAATGGCTTCTGCTAATCCATCACAGCCTGGATAGCCGCAAGCGCCACAATTTGCACCTGGTAAAACTGCCCTTACTTCATCTATTTTGGGATCTGTTTCTACAGCAAACTTTTTTGAAGCATACGCTAGTACTATACCAAAAAATATTGCCAAACCTCCAAGAATAGCCACTGGCCATAATATATCATTTATCAAGGTAATTCACCTCTTTCTAAAGTTTACTCATTACAGCAAGCCGCTGAAACCCAAAAAAGCTATGGACATCAAGCTTGCAGTAATAAGAGCTATGGGAAATCCCTCCAAAGCCTTAGGATATGGAGCAGTTTCAAGCCTTTCTCTTATCCCGGCAAAAAGAACGATTGCCAGAGTAAAACCTAAAGCTCCTCCTATACCGTTGATCAAGGTCTCAACTAAGTTATAACCTTCATCAATGTTCAGTATAGCAACACCCAATACAGCGCAGTTGGTAGTTATCAATGGAAGATAAACACCCAATGCCTGATACAACGTAGGGCTGGTCTTTTTAATAACCATTTCAACAAACTGCACAAGACCTGCAATAACTAGAATAAAAGCTATTGTCTGTAAGTATGCGATACCTAAAACATCCAATACTAATATTTGTACAATCCAAGTCATTACAGAAGCCAATGCCATAACAAAAGTAACAGCAAGGCCCATTCCCACTGCTGTTTCAACTTTTTTCGAAACACCTAAAAACGGGCATATCCCCAAAAACCTGGAGAGAACAAAGTTGTTTACAAATATAGCACTCAAAAGTATTATCACTAGTTTCATATTCTCGTCCCCTCCCTAAGCTTTTTTCTCAGTTAATTTATTTACTAAAGCAATAGTTAATCCAAATATCAAGAAGCCGCCGGGAGGAAGTATCAAGATCAAAGCAGGTTCAAAACCAGCTCCGAAAATAGGCCTCCCTAAGAATGTTCCCGCTCCCAAAATCTCCCTTATTGAGCTCATAATTAATAGTGCTAATGTAAAACCAATTCCCATTCCTAAACCGTCCATTATTGAATTTAATGGCGGATTTTTGGAAGCAAATGATTCAGCTCTTGCAAGTATTATACAGTTCACAACGATTAAGGGAATGAATATTCCTAATGCACTGTCAAGAGCTGGTGAATAAGCCTTTATAAGCATTTGTACCGCAGTAACAAATGTAGCAATAACTACAACATAGATTGGTATTCTAACTTCATTTGGCACAATCTTATTAATCATAGAGATAATAAGATTGGATCCTATCAAAACAGCAGTCGCTGCTATTCCCATTCCTATCCCATTAAACACAGCAGTTGTTACAGCCAAGG
>JAAYMO010000196.1 GCA_012521375.1 Clostridiales bacterium
CGAAAAGAGAAAGAAGCTATTAAGGCTAAGGCCAAGGCTGAAGGAATTCTAATAAAGGACAATGGCGGATATATAGCAGAAGCAAGACGTCAATGTGTAAATAGTAGAATTCAAGGGTCTGCTGCTGACCAGACTAAATTGGCGATGATTGCTGTAGGCAATGATAAAAAGCTCAAGGATTTAGGGTTTAGGCTGTTATTGGCGGTACATGATGAATTAATAGGAGAATGTCCAAAAGAGAATGCCAAAGAAGTAGCAGAAAGATTCTCCCAATTAATGGTAGAGGCTGCAAAAGATTTATCAGTGCCAAGTAAATGTGACGTTGAAGTAACAGAGCGCTGGTATGGTGAACCTTTACAATTAGACTAATAATTCTATATAATAAGTCAGAGAGGAGGGTTTAATTATTGTTTGATTTTTATTTTGCGGGAATGCGATTTAATACCACAACTGGTTCTGAGGAACAAATTAAGATAAATAAATTTATGCTAGAAAAAAAAGTTAATTGCCTTCTTTCATATATAAATGATAAAAAATCAATTAAAGAATGTTTTGAAAGTGATTTTAAGGGAAAATTATTTATTGATAGTGGTGCTTATTCGGCATGGACAAAAGGAAAAACTATAAATGTTGATGAATATATAGACTTCTTAAATAATAATGACGATAGAATTCATATATTTGCCCAAGTTGATGTTATTCCTGGAATTAAACATCAACTTCCGACTAAGGAGCAGGTTGAGGATGCTGCGAGTAGAACTTGGAATAATTATTTATATATGCGGGAAAAATTAAAAAGCCCTGATAAATGTTTATATACATTTCATGTAGGGGAACCAATTAAATATTTGAAACAGGCGCTTGAATGGAAAGACTCAAATGGAAAACACATTCCATATATAGCACTCGGGGGAATGGTCGGACGCTCAACAACAGTTAGAGATAACTTCATTAGTATGGTTGTTGATACAATTTCAAAGAGCTCTAATCCCAATGTAAAAATACATGCTTTTGGTATGACAAGCAGAAAACTACTTTATAAATATCCAAACCTAACATCCGCAGATTCTACAACATGGATAACATATGCCGCAAATGGGCTAATTCAAAGCGAATTTATGGATTCTGGGATTAGAATTGGTTGCGGGTCTCTTCATATGCGGGAACATATAACGCATTTACCACAACAGGAGAAGGATAGAATTGATGCTATTCTTAAAAAACGAGGATTGACAATAGAGGAAATGATATACAGTAACTCAAACAGGCTGCTATACAATGTTCAATACTGTATTGACCTTGCGGCACAAATAGATAAGCATAGAAAAAATAATACGTCGAGTGCGAAAAGACGAGCCTTATTCTAAAAAGGGAGACAAAAAGATTTATCAGTACCAAGTAAATGCGATGTAGAGATAACAGAATGTTGGTATGGAGAACCTTTATGATAAAGATGGCCGAGGAAGAGAGGAAAGCGTTTATGGATTTATATTTTGCAGGCACCGAAAA
>JAAYMO010000197.1 GCA_012521375.1 Clostridiales bacterium
GTGATTGGATCCCCTCACTGATATTAACAAGGAGTTTTATTATATATCAACAGGTAATTATTTGAAGCATAGGCACTTATTATCCATTGACTTTCAGTAAATTTTTTTCTGCAACACTACTGATTTGGAGTATAAAAATAATTGCTTAAATTTTTTACAATTCTATCTATAGGATTATAATTCCTTTTCGAAAACTTAAAGGACAGCAATACCCCAAAAAGACTTATCAGGGAAAGGCATATAAAAGTTATAACCCGTATAAATATTGGTTTAGAATTTAAAACTGTTATTGGTATCATTGCAACATATTTCCAATGAGTTATATTCGAAGTAGTAAAAAGAATCATATACTTTTTATCGTCAATAAAGCATTCAAACTGTCCATTTGGAGATGATAAACTATTATAGCTAATCTCCTCCGGCACAGATATCGGTCTATTTGAAGAGAGTATTATATTATTTGAATCTAATATAAATACGTTAATTCCATTTGAAATATTAATGCCGTTTATTGCCTGTTGAAATCTGTTTTCATCAATCAGCATTACCAGTGTTGCAGCAGGTTTATAAATTTTTAAATTTGGAATAGAGCGTATATATGCTATTGTAGTCCTGCCGTTGTTACGTTTCTTTAACGGGTAAAATAATTTACTATGACTTTCGTTTATAAGTTTTATCCAATTGGAATAGCTAAGCGAATCTTTTTCGTGAAATACATTATAAGCCAGAGTAGTATCGTATAATGCGTTTGGTGTTAAAACTTTTTTTAAATTTCCCAGGTAAATATAGAAATTATCCACAAACGCATTGGCAGTTCTGTATACGATTAAATCGTTAACAGTTCTGCCAATTCGATAATGATTTTCATTTGTCATAGGCTCTCTTATATATATTACTGACTGTACATTCTCATTCATCTCTATTTGGGTTGCTAACCGATCAATGTCTTCAATTCGCTTATCCAAAAGCTGCTGTATCTGCTCTAGAACAATTTTATGCGAATATAATACCTCAGAACTTATTATATTAGTAGAAATAACGTATATAATGCTACTACCGATTACAGAAAGACTTAAGATTAAAAAATAAGACACCAGCCAAGAAACTAATACGCTTCTACTTTTTATGGACAATCTCTTCATATCCTTTGCTCACTCCTCTACCGTCAATTAAGTCGCAATAATTAATCCTAAGCTTCGTACATGTAATAAGTAGTAAAATTCTCTTGAGTATGATAAATGAAGAGACGAATCACGGTTCTGTTTGATATTACACTAACAAAACACCATTTGCAAGCACTTTTTGCTGAATGGTTCTGGAGCAAGCACTTTAAATCATCTTCAGACATGAGCATTCACCTTTTTATCCTTTAATTGCGCCAATCATAATTCCCTTGACAAAGTATTTCTGTAAGAAGGGGTAAATTGTAACTATTGGTAATGTTGACACTATAATTGTAGCGTACTTGACAGTCTCCCCAACAGCCTGCATATCGCCCGAAGATACACCTGAAGCCATATATTCAGTATTATTGGCAATTAAAATTTCTCGAAGTATTATTTGTAGAGGAAACAGCTTTCTGCTTCTTAAGAAAATCATTGCATAGAACCATGAGTTCCAGTGAACAACTCCATAAAAGAGAATCATTACAGCTATAATAGGTAAAGACAAAGGCACAAATATTCTAAATAATACCGTAAAATCGTTTGCGCCATCTATTTTTGCTGATTCTTCCAGACTATCTGGAATTTCACCAAATGATGTCCTCATTATTATTAAATTGTACGTATTAATAGCATTTGGAAGGATTAAAGCAAGGATATTGTCGCCCAATCCTAAACTTTTAACGGTAAGATAAAATGGTATTAACCCACCGCTAAAAAACATCGTTATCACAACATAAAATATTAGTAAATTCTTCCAAATATAGCCTTTGCGCGATAAAACATATGCACTCAGAGTTGTCATAATAATATTTATAGTTGTTCCTAATGTAACATATATTAGTGTATTTTTATAACCAACAAGAACCATTTTATTCCTGAAAACCATGGTATAAGCACCAAATTGAACCCCGAGGGGTTTAAGCAAGAGCCCAGTGTGTGCCGCAAATAATGATGGATTGCTAATTGACGCAAATATAATATATATGAATGGATATAATGTTAGTACAATCAATATAACCATTATTATAATATTAATTAAATCAAAAAGCTTTTCACTAAATGATCGATTAAGTCCGTATAATGGTGTAAAAAGAAAAATAATTTGAGCCAAGGCTCAACCTCGGTTAGAATATAGTTACGACACAAATACCAAACCGAGGAGGATGAACCATGGCTCAGTTTAATATTA
>JAAYMO010000198.1 GCA_012521375.1 Clostridiales bacterium
AAATTTTGATAATACTGCAGTTATTGCTGCTGTCAATGTTGTCTTACCATGGTCAACGTGTCCTATGGTTCCTATGTTTACATGGGGTTTGGTTCTTTCAAATTTAGCCTTTGCCATTTCCTATTTTTCCTCCTTTAATATATCAGTGATTTCTCAGCATATTTATCTTTCTTATCTAGCTAATACTTTCTCTGCAATATTCTTTGGAATCTCCTCAAAGTGGCTCATTTCCATTGAGTAGACTCCTCTTCCTTGGGTCTTTGACCTCAAATCTGTTGCATATCCAAACATTTCAGCCAAAGGTACATAGCTCTTTATAACTTGGGCCCCCATTCTGGCTTCCATGCCTTCTATCTTCCCTCTTCTCGAGTTTATATCACCTATAACATCGCCCATATATTCCTCTGGCACAGTTACTTCAACTTTCATTATAGGTTCCAGAAGAACAGGGTTTGCTTTTTTCATGGCTTCTTTAAATGCCATTGATGCTGCAATCTTGAAAGCCATCTCAGAAGAGTCAACTTCGTGGTAAGAACCATCATATAGGGTTACCTTAACATCAATAACATTGTAACCGCCAAGTATACCGTTTATCATAGCTTCTTCTACTCCATTTTGAACAGCAGGTATATACTCTTTAGGTATTACACCGCCAACTATTTTGTTAACGAATTCAAATCCAGTACCTGGCTCCTTCGGTTCTACTTCAAGCCATACATGACCATATTGTCCCTTGCCTCCAGATTGCCTTATAAACTTACCTTCAGCTTGAACTTTTCTTCTAATAGTCTCCTTATAGGCAACTTGTGGCTTGCCTATATTAGCTTCTACCTTATACTCTCTCAACATCCTGTCAACTAATACTTCCAGATGTAATTCGCCCATTCCAGCAATAATTGTCTGTCCTGTCTCATTATCTGTATATGTTTTAAAAGTTGGGTCTTCTTCAGCTAGCTTAGCCAGTGCTATTGCCATTTTATCCTGGCCGGCTTTTGTCTTAGGTTCTATTGCAACGTTGATAACAGGCTCTGGAAACTGCATGTTTTCCAATATGATAGGTGAGTCCTCCAGACATAGGGTATCGCCAGTGGAAATATCCTTAAGTCCTACAGCTGCTGCAATATCCCCAGTATGCACCTCTTTTACATCTTCCCTGTGATTAGCATGCATCAAAACTATTCTTCCAAGTCTCTCCCTTTTACCCTTTGTAGAATTATAAATATAGGAGCCTGACTCAATCTTTCCTGAATAAACCCTGAAGAATACCAACTTTCCTACATAGGGATCAACCATAATCTTAAATGCCAGCGCTGAAAATGGTTCGTTATCATCAGCTTTTCTAATTAGTTTCTCGCTACCTTCAATATTTGTACCTTCAACAGGTGGTATATCCAGCGGTGAAGGTAGATAGTCCACAATAGCATCGAGAACTAATTGTACTCCTTTGTTTTTATATGACGATCCACAAAGAACAGGGATCATATTAACCGCCAATGTGCCTTTTCTTATAGCAGTTTTTAATTCTTCAACAGAAACTTCTTCACCTTCAAGGTACTTCATCATCAGCTCTTCATCATTATCTGAAGCAGCTTCAATCAGCTTTTCTCTATATTCATGGGCTAAATCCATCATTTCTTCAGGTATATCTACTTCTTCAATTTCTACACCCATATCATCTTTGTATATTTCTGCTTTCATAGTAACAAGATCGATTATACCAATAAAATCGCTTTCTTTACCTATTGGTATTTGTATAGGCACTGCATTGGCCTTAAGTCTTTCCTTTATCATATCAACTACTTTAAAGAAATCTGCACCCATGATATCCATCTTATTTATATAAGCCAATCGGGGTACATTGTATTTATCAGCTTGTCGCCAAACTGTTTCAGATTGAGGCTCAACTCCGCCTTTTGCACAGAATACAGCAACTGAACCGTCGAGAACACGCAGTGATCTTTCAACCTCAACAGTAAAATCCACGTGCCCTGGCGTATCAATAATATTAATTCTGTGACCCTTCCATTGAGCAGTAGTAGCAGCAGAAGTAATGGTAATTCCCCTCTCTTGCTCCTGTTCCATCCAATCCATAGTAGCAGAGCCTTCATGAGTTTCTCCCATCTTATGGGTTCTGCCTGTATAGTATAGTATTCTTTCTGTTGTTGTGGTTTTCCCTGCATCTATATGGGCCATAATCCCTATATTTCTAATGTTTTCTAATGGAAATTGCCTAGGCACCTTAATCCTCCTCTCTATTGCAAGAATCACTTATATGTTTCCCAACAATTTCAGCTTTAAACAGTTTTATATTATTGATTACCATCTGTAATGTGCAAATGCCTTGTTAGCCTCAGCCATCTTATGAGTATCTTCTTTCTTCTTAATACTGGAACCCACATTATTAGCAGCGTCCATTATCTCAGCAGCTAGTCTTTCCCTCATAGTCCTTTCGCCTCTTTTTCTGGCGAATTCGATTAACCATCTCATGCCTAATGCCTGTCGCCTTTCAGGTCTTACCTCAACAGGTACTTGATAGGTAGCACCACCTATTCTCCTAGCCTTAACTTCCAATACAGGCATTACATTGTTCATAGCTGTTTCAAATACTTCCAATGGATCTTTACCTGTCTTTTCTTTTATTATGTCAAAGGCTCCATATATTATCTTTTCTGCTACTCCCTTTTTCCCATCCAACATAACGTTGTTGATGAGCTTTGAAACTATTTTTGCATTATATATAGGATCAGGTAAAACATCTCTTTTTGGAACATGTCCTTTTCTTGGCACTTTGCTTCCCTCCTTAACATTTATTATTCATCGGTACTCGGCAATATTTTTACATTATGCCGTTGTGCGCAAAATATATATCTACACAGATAAACTGTGGTATAATTTCGCACAATATTACTTTTTAGGTCTTTTTGCACCATACTTTGATCTGCCTTGTTTTCTGTTAGCAACACCAGCAGTATCCAGAGCTCCTCTTATAATGTGGTATCTAACACCAGGCAAATCTTTAACTCTGCCGCCTCTTATCAGTACGACAGAGTGCTCCTGAAGATTATGGCCTATACCTGGAATATATCCTGTTACTTCTATTCCATTTGTCAGCTTTACTCTGGCTATTTTCCTCAAAGCTGAGTTAGGCTTCTTAGGAGTAGTTGTTTTTACTACTGTACATACCCCTCTCTTCTGTGGAGACTCTTCCAAAGCTGGCGCGTCTGATTTGTATGTCACTTGTTGTCTGCCTCTTCTAATCAACTGATTAATTGTAGGCATAAATACACCTCCTTGTAGTTATTTTATATAAATAAGCCCCTTATATTGAAGGGGCTTATTTTAGGATTTCAACAGAGATGCACAAGAAGCATTTACATCAATGCCGCATGTATCTCCAAGTTCCTTCATTGTGTCTACATGTACGATTTCAATGTTTTTTCCCCTACATGCTTCAAGTATATTGTTTTTAATATTATCCTCTGCATCATCAGCTATATAAACTATATCAACTTTGTCATTTTTTATAGCCTTAACAGTTTGCTTCAATCCAATTATCCTTTTTTTAGAGGATTTCAATCTTTCCATAAAATTTCCTCCTCTCCTAAAAAGGCTTTTGTATATTGCATTTTAACATACTTTATAATTTTAGCATTACCATTATTTTATTGTCAATACTAAAAATTTGGGTCTTCTTCATGTGTTTTCGCCTCTTCACCATCATCCTCTAAAATATTTTCATCAACTAATTCAATGGTTGTGTCCTTATATATTTTCATTCCCGTTCCTGCTGGAATCAATTTACCTATTATAACATTTTCCTTAAGTCCAATCAGAGGGTCTACCTTTCCTTTTATCGCTGCATCAGTCAATACTCTGGTAGTTTCTTGGAAAGATGCAGCTGACAAGAAGGAATCTGTAGCTAGTGAAGCCTTAGTTATCCCTAACAATACTCTCTTACCTGTGGCTTTTTGGCCTCCTTGTTTTTCAATGGCTTCATTTTCTTCTTCAAACCTAAATATATCTACTAAACCTCCCGGTAGAAGGTCTGTATCACCTGCATCTTCTATTTTTACCTTCCTCAACATTTGTCTGACAATAACTTCTATATGCTTATCAGCTATATCAACACCTTGAAGCCTATATACCCTTTGAACCTCATGAAGCAGATAAGATTGGACTCCTGTTACTCCCTTTATCTTAAGTATATCGTGAGGATTTACAGAACCTTCTGTAATCTCATCACCAGCTTCAACAATGTCGCCTTCAGATACCTTAAGCCTTGAACCATAGGGTATTGTATAGGCTTTTGTTTCTCCATCGTCAGCAATAATTACTACTTCTTTTTTCTTCTTAGTATCGTTTACCTTTACTACGCCGGAGATTTCAGATATGGTTGCCAAACCTTTTGGCTTTCTAGCCTCAAACAGCTCTTCAACTCTTGGTAGACCTTGGGTAATATCATCACCTGCAACTCCACCTGTATGGAATGTTCTCATAGTAAGCTGAGTTCCAGGTTCACCAATAGATTGAGCTGCTATAATCCCAACGGCCTCACCGATGTTTACAGGATCTCCTGTAGCCAAATTCATACCATAGCATTTTGCACAAACTCCATATCTTGAACGGCAGGTTAGTACTGAACGTATATAAACTTTCTTTATGCCTGCTTTTTCAATTTTTGAAGCCATACCCTCTGTAATCATAGTATTCTTTTTTACTAATACCTGACCAGTTTCAGGGTGTACAATATCATCCATGGCGAATCTTCCTGAAAGCCTATCTTCTAATTTTTCAATAACCTCATTTCCGTCTTTTATCTCTGAAACCCAAATGCCTTCATCAGTTTCACAATCCTCTTCACGGACTATAACGTCCTGGCTAACATCTACAAGTCTACGAGTGAGATAACCTGAGTCTGCGGTTCTAAGAGCCGTATCTGCTAAACCTTTTCTGGCTCCGTGAGTAGAAGTAAAGAATTCCAAAACATTGAGGCCTTCACGGAAGTTAGCTTTAATAGGTATTTCTATTATTCTACCAGAGGTATCAGCCATAAGTCCTCTCATTCCCGCCAACTGACTTATCTGATTAACGCTTCCTCTAGCCCCTGAATTAGCCATCATAAATACAGGATTCAATTTATCTAGATTATCCATTAAAGCCTTTGTAATATCATCCTTAGTTTTCTTCCAAGTATCTATGACTCTCTCATATCTCTCTTCGTTAGATATGAGTCCTCTTCTATACATTTTCTCTATATTATCGATTTTTGCATCTGCTTCTGATAGCAACCTTTTTTTAGCTTCAGGTATATCTATATCACTAACTCCTATAGTTATTGCTCCCTTTGTGGAAAAATAGAAACCGTAGGATTTTATTCTGTCAAGAACTTCAGCTGTTTTCACAGAACCATGAGTTCTATAACATTTGTCTACTATTTTGCCCAGCATCTTCTTGTCTATTGGAATAATATTTCCGTCCCTATCTCTTGGGTCATATTCAAGTAAGAATTCATTTCCTTCTACAGTTCTATCCACAAAACCAACATCTTGAGGCATAGCTTCATTAAATATAAATCTTCCCACAGTATTTTCAACAATTTTAGACTTTTCAGCTCCGTTGACGTTTCTCGTAAGCTTTATCTTAACCATTGCATGAAGCGCCACTTCCCCTAGTTGATACGCCATAAGCATTTCGTCAAAACTACAGAAAACCTTTCCTTCGCCTTTTTCTCCTGGAACATGAATTGTTAAATAATATATACCCATAACCATGTCCTGAGTAGGGCTGACAACAGGCCTTCCGTCTTTTGGCGCCAAAATATTGTTTACTGACAGCATCAAGAATCTAGCTTCGGACTGGGCTTCTACTGACAAAGGAACATGCACTGCCATCTGGTCTCCATCAAAATCAGCATTATAAGCAGTACATACTAAAGGATGAAGTTTTAATGCCCTGCCTTCTACTAAAACAGGTTCAAAAGCTTGTATTCCAAGTCTGTGAAGAGTTGGTGCACGGTTTAACAATACAGGATGTTCTTTTATAACCTCTTCTAATACATCCCATACCTCCGTCTTTACTCTTTCCACCATCCTTTTAGCACTCTTTATGTTATGGGCAAGACCGTCCTTGACAAGTTTTTTCATTACAAAAGGCTTAAACAGTTCAAGAGCCATTTCCTTTGGTAGACCGCATTGATAAAGCTTAAGCTGAGGTCCAACAACTATTACAGAACGTCCTGAATAGTCTACACGTTTACCTAATAGATTTTGTCTAAACCTGCCTTGTTTTCCTTTAAGCATGTCGCTTAATGATTTTAATGGTCTATTACCCGGACCTGTTACAGGTCTGCCTCTTCTTCCATTATCTATAAGGGCATCAACGGCTTCTTGAAGCATCCTCCTTTCATTTCTCACTATTATATCAGGAGCTCCAAGATCCAATAGCCTTTTTAGCCTATTATTTCTATTTATAACCCTTCTATATAAATCGTTCAAATCAGATGTAGCAAATCTTCCTCCATCCAATTGAACCATAGGTCTTAAATCAGGCGGAATAACTGGTATTACATCCAGTATCATCCACTCAGGTTTGTTGCCGGATTTGCGGAATGCTTCTACAACTTCCAGTCTTCTTACTGTTCTAAGCTTTTTTTGGCCAGTACTTTCTTTTAAGTCATTTCTAAGTTCTTTAGCCAATTCATCTAAATCTATATTGGCAAGAAGTTCTTTTATAGCTTCCGCTCCCATTCCTACTCTAAAAGAATCTCCATATTTTTCTAAAGATTCTCTGTATTCCTTTTCGTTGAGAACTTGCTTTAATGACAGACCAGTTCCTCCAGGGTCTAAAACAATATATGCCGCAAAATACAAAACCTTTTCCAAAGCTCTTGGAGACATATCCAGCAACAATCCCATTCGGCTGGGTATACCTTTGAAATACCAAATATGGGATACAGGGGCTGCTAATTCTATATGCCCCATTCTCTCTCTTCTAACCTTTGCTTTTGTTACTTCCACACCGCATCGGTCGCAAATTATGCCCTTATATCTAATTCTTTTATATTTGCCGCAATGACATTCCCAATCCTTTGTAGGTCCAAAAATCCTTTCGCAAAACAAACCTTCTTTTTCAGGTTTTAAAGTTCTATAGTTTATGGTTTCTGGTTTTTTTACTTCTCCTCTTGACCATTCTCGGATTTTTTCCGGGGATGCCAGGCCAATTTTTAGTGATTCAAAGTTATTCAATTCCAACAAGGGCTTTTCTCTCCCTTCCATTAATAATCTTCTTCTGCACTATCCTCATCTTTAGCTTCGGCTTCTATCAATTCATCAATGTCTATGTCTATTTCAAAGTCTTCCTCTGCTTCTTCATCATAGTCATCATAAAGACTTTGTCTTTCCTCTTCCGTGCCGCTGCTATAGGGGAGATTGCTAAGATTAAGGTCTTCTCTGGTTTCCATCTCATTGCTTAAGTCTTCCATATCATCATCAACGGATTCTTTTATAGTGATCTCCACATTCTCTTCCGAAAGAACTTTTACATCCAATGCCAAACTTTGAAGCTCTTTAATCAGTACTTTAAATGATTCAGGCACACTAGGTTCAGGTATATTCTCACCTTTAACTATAGCTTCGTATGTCTTAACCCTACCCACTACATCGTCAGATTTAACTGTCAATATTTCCTGTAGTGTATGAGCCGCTCCATAGGCCTCCAGAGCCCAAACCTCCATTTCTCCAAACCTTTGGCCGCCAAACTGGGCTTTACCGCCTAAAGGTTGCTGAGTAACCAAAGAATATGGCCCTGTTGATCTTGCATGGATTTTATCATCTACTAGATGTAGCAGTTTTAATATATACATATAGCCTACTGTTACATTGTTATCAAAATATTCACCTGTTCTGCCATCTCTTAGTGGTATCTTTCCAGTCCTATCTAAATCTACATCTGCAAGTGGATTGTCACCGAATTTATCAAGCAACTTTTCAACAGTTCCTAAATCATTTAGGTCTGATGATTTTATATCATTTTTTATCTCTTCAAGCCTTTTATCCAGTTGGAATACAGGGTCTTCCAGATATTCAAATATGATTTCTTTATTCTCATCTATGCTAATATCTTCAGTATTATCGTCTTTTTCATACTTTAACTTTTCTTTTATAAATTTAATTTGTTTTCTGACTTGAATAACTTTGTTTGCTAATTCTAAAGTATCCATTATATCATTTTCGTTTGCCCCGTCAAATACTGGAGTTGCTATTTTCCAACCTAAAGCTTTAGCAGCCAGTCCAAGGTGCACCTCAAGTATCTGGCCAATATTCATACGAGAAGGAACTCCGAGGGGATTTAGTATTATGTCCAAAGGAGTACCATTTGGTAGAAAAGGCATATCTTCCACAGGTAATATCCTAGATATAACACCTTTGTTTCCATGTCTTCCAGCCATTTTGTCTCCTACAGATATCTTTCTTTTTTGAGCTATATAAACCCTTACCAGTTCATTTACTCCGGGAGGCAACTCATCTCCATTTTCTCTGGTAAAGACCTTTACATCAACAACAATCCCTGCTTCACCGTGGGGTACTCTAAGAGAAGTATCCCTTACTTCTCTGGCTTTTTCTCCAAAGATAGCCCTTAATAGCCTTTCTTCAGCAGTAAGCTCTGTCTCTCCTTTAGGAGTAACTTTGCCTACCAGTATATCCCCTGTTCTAACTTCTGCTCCTATTCTTATTATGCCCCGCTCATCCAAGTCCTTAAGAGCATCTTCACCAACATTAGGTATGTCTCTCGTTATCTCTTCCGGTCCCAGTTTAGTATCCCTGGCTTCTGCTTCATACTCTTCTATGTGAATGGAAGTAAATACATCTTCTTTAACCAGTCTTTCACTTATCAGTATAGCATCCTCATAGTTATAACCTTCCCAGGTCATAAAACCTATAAGAACATTCTTCCCAAGGCCTATTTCACCATATTCAGTAGAAGGTCCATCAGCTATTACCTGTCCCTTTTTAATTATTTCACCTTTTTTTACAAAAGGCCTTTGATTTATACAGGTACCTTGGTTTGACCTCTTGAACTTAAGAAGATGATATCTGTCTTTTCCTCCATCATCATTTCTGACAACTATTTCATTTGAACTTACTTTTTCGACAACTCCATCATTTTTAGCTATTACAACCACGCCTGAATCTATTGCCGCTTTGTATTCCATTCCTGTTCCTACTATCGGTGTTTCCGGTTTTACAAGAGGTACAGCTTGCCTTTGCATATTTGAACCCATAAGCGCTCTATTTGCGTCGTCGTTTTCCAGGAAAGGTATCATGGCAGTAGCTACTGATACAACCTGCTTTGGAGATACGTCCATATATTCAACTTCAGATACAGGAACTACAACTATTTCATTTCTTACCCTGGCTGTAACCTTCTTATCAATAAATTTTCCTTCTGCATCTAAAGGTTCATTTGCTTGGGCAATAACATAATCATCTTCTTCATCTGCAGTTATATAAACTATCTCATGTGTTACTATTTTTTCTCCTTTATCATTAGTTTTTACTTTTCTATAAGGTGCTTCAATAAAGCCGTATTCGTTAATCCTTGCATAAGTACTTAAACTTCCTATCAAACCGATATTAGGTCCTTCCGGAGTCTCTATCGGACACATTCTACTGTAGTGAGAATGGTGAACGTCTCTAACTTCAAAACCAGCTCTTTCCCTAGATAAACCACCGGGACCCAATGCAGATAGCCTTCTTTTATGAGTAAGCTCCGCCAATGGATTTGTCTGGTCCATAAACTGTGATAATTGGCTACTTCCAAAAAATTCCTTTATCGCAGCTGCAACAGGCCTTATATTTATTAATTGTTGAGGAGTAACTACTTCTATATCTTGAATAGTCATCCTCTCTCTAACAACCCTTTCCATCCTAGACAAACCAATTCGAAATTGGTTTTGTAAAAGCTCTCCCACAGATCTTAGCCTTCTATTTCCTAAGTGGTCGATATCATCGATATAACCGACATTATATAAAATGTTTAAGTGATAGCTTATAGAAGCTATTATATCATCAGGCAATATATGCTTTGAAATAAGATCGTTAATTCTTAATCTTATTTCTTCTTTAATGTCAGCCTCAGATTCGAATCGCTGAAGGATTTCCTTTAATACTCCCAGATTAACCATTTCTCTTATATTCAAATCTGAAACATCAAAGGTCATATATTTGTTTATGTCAACCACATTGTTTCCTACTATCTTTATTTCTTTTCCTTCTGCTAGTACGAACGCTTCGTTGATTCCTGCATTCTGAATAGCATACGCCTTGTCTCTACTTATTTTTTCGCCTTCTTCAGCTAAAACTTCCCCTGTTCGAGGATCTACAATCTCTTTTGCCAACTTTTGTCCTGCCAGTCTCGATGCTAAACACAGCTTTTTATTAAACTTATACCTTCCTACCTTAGCTAGATCATATCTTTTGGCATCAAAAAATAATGAGTCCAATAGAGATTTGGCACTTTCAACTGTAGGCGGTTCTCCAGGTCTTAACCTTCTATATATTTCAATAAGAGCATCTTCTGTACTCTTAGTGGTATCCTTTTGAAAGGTGGCTTTTATTCTCTCATCTTCCCCTAGTAAATTCTCTATATGTTGCTCAGTACCATAACCAAGGGCTTTTAAGAGGACTGTGATTGGAAGCTTTCTGGTTCTGTCTATTCTTACCCATAATACATCGTTGGAATCTGTCTCATATTCCAACCATGCACCTCTATTAGGAATAACTGTTGCCGAATGTAGTTTCTTTCCAGTCTTATCTATCTGTTGATCATAATATACACCTGGGGATCTAACCAATTGGCTTACTATTACCCTTTCAGCACCATTAATTATAAAGGTTCCATTATCTGTCATAAGAGGAAAATCCCCCATGAATACTTCTTGTTCTTTAACTTCATTGGTTGCTTTATTAGCAAGTCTGATTTTTACTTTCAATGGTGCTGAGTATGTAACATCCCTTTCCTTACATTCCTCAACACTATATTTAGTCTTACTATCCAAAGAGTAATCTATAAATTCCAATACTAAATTTCCTGTATAATCTGTTATAGGAGAAATATCATTAAATACTTCTCTCAAACCTTCCTCAAGAAACCAGTTATAGGAATTCTTCTGGACTTCAATAAGATTCGGCATATCCATGACTTCGTCAATACTTGAATAGCTCATTCTCTGATTCTTCCCAACAGAGATCGGATGTACCATAAGTCAATCACCCCTTAATAATAAATAAAGTAAAATAGCCAAAAGCTTTTTGCATCTGCTTTTGGTCAACTGAAAAATTAGCATAGCTATTTTAATATTGCCTTTTTTAGTTAATCTTATACAAATTTATACTTAAATATTGGAATTTGTTACACCAATGCAATATA
>JAAYMO010000199.1 GCA_012521375.1 Clostridiales bacterium
AAATTTTGATAATACTGCAGTTATTGCTGCTGTCAATGTTGTCTTACCATGGTCAACGTGTCCTATGGTTCCTATGTTTACATGGGGTTTGGTTCTTTCAAATTTAGCCTTTGCCATTTCCTATTTTCCTCCTTTATATGTATATCAATTAAATAAAATTGAAAGGTTTATATTAAAGCATCTTCTGATTAATAAACTCTGCCTGGCGTATCATAAGATGGAGCCCACGACCGGGCTTGAACCGGCGAACCTCCGCCTTACCAAGGCGGTGCTCTACCTGCTGAGCTACATGGGCGTACTTTTTGGAGCGGGCAACGGGAATCGAACCCGCACAGCCAGCTTGGGAAGCTGGTATTCTACCACTAAACTATGCCCGCAGAGTTTGGTGGGGAAAGGTGGATTCGAACCACCGAAGTCTGAGACAACAGATTTACAGTCTGCCCCCTTTGGCCACTTGGGTATTTCCCCATTTATTATTTAACCAGAGTAACTAATTAGTTATTATAATACGCTGTAATTCATTTGTCAATACGTACAGCCATCTTGCTTTACATGAAGTTTTTAACTTTATTTAGTCCTATATGAATACCAAAAAACTTAACAAAAAATTATTAGTCCTCATTAGATTCGAGAAATTTTTCTAGTTTTCTTTTTACCCTTTGGAGAGCATTGTCGATAGATTTAACATGCCTGTCCAAATCAACAGCAATCTCTTGATAGGATTTCCCTTGAAGATAAGACATCAGGACTTCAAGTTCCAAATCACTAAGAATCTCACCTATTTTAGATTCTATAGAGCATAACTCTTCTTTGCTGATGATCAATTCTTCCGGATCAGTAATCTTAGTAGCGGTTAGAATATCTAAAAGAGTCCTATCTGATTCTTCATCGTAAATAGGCTTATTCAGTGAAATATACGAATTTAGTGGAATATGTTTCTGCCTGGTAGCTGTCTTGATAGCAGTGATTATTTGCCTCGTTATACATAATTCTGCGAAAGCTCTGAAAGATGATAGCTTGTCATTTTTAAAATCCCTAATGGATTTATATAATCCTATCATTCCTTCCTGAACTATATCCTCTCGATCAGCACCGATAAGAAAATAAGACCTGGCTTTTGCCCTAACAAAATTTTTATATTTATTTATTATATATTCCAGCGCTTCCTTATCACCTTCCCTAGCTTTTAAAACAAGCTCTTCATCCATCATGCTATCAAAACAAACTTCATTATCATTTTTTGCTTTTGCTTCCACTATATCTCCTCCAAGCTTTAGCTCTTATCATCTATATTATTATACATATTTAATCAGTCTTTTTCAAGGATAATACCATTCTTTACTTCAATGAGCCACAAGCAGCATACTTACTTAATGGATGCTGCCTTCTTGAAATGCTGATGAGCCTTTTTGTCTAGCCCTTTGTTTTTTTGCTTCAAAAATAATAATTGCACAGGATACGGCTGCATTTAGAGATGATATTTTTCCTGCCATCGGTATTCCAATAATAAAATCACAGTTCTCTTTCACCAATCTGCCAAGGCCTTTGCCTTCGCTTCCCACTACCACTGCCAAAGGGCCGGTCAAATCTTTTTCAAAATAAACTTCCCCGTCTGCATCTGCCCCTGCTATCCACAACCCTTTTTCTTTTAAATAATTGATGGTCTGGTTGATATTTGTAACCTTGGCTACAGGCACATATTCAACTGCTCCAGCAGATATTTTTCCTATTATAGGTGTTAGGCTTGCTGCCCGCCTTTTTGGAATAACTACACCATGAACTCCAGCTCCCTCGCAACTCCTAAGTATAGAACCTAGATTTTGAGGATCTGTTATTTCATCTAGTATGACTATAAAGGGATCTTCTTCTTTTTCCTTTGCCCTTTCCAATATATCATCTATGTCATAGTATTTATATATTGCAGCAGAAGCAATTACTCCCTGATGGCTCTTAGTTTGGGACATATGATCAAGCTTTGCCTTGTCAACTTCTTTTATTAGTATGTTTTTATCTCTTGCTATGGCAATAATCTGCTTTATTGAACCTTCCAGCTGTCCTCTCTGCACAAAAAGTTTGTCTATTTCTCTGCCTGATTTCAATGCTTCCAGCACAGGATTTCTGCCCTCAATTAAGTTTATATAATAATCATCATATATTTCTGCATCTTGTGTTAGCTTAGGTTTTCCTTCTTTTAGAACTTTTTTCTTTTCTAGTTTATCATTTTTTTTGTCCATTTTTTTTCTTTCCTTATCATTATGTTTTCCCTTCAATTTCTTTTTTTCTCTTATTGCCATATGCATCATCCTTTTATAAATTTTTTTCAATTATATTATCTTCAGTTTGTTTTTTAGTATTCCTTAAAATATTGGACATGCTTTCTGCTACAAATTATTAAACTTTTCCCTTACTTCTGATGTTTTTCCACAACTCATACTGCCTTCAGGACATGGACCATTAAGACAGCATGGCCCAGCATTCTTAAATAAAATAGGCGCAACTTCTCTAACTTTTTTAAGCATTTCAGTTGCCATATCTCTTATTTCCCATTGAGCCCTTTCACAGCATCTAGTTCTAAAAAAGTTATATAATGCTCTTGCGGACATTGTGAACACTATTTTTGTTTCACATGCATTGGGGAATACATATCTGGCATCTTCTATTGAAACTTTTTCAGCCATTTGAGCCGCTTTTTTTTCTGTTTTTCCTTCTTTTATATATCTATCATAATTTTCCTTATATAGTATTTCTACTAATTTATCATAAGCTTTCTGATCTTCTTCCATTGTTTTAATGAATAATTTACGAGCCTCTTCTATTGCAGCTATTTGCGGTGGAATTATGTACTCAAACTGATCTAACTTTACATATCTTTGTGACTGCTGAGAGTATGAACATCCTATCCTATGCCTGACCAATTGATGCGTAAGGACCCGGCTCACTCCTTCCACTCCAAAAGTAAATGAAACATGCTCTATAGGGCTTTCATGCCCAAGTTCCATTAACATTTCAAGAAATCTTGATACTCTTTCTTCATTCAGCCCATCTAATATTTCATCTATGCCAACCTTTGAATAACATAATTTGGCTGATGCAGCTATTAATTTCTCCGGCTCTGGAGTAAAGCGTATCAATTCTACCTTCATATGCATCATTCCTCATTTCATGTATATTTTTGTATCTTTACCCCTGAATAAACATCTTTATTATCTCTATAATGAATAAAGCATTAAGCTTTTAGATCACTGTTTATGACCCTCATATAGTAAAATATCAATTTAATAGAAGTTCTGTTAATTATATATATTTTAATTATATTAGATAGGTTTGTCCATAACTTGTTTATATATTTATAGATAGGCCTAAAACACTAGGAACGGTCACTACCGTTCCTAGTGTTTTTTCTGTATTACTATATCTATTTTTGATCATTATCATAACTTATTTCAATAATTAGGTGTAAAAGTTCCATAAGTCTATCCATGCAATTATTGAGATAGAGATACCCTAAAAGGGCTTCGAATCCAGTGGCTTGTTTGTAATCTGCTAACTGAGCATTTTTGGGCATAGAAGTTGTTTTAGCATTTCTGCCTCTTCTGAGCACATTTTTCTCTTCTTCTGTAAGATAATTGTCAAGTTTTTCTGCCATCTCCGCTTGAGCCTTAGCCTTAACAAATAAAACTGCTTTTTTATGAAGTTTTGAAACCTGTACATTGCCCTCAGAAACAACTAAGGTTCTTACAAAAAGCTCGTAAACAGAATCACCAATATATGCAAGCACGGCAGGATTATACATTAAAATATCTGACTTTTTAATTTTGCTGATAATATCTTCTTCAATAGACTGTAAATATTGGCCGTATTCTTTATCTATAGAATCGTATTCTCTAAATCTATTTTCTTTATCCATACAACTATATCCTTCTCCATTTAACTCCTTGGGGTGTATCTTCGAGTATTATACCTCTATTCTTTAAATCGTCTCGTATTTTGTCAGCCAAAGCCCAATTTTTCTCTTTCCTTGCTTTTTGCCTTTCCTCTATGAGCCTCTCAATTTCGTCATCTAGGCTTTCTTCTTCTTTATTTACAATTCTCAGTACACTTGTCAATTCTATAAACATATCATATGCTGATTTTATTATAGTTTTTGGTGAGTTTTCATTAATATTTGAATTTATATCTCTCACCAGATCAAATATTACAGAAACTGCATCAGCAGTGTTCAGATCATCATCCATAGCCTCAATAAATCTGTCTTTATAGGTTAATAACCTATTTCTAAATGCTCTATCATCTTCGTTTTCTTCTTTATCCTCCGCATTTCCCATCAGATGCAAAAGATTATTCTTTGCAATATAAAGTCTTTCCAAGCTGTTTTTAGTGCTATCCAGCAAATCTTTACTAAAGTTTATAGGGCTTCTATAGTGTGAAGAAATCATGAATAACCTTACAACTTCAAGATCATATGATTCGCTTATATCCCTGACAGTAAAAAAATTCCCTTGAGACTTTGACATTTTCTCATTATTTACATTTATAAAACCATTATGCATCCAGTATCTTGCAAATGGCTTCCCTGTTGCTGCTTCGCTTTGGGCTATCTCATTTTCATGATGAGGAAATATTAAATCCTGTCCACCTGAGTGAATATCTATTGTCTCACCAAGATATTTCATAGCCATTGCTGAACACTCAATATGCCATCCTGGTCTTCCCAATCCCCAAGGACTATCCCATGCTGGTTCTCCTGGTTTTTGTTTCTTCCATAGGGCAAAATCCATTGGGTTTTTCTTTTGTTCTCCTACCTCGATTCTTGCGCCGGCTTCCAGTTCTTCCATGTCTTGTTTTGAAAGTTTACCATATTCTTTGTATTTTGCTGTATCAAAATAAACATCTCCGTCAACTTCATAAGCAAACCCTCTATCTTGTATTTTTTTTATCACTTCAATTATGTCGGGTATCAATTCTGTCACTCTCGGATGATAATCTGCTTTTTTTATTCCTAATCCTTCTGCATCCTTAAAATATTCCTCAATATATTTATCTGCTACTTCTTTTTCAGTAATGCCTTCTTCCTTTGCTTTTCTGATAATTTTATCATCTACATCGGTAAAATTCTGCACAAATGTAACCTTATAGCCTCTGTACTCTAAATAGTTCCTTAATATATCAAATACGATAAAAGGTCTTGCATTTCCGATATGAAAATAATTATATACGGTAGGCCCGCAGGAATACATTTTAACCTCTCCAGGCACTAAAGGTACAAACTCTTCTTTTTTTCTGGTCATAGTATTATATATTTTCATGTCTATCCCTCCGCTATATATTTTAATATTGTAATTCAAAAATATTATATTTTTAGGCTATGAATATTTATTTCATTATTAAAAATAAAATCGCCCCGTAAGAGGCGACATATGACGCGGTTCCACTCTTTTTAAACTCAAAACTATAACGGCATTACCGCCTATGGTTACTACTTTCGCCATAGGTGCTAACGGGCGCACTTCAATATATCTCCCCCAAGGCCCCTTTCAGCCTGTGAAAGCCTCTCTCTGCTGGTTTTGATATATCTACTCTTCCCGATCATCGCTTCATTTATTGACTTATATAATATTATGAGAAAAAAGTTATTTTGTGTCAATAGCCAAAAGATATTTCATGTATTTCTTATTGCCTATATAAATATATACTTCTTCCGGAACTGATGCTTTTCTATCTTTTCTCATCAATAACACTTTGAAACCTTCTTGGCTTCCTTCTTTCCCCCTAATAAACTTAAAAGGAGAATCTGATATGGTTTCTTTGTATATATATGGATTATCTAAATAAACGATTCTTTCCGTAGGAACTAAATCGTTTCTAGGAGGCATTGTGATTCTCGCTAATAAAATCATCCCCAATATCATTATTATTGATATAAGAGTGAATCTGTTGCCGCCTAATCTATTTATGATTCTTCTAATCATAATAACCCACCTTGTGTTTCACCTGAATACACGCTGACTACGGCATAAGCAGCAATTCCTTCTCCAGTGCCGACAAAACCCAGACCTTCTGTGGTGGTAGCTTTTATGTTTATCTTATCAGTATCTATATTCAATACGGAAGAGATATTATCCTTCATAGCTTCTACAAAAGGAAGGAGTTTTGGTTTTTGGGCTACAACTATGCTATCTATATTTGATATGATGTAATTTGCATCCTCAACTGCTTCTGCAGTTCTTTTAAGAAGAACTAAACTAGATATATCTTTATAGGAAGGGTCATTATCAGGAAACATAGTCCCTATATCTCCCAATCCACAAGCGCCCAGCAATGCATCAATAATTGCATGTATCAGCACATCAGCATCGGAGTGACCTGACAGTCCTTTGTCAAAGGGTATTTCTACACCACCAATAATCAGCTTTCGTCCTTCCACCAATCTATGTACATCGTAACCATTACCTACTCGAAACACATTAAATCCTCCCCGATTCTAAAATAAGCTTTGCAAAGGCTAAGTCTTCAGGAGTGGTTATTTTTATATTATCATAACTGCCTTCAATAATTTTTACTTTAAACCCTAATTGCTCTACCAGCATAGAGTCATCAGTAGCTTTTATTTTATTGGTTCGGCAAAACTCATAAGCCTGTACAATTATTTCTTTGACAAAAACTTGAGGAGTTTGGGCTAACCATAACCGGCTTCTATCAGGTGTTTTTGTTATCAATCCATTTTCATCTGTTATCTTTATGGTATCCTTAACAGGCATCGCTACAACTACTGCCTTATATTGCTTCACTTCTTTTATGGCATTTTCAATTATATCTTTTGTAACAAAAGGCCTGGCCCCATCATGAATAACAATTATATCTGTATTTTTGTTTGTATTTGTAATGCCATTGTAAACCGAATCTTGTCTTTCATTTCCGCCAAAAACTATCTTAAAAGGCTTTTTTATCTCTATTTCCTTAAGAACCTTTTTTTTGCATATCCCTAGATCTTCTTCGGCTATAACAAGTACCACTTCATCTATGGAATCGGATGCAAAAAAAACTTCAAGGGTTCGGGCAAGTATAGCCTTGCCCTTGATGTCCAAATACAGCTTGTTAATGCCTTTATTCATTCTTGTGCCTTTTCCTCCAGCCACAATAACAGCAGTATTCATAAACAAATCTCCAATCCTAGGAAACCTTATCTGCAGCTGATTTGGGTTTTGCAAAAATCATCCTTCCGGCTGCAGTCTGAAGTACACTGGTAACTACAACAGTTATTGTTTCTCCTATAAACTTTCTTCCTCCGTCAACCACAATCATAGTACCGTCATCTAAGTATGCAACACCTTGGCCTGTTTCTTTCCCATCTTTTATAACAGTAACTATCATCTCTTCACCAGGTAGGACAACAGGTTTTACAGCATTGGCCAATTCATTTATATTCAAAACAGGAACTCTTTGGAATTCTGCAACCTTATTCAAATTATAGTCATTGGTAACAACCTTGCCTCCAAGAAACTGAGCAACCTTTAAAAGCTTTGTATCTACTTCGCTTACATCTTCAAAATCCTTTTCAATTATTTCAACAGGTATATCAGTGTCATTCTGGATCTTATTTAGAATATCCAAACCCCTTCTTCCTCTGTTTCTTTTTAGCCCATCGGAAGAATCTGCAATGTGCCTTAGTTCTTCTAAAACAAAAGTAGGGATAATCAATGGACCTTCAACAAAACCTGTCTTTACAATATCTGCTATTCTGCCATCTATTATTACACTTGTATCCAATATTTTTGGTTGCACCTTATGCTCAGGTTTATTAGTCTTATCTTTAATATTGATTCTCTTCAAAAAAGAAAATATATTGGCAAGATCATCCTTTTTCTTAGTAGCAATACTAATTCCTAAATAACCTAGTGCAACATATAGCAATGCAGAAATTATACTGGTAAGCCAAGATATTTGTAAAAGCTTTAAAGGACCGCTTATTAAGTTTGCAATTATAAGACCGATTATTAAACCTATAGAACCTATTATTATTTCACTGGTTGGAATTTTTTGAAGCATGTTCTCTACATTATGAGTTGATTGTGTTCCTCTATTGATAATCCAAGGAGATATTAAGTAAAATATTATTCCACCTATAATACCAGATAATCCAATTAAAAGTATTCTCCTTATGTCTGTAATCTCATATCCAAACATATGAGTTACATTAAAAAACTTCAGTAATAGATAGGTCACCTCAGATCCTAATGCAATTCCCAATAAAGTCAAAATCCATGCTAATATTTTTCTTATCAATTTTTCTCACCTCCTT
>JAAYMO010000200.1 GCA_012521375.1 Clostridiales bacterium
GAGAGTTGGCTTATTAAGTGTGCAAAAAAATATCATCCTCATCTGAATAACACTAAAATGTTCATAAAACAAGTTAAGGGCAGGAATTATTAAGATTCCCACCCCAACAATTGACAAAGATCCAAAATTAATACCTAAACACTTGAAACCTGTAACCCTAACTCGCAATCAGACCCTATAGAAATACCGTAGCATATTGACCAGCGACTGGCTACCGACCCTATAGGAATACCCAGACACAATAATTCTGAGTTCTGAGCTCTGAGTTCTAAACTCATACATAATTTTTATATTCCTCATATTGATCCATTCTGTTAAGCAGTTCCTTAATGTCTTGATCTCTTTCCCGTCTGCATACCAATAGTACATCATCTGTATCCACTACTATCAAATCATTGACTCCTATGGCTGCTATAAGCCTTTTATCTCCACAAATAATACAATCCCTGGAATCCATATGGATGAATTTTCCTTTTACTTGATTGCCCCATTCATCTTTTTCCATATATCTTTCCATCGCTGTCCAATTTCCAATATCGTCCCATCTAAAATTGCTTTTTATCACATAAATATTTTTAGATTTTTCCAGGATTCCATAGTCTATGGATATGCCTTCTATCTTTCTATATTCTTCTTCTATTATAGCATTTTCATTGTCAGTATCTAATCCATCTCTCATTTTTTTCAAAGATTCATACACATCAGGAAGATGCTTCTTATACTGCTTTAGTAGATAAGAAGCCTTGCAAATTAATATACCGCTATTCCATAAATATCGACCATCTTCAATGAACTCTATAGCTTTTTCTTTATTAGGTTTTTCAGTAAACCTTTTTACTTTGTAAGTATCTATTGGCCACTCGCTGTTGATTTTTTTACCTACTTGAATATATCCGTAGGCTGTCTCTGGTCTTGTAGGTTTCACCCCTATAGTTATAAGAGCTTTGCTGTTTTCTGCAATGAGCAAACCTTGCTGCAGAGTACTAATAAACTCCTTTTCATCTTCTATATGATGATCTGAGGGCAGCACTATCATAACTGCTTCTGGGTCCTTCTTTAAAAATTTAACCGCAGAATACCCTATACATGTAGCTGTTTCTTTTTGCATAGGCTCCAATATAATATTATCTTCTGCCAATTCCGGCAGCTGCTCTCTTATTATGTCCACATAATTGTGATTGGTTACCACATATATATTCTCAATGGGTATGAGGTTGCTGATTCGCGAGAATGTCAATTGTATCATGGTGTGGGGTCCTAAGGGGTTCAAAAATTGCTTAGGAAAAGCTTTTCTGCTCTTTGGCCAAAATCGGCTTCCCGAACCACCGCACATTATCAATGCATAGTTCATAAAAGCACCTGCCTTTCTTCATATTAACCATAATATGAAGAAAGGCGGCGCTTTGTTACCTCATTTCTACAGCTCTCAGAAGTTTGCGAAATTCATCTGCATATTTATTTATAATATTATTGCATATTTCTATGGACATCTTTTCATCATAAATATGCACAGTTGAATTCCTGTCATTTAACATATTAAGCCAAAGTTCTTCATCAACTATAAGTCCAGCTGCATATGCTTCCCTTAAAACTGTTTTAGGTGAGTTTAACCCCATAAGGCCTTCATCTTCAAAAATGGATTTTAACGTTTTCCAAGCTAACTCGAAAGTAAATTCAAATCGCTGTATAAGCCCATCTCTGTACATGTCATCTTTTTCATCATACCTTTTAATGCCCTCATCTAATCTATCACATGCATTTTTAAAGTTTTGAAGTTTTTTATGTCTATCGCTCATATAAAACTATCCCCTCCTTTTCTATGGTTTCTATAAGTTGGGCATCTGTATTTTCATCTACAAATATTAAATCTATTTTTAATAGAGTATCTAAGTCTTCTATAGCACTGGCAAAACTGCCTTTCCTCGAAAATTCCATAGGAGGGTATACTGCAAGATCAATGTCGCTTCTGGCTGAATTGTCACCCCTTGCCCTGGAACCGAACAATACTATCTTTTGAATAGCATACTTTTCACCAAGCTGCTTTATTGATTCAATAATCTTATTAGGTAAATCAACTCTCATCATTCTCATCTCTTCCTAGTTATTATCGGTTCATTAATTCTACACATATGCAAAAATTACCTTCTTACAAAGCATTATGTTTTATTGTATTTGTTCTTTATTCCAGTGCTTGTCAGAGAATTTTAAAATAATTCGACCATAGTATCTGTGTTGATTACTATGGTCGATATGCTTATTGTTCAATTATTCAATAACCCTTATTACATTGGCTTCTGCCTGAGGCGGATAAATCATTATCATGGGACCATCTACAAAGTCCACTTCAACTTTCATACCCTCTTTCAGGTCGCTGGGTTTTAGCTCTTCATCAGAATAACCTTTATATATTTTGGTGTTTTCTCCTATTAAGACATTAGCTTTATCATAGGAGCCCATTGCAGGGGCAGGATCTTCTACAAATATTTTCTCCAGCTTATTATCCTTACCAAAGGTCAATTCTGTTATTTTACCCTTTACATCTATATTTTCTATGGCAGAAATCAACCAGAACCCATCAAAATCTTTTACAGTTACAAATTGCTTTTCTATAAACTTTGCGCCTGTTGAATCTGTGTAGGTGAACTCAACTTCATATCTGTATACTTTTTCGGATTCATACTTTTCTGTTATCTCATAGCTTTCAACCCAAGGGCTTGATGTGCCTGTTACCCAGCCCAATGAGACAAAATAGTCATACATTTCTTTTTGCAGTTCCGGTGACATAACAACATACTGAAGAGCTCCATTTCTTATCTTTACGCCTTCTGCCCATGTTTTAACTATACCCAAATGATCTTTGGGCAAAAGAGTTTTTACAGCTTCTTCCAACTTTGTTATTTGCAATTTCCTGGCTTCCAATTCAGTTGAGTCGATTATTACGGAATTGGTCTTGCCATCCCAGTCAATTTTGGCTCCTAATGCTTCAGATATAACTCTAAACGGTACCATAACCCTACCATCCGCAGGAATTGGCGCCACATCAGTTTTCAATTCTTGCCCATTTAACACAAGTTTTATAACCGGGTCTGCGAAAGTCACAGAGGCAAAGCTCAGTAAAGCAAAAATTGCTATAATGATAATAATTTTTCTTGTTCTCATATAGATACCTCCTAATCTTATTCTATAGCTGCATAAAATTAGACATAAGTGCATATAAAAAAGTTCCTAATTTATTATGCCCTTTTTAGTATGATTATTTTTTGTATTTCGTATATATGTGATGATGACATTTTATAATGGTATAATCATATTAGTTAGAAAGACTTCTATTTAGAAGAATTTTAACAATCACTGCGTAATTTTTATAAGGAGGTCTCACTATGAAACTACCAAGATGGGCAGCAATAGTACTAGTTATGTCTTTGCTCCTGAATATCAAAACAACTTTGGATATCAGTTCTATGAAAAGTGAAATCAGAAATTTAAGAAGCAATGTGAACTCGATAAATAGTTCTATAAATAATACCATGTCAAGCGGTATAAGCAGTATAGAAAGAATTTTAAAAAAAGAAGCTAGTATAGTAAACGAGTTTAAATATGAGATTATTGGAATTAAAGATAAAAAAGCGGATTATATGCTAAGTGTAAAACCAAAAATTTATAATGAGGGGGAGAAGATCTATTTTCTCATAAAAGCAGGCAAAAACAGTCCTCAGCTTATTCCAGCAGAGAGTGAAGATAATATAAGCTTTATTGCATCCACCAGTATTTCTATATTAGATGGAGCAAATATTGATTTGGTAATGGAAGGTCAAAATAATAAGAAAACAGAAAAACTGGATACAATCTATCCCATTGCTGACAAGTTTGCAGCAAGGATAAGCCCCCGCCCATTAGGTGGTTCCATAAGGCGGAATGCAGGTAGCACAAAACATATTATGAACTATGAATACGAACTGATTAACGATTCCAAGCCAGATGGTTATAGCACTGCAATAAAAGAAGCAAATCTTAATATAGAAATAAATGGCAAGGTCATTGATACTTTCCCTATGAAGTTAGAAGACACATCAAAATTTGAAAGATTCTATGTGGCGTTGAAAGAATATGAGCTCCAATGCAATGCAGGTGATGAAATACTCATTTATATCACAGCCACAGACGATATAGGTTTGAATTATAAATACTATATGGAAGGATGGATTGTAGAAAAAAATGGCGGATTAGATCGTTGGCCAGGAAAATATAGATTTGGTGATGTTGAAGTTTATTAAGAAATCAAAGTAAATTGCCTTGGTAAATTGTTGCTAAAGGATGAGTATTAATATTGATTAAGGGTAAATAATATCCTTGAGGTGAATTGTATTGAGGATACCCAAGCATATTGGCATTATACCCGATGGAAACAGGAGATGGGCAGAGTCAAAAGGATTGCCAAAAGAAAAAGGGTACATGATAGGTACCGAGCCAGGTTTGGCTCTTTTTAAGCTCTGTAAAGAGGTTGGCATAGATGAATTGACTTACTATGGTTTTACCGTTGATAATACCAAGAGACCTGTAGAGCAGAGAAAGGCATTTACCGCGGCCTGTGTACATGCGGTGAAACTGCTATCAAACGAAGATGCTGAATTATTGGTAATAGGTAACAGTGATTCGCCCATGTTTCCTGAAGAATTGCTCCCCTACACTACCAGAAAAACCTTTGGAAAGGGAGGAATGAAGGTGAATTTTCTGGTAAACTACGGTTGGGAATGGGATTTAAGCTATCTGAAGATGGCTAATAATACTAAAAGAAA
>JAAYMO010000022.1 GCA_012521375.1 Clostridiales bacterium
CAGGATGCAATGGATCAAGTTGAAGACAAGAGACTCATATATGGACCAGGATGCTGTGTACCTCTATATGTAAACGAAGATAGATTCGAAGTTGCTAAAGAACTTCTTAAGAAAGTTAGACAATAATTTTAAGAATCTAAACAATTCTATATGACCCATTTAATTTGATCCACAAATTGTATAGGAGATTTATTCTCCTATACAATTTCTATATTTTGGATAAATAATAAATGTTTCTATCTAACACATAACTAGTCAATCTTTATCATACTTAGACATCCACTTTAAAAAGATAAAAATAGTTAAAACAGAAGAAACAGAGTTCGACAAAATCCATACAGTAGTTTATAATGAAGATGTATATACCAATCGATTCTATAATGAATTGAGGTGCATTATATGTCTTACCTTAAACTGATTGATGATAAAATACAATCTTTAGCCGAGTCACTTTCATCCATACTTAACATTGAAACTACAGTAGTTGATGAAAACTTGTTAAGGATTGCAGGTACCGGTGATTTCTACTACCGCATTAATGAAACTAGCCCGGAAAACTCTTTATTTGCAAGAGTATTGAAAAGAGGGAAACCAGAATTAAAATTAAGTGATAAAAATAGAGCTATATGCCTTCAATGTAGTAATTCAGCTACATGCAAGGAACGGAATAGCATGATATATCCTATTAAAGTGGAAGATGAAGTCATAGGTGTTGTTAGTTTTGCTTCTTTTAATGAGGAGCAAGATAAACTAATGCTCAGCAAAAAAGAAGAATATTTGGATATGTTGCGACACTTTGCTGAAAGTATTGAGAAAGAAATAACCAGCATTATGATGATGAATAAGCTTAATATAGGCATTGCTGAAATAAATGGTATTATTAACTCCATCAATAGAGGCATTATCATAGTGGATAAAAATGAAAGAATAATACACATAAATTCAAAAGCTATTAAGGCATTAGGTATTAATTTTTCAAAAAGTAAGATTATAAATAAAAGAATGGGTAATATAATAAAGAATTTTAAAGTAGAAGATACAAATAACGAAGAATTGGTTGGTAATTGGAATATAGGAGACAGAATACTAAGAGTCATTTATAAGATTAATTATATAGTACTTGATAACAAAAACATTTCAGCCCTTATTGACTTTGAGACGCTAGATGAAATAGTTAACCGAGCTATGACTTATAACAATGAAAATGTGATAACCTTCGAGAATATTATAGGGCGAAGCCACGTGATGCTGGATACAATAAACAAAGCTAAGATAGCAGCTAAATCTGATTCTACCATATTTCTCCATGGAGCTAGCGGTACTGGCAAGGAGCTGTTTGCCAGGTCTATTCATAATGCCAGTTTTAGAAAAAATGGCCCCTTTGTAGCTATTAACTGTGCTACTCTACCAGAGAATTTGATTGAGTCTGAATTATTTGGTTATGAAAAAGGATCTTTCACAGGAGCAAGCAATAAGGGGAAAATAGGAAAGTTTGAGCAAGCAAATAACGGCACATTGTTTTTAGATGAAATTGCAGATTTGCCTTTACATCTACAGGCTAAGCTTCTCAGAGTTCTTCAGGAGAAAAAGATTGACAGAATAGGGAGTACAGCTCCAACAGAAATAAACGTTAGAATAATATCTGCAACTCATAAGAATCTTGAAGAGATGGTAAGAAGAAACGAGTTTAGAGAAGATCTATATTACAGGTTGAATGTTATTCCTTTACATTTACCGCCATTGAGAGAAAGAGGAGAAGATATATTACTATGTTCTCAATATATAATTAGAAAACTGTGTAATAAAATGAGCAAACCGGAGAAATATATATCCAAAGAAGTAGAAGAAAAGTTTATGAGTTATGACTGGCCAGGCAATGTAAGAGAGTTGGAAAATGTGCTGGAATATGCTATCAATTTTACAGATGACGATGTAATTGGATTAGATGATTTGCCTGAATATTTCTTAAAAAACTTAGAAAAAGCAAACAAGACTGATAAAACCATCGATGTGGATGCTATCGACATAGACAATATAACAAGTTTAGATGAATTGACAAAAGAATATGAGAAAAAAATACTCAAAAAGCTTATAGATATGCATGGTGATACCATAGAAGGGAAAAGAAAAGTTGCCAAAAAGCTTAATATAAGTGTTACTACACTATATAGGAAATTAAATGATTATTAATAAAGTATGCAATGTGAAATTCTTGACTTAGTTTTTTTATAGTTATATAATTAAAATATAGGTAAAACAATGTTTACTATTAGTAAAAAAGGAGTGTTTATATGAAAACTAGAAAACTGTTGATGATACCAGGGCCAACTCCTGTAGCAAGATCTATCCAGGATCAGATGGGCAGAGAGACGGTGGCCTTTGGAGATCCCGCTTTTGTTAAGGACTTTAAGGAATTAATAGAAGACTTAAAGGTTATGTTTAAGTGCAGCGGTGAGGTGTTTGTACTAGCAGGCTCAGGAACTATGGGAATGGAGGCTGCTATTGCCAATGTTACAAAGAAAGGCGACGATGTATTAGTAGTATCAAATGGATTCTTTGGCGACAGATTCATCGATATATGCAGCAGGAAAGGACTAAATGTTGATGTATTATCGGCTGAATGGGGAGATACAGTACCTGTTGAAAAGATAAGAGAAAAATTAAAAGAGAAAAAGTATGCAGCTATGACTGTTACTCATGTAGATACTTCCACAGGAGTATGCGCACCTGTAGCCGAGATCGGTGAAATGATGAAAGAATTCCCAGAAACTATATATATAGTTGATGGTGTATGTGCAACAGCAGGAGAGCCTGAGTATGTAGACGATATGAATATAGACATATTGTTTACAGGTTCACAAAAGGCCTTCGGTGTAGCGCCAGGGCTTACAATGATATGGGCTAACCAAAAAGCATTAGAAAGAAGAAAGAGTTTGGGAACTATTCCTGAATCCTATGTAGACTTTGAAAAGTGGATACCTATTATGCATGATCCTTCTAAATATTATGCAACACCTGCTGTTAACCTGGTATGGGCTCTTAAGGAATCAGTAAGGATTATGAAAGAAGAAGGGCTGGAAAACAGATATGAGAGGCATAAAAAATATGCCAAAGCTATGCAGTCAGCATTAGAAGCATTAGGCTTCAAATTGTTGGCAAAAGAAGGCTGTAGAGCTGTAACCCTTTCAAACTTAGTATATCCTGAAGGCACTGATGATGCTAAATTTAGAGGATTATTGGCAGAGGAAGGCATAATGGTGGCAGGAGGTTTAGGACCTTATGCAGGAAAGATGTTCAGACTAGGCCATATGGGTAATATTGACAAACATGATTTGGTATCAGTAATTGCAACCGTTGAAAGAGCAGCATACAGAGCAGGTATGAATGTTGAACTTGGCAAGGGCGTAGCAATAGTACAAAAGAGCTTGGTTGAATAGATAAGTATAAGCAATGAGTAGTTAAACTTTTAGCTATTTATAGTTTAACTACTCAGCTTTTTTAAAATTATAAATGAGTTAAATATACTAATTTTTTTTCAAAAATGAAATAAATTTTTCACTCGTGAAAAAAATTTTCAACTTAGGTAAATTAGTTTTTACTATAAGTACAGAAATATAAGTAAATATCTAGGTGTTAGAAGCTAAAGAAAGTTAAAAA
>JAAYMO010000201.1 GCA_012521375.1 Clostridiales bacterium
AAATCATTTTTCCTTCATGTGTAAAATATCTAACCATTGCAGGGTATCCCTCTTTTTTGGCTGGCCCTTCCACAAATGTTACATCGTACTTGTTTACAGGAATAGTAATGGTATAATCAAGTCCCGTATATCCCGCCTTTCCAGAAGTACCATTCAGGAAATGCTTTACAACTTTTCTTTCGGTATCATAAACAAGTCCTTGTGATATATAATCTGAACTTCCTTCTGTACCCAACACAAAAGGAACAAAATTATATATTAAAAAGTAATCTTTTCCGTATACATTTGGAACGGTAGTAATTTCTTGAAGAGTACTACTTCCTTTATCTATTCTGTCGTCATATCCACCGTAAAATCTCTCTTGTCTTACTTTTTCATCTGAGTTTAAATTTTTAGTAACTTTATGCAAATAAAGTATATTGTATAGGGTTCCTGGTTCTTTTTTGTTGTAATCGTCCACCTTTTTTATGTATCCAAAGCCATCGTCTTCACCTGTTACCCATACTGTACCATATCCTTCTAAATCTTTTGCCAATACCCAAGGATAGTATATCAATTTTGTAATAGAATTACTGTTTTGGTCTTCGAAATTAGGAGTAATTTCGGCAACGATGTAATCAACCCCGTATTTTAGTTTATAAATTTTGTCTGGATGGTCTTTAGGGTCAAGCCCTGCTCTTTTTACATATGCTACTGATAACTCCTGTAAGTATTCTCCTGATGTTTTAAAAATTTTAGGAGAACGAAAACCGTTTTCGTCTAGTTTGTCTCCTTCTTCCCAATCTGCAAAAGCTATTGCATTTGGGGTCAATAATATAAGAAAAAGAAGTATAAAAAATACAATATATTTTTTATTATGAAACATTTTTTTAACCTCCTTTCGATAATCCTTTCTAAATTATGATAAAAATTAATAAAATTTTAAACAATAATATGTTTGAACATATTTTTTATAAGTACCTAAGTTTTGTACAAACAAGCCATGACTAAATGGCTAATTAAGGAAACCCTATTGGCCATAATCCGGCTTTGATAGTGCTTTAAGTAGCAATTTTGCTAATTTTGATAGTGGATCCATAATTACAATAATGCCATCTGATGTTCTTTTTACTAACCCTTTTATTTTAGAGCATTTTTCTACCAAGGTTTTTATGCCTACATTATATAACTCTGAACTTTTGAGCTTATTCACCTTGAACCAGGATATTAGATTATGAGCCATAAATACTAACCATATAAAGCTATATATCCCATAGTAGCTGCTGGTTCTAAGATTCTTGATTCCGTAAGTGTTCTTAGCAATCTTAAAGAAAGCTTCTATTGTTTGACGGCCATTGTAAAAATGAAAAGCTTCTACTGCAGATAGTTCAGATTCTTTGATGTTTGTATGAAGTAATGTATATGAAAGCTCACCTTTAGTGCCTAGTATTTGAACCAAGATGCTTCTGAAATTACCATCTTCCTTTGGTAATTCATAAACCCATACAGCATCATCAGCTTTCTCATATAAATCAAAGGATACGCCTTTAGCAATGTTTGTAGCTTTCTTTGAAGAAATAGCCTTTAATAATGAACTTTAGGCCTTTTATGGACATAAGCTTTTCAATGTTTTGTATGGAGCCATATCCACTATCGCCACGAACTATTACTTTGTTAGCTTTTATTTGTTCTTTGAACTTTAAAACTATAGAGGATATCAAATCGTCCATGCGGTCTTGACAGTGTACATTACCAGGGTCAAAGTAGAAATCTACTACCTCGGAATGTTCTCCGGCAAAAGCTGCAGATACTTGATAGCCAACTTTTCCTCGTTTATCAGGGAAGTATCCTTTTTGAGCAAACTCATAAGACTTTGCATTGGCAACTAATCCTGATTGGTCAATATCAATAACAATATTATCTGGCGAATAGACAGAACTGCTATAATTCATAAATAGCTCATGGTGAATATTTTGTAGTTGTTCTACGCTTTCTTTATCCATACGCTTTAACATAATATTTATCTGTGACTGGTCAGGAAAATGATCCATACCCAGCATATTAGCCGCTAATATTTCAGGACTTAATACTTCATTTATATCCTTGGTAGATTCACAACCCATAATGATTGAAGAAAGTATAGTCGTTAATTTCTGGTAAACAGTATAATGGACTTCCTTCATCTTTAGCTTAAAGCCTTGAAATGGCTTGAAGAAGTCAATATCAGAAGCAAATTGTAATATTGAAGTCAGCCAAGTGGAAGCAGTCTCCTGCTTGAATTCACTTTTAATAAATGTTACTCTATCCATAGGGTAATACCACCTTTCATTAGTTTTGTTTTGGTTGACTTACTAATTTGACAGGTAATAGGTATTGCCCTCTTTGTATTTATTGGATAGATTACCAAGGTAATTTTGTCTAATTTGTTTCATTCTGTTTGTACAAAATCTAGGTAGCTGGTCTTTTTATTTGAAGTACACAAGACTGTCAATATTTGCTCCTTTGCTATATAAATAACTTCTGCTTTTAAAATTTTCCTGGGTAATGCAATA
>JAAYMO010000202.1 GCA_012521375.1 Clostridiales bacterium
ATATAATTAATTAAATTATATCCTATTTCAGTACGAGATCCCAATCCATTATTAATATTTTCAAAAATCCGCTTATAAGAAAAGTAATCTGTACCTATACCATACCTCATACCTGCTAAAGATGATGGGATAATTAAAGTAAAAAGTATAAAAATATAACGGATTATTTTATCTCTTACTCTAACAGAAAGTTCTGCACATAAAGCTGTAAATATTGAAACACTTCCATATAAAAAGATAGACATTATCACTTTCTTACACCTGCTTTAATTATAAAATTTAATATCATGTAAATTACTATAAATATTATATTAGTTATTACAAATCTCACAATAAAACTTTTCCATTTTTTTTACCTCATCCTGTATATTATATCCTGCTTCACTCAATTGCCCTATTCTACTAATTCTCTCATACCCATTTTTATATTTTAATATTTCATTAGCCCAATATTGTGGAGATTTTTCTAATGAGATATATTCCAATAAATTAGTACATTTAACTTCCATTGTTACAGTATCAGATACTAAGGATTTCAAACCCGCTGCTTGTGCTTCAACTAATACGACCGGTAAACCTTCCCATCTTGAAGGTAATAAAAATATATCCATGGCTTGCAATAGCTCATTAACATCATTCCGAACACCCAAAAACTTCACTGCATCAGTTAAACCATAATTTTCTACCTGTTTTTTAACAACACCTTCTAGCTGTCCATCCCCTATCAACAATAAAACCGCATTCTTGTACTTTTTATAAACTTCATTAAAAATTTTGATCAAATATTCATGATTTTTAGGGTATTCAAACCTTCCAACATTTCCTATTACAAATTCTTTTTCTATTCCCAATTCTTTTCGCTTTTTTTCTCTTACATCAGAACAAAATTTGAATCTTTTAATATCTATTGCATTTTTCATTATATATACTTGGCCATTTTTTAATGCATCCTCTCCCCAAAGGATTTTCCCAGCATCTATACCACAAGCAAACCAATAATTAGAATATCTTTTTAGAAACGGTTTTAATATATTATGGATTAGTTTTTTACTAATATTTGTTGTTGTGCGTGCTTCATGGCTATGAGCGATTCTTTTTTTTACCCCTGCTTTTTTTGCATAATATATAGGGAAAAAGCTCATAATACCCTGATGTGCGTGTACCACATTATAATTTCCGTTTGCTATAATTTCTTTTATAGATTTCAAATTTCCAAAAAAAGATTCATGTTTACTGGGGACATGATAAATACTGGAATTATAAGATTCAAAAATCGGTTCCAATATTCCCCTTTCTTTCGTATGAACAATAAAATCAAATTTTATTTTATTTCTATCCATATTCTTATAGTAATTTAATAATAGATGTTCTACTCCTCCGCTCCCTAATGAAGAAACCACATGCAACACCTTAATCATATTTCACACCTTTTATTTAAATTTTTGATTGTATTACTTAATACAACTATCATTACAATTTGCATTTATGGAAATTCATCTGCAAACTCCACAAAAAATCTTCGCCTTAGCTCTTCTATTTCTTTCTTTTCATATTTCTTAGACTCTTCATAATTCCTTTTAGCTTGCTCAAGCATAACCTCTTGATCAAAAGATTTTAAAATCTCAATTATTTCTTCTATATTCTTACTAGTGTTACTAAAAATAAATTTTGGTTCCAACAATTCTGGCATTCCTCCGGTCCTAGCACCAAATGCAGGCAGACCACGACTCATTGCTTCAATTAGTGCTCTGGGTAAACCTTCCTGTCTACTTGGTTGTACATATATATCTATTGTATCTAACCATTTAAAAACTTCATTATGCGGAATAGAACCTAAAAATTTAACCTGTTCAGAAACGTTATATTTCCTGGCAACTAATTTTA
>JAAYMO010000203.1 GCA_012521375.1 Clostridiales bacterium
AAGGGAACGTATTGATGTTTCCGTTCAAGAAATAAAACTTAAGATATAGTTCATTGTTTTTGTGTATTGCTTCTACACCCGAACATGGTATTGGGTATAATTCCGCTGGCAAGCCATATTCATCTCTTACGATTAAAATAAATGCATTATTATTTAAAGCAAGTTGATTAGCAATCTTTTCTTGCAACACTTGCCCACTCATATATGGGTTAGGCTCTTCTAATAGAAATCTCATATATGGGTCTGGATTAATTTCAATACCATTTTTCCCAGTTCTAATATGTTTTGCAACTAATTTACCCATTGCTTTAGCCCTAGGCCTTATACAGCTCCTAACAATGTCACTGTGATACAATTTACCATTCCATGAGTAAAAACCATTGCCTCGTTCTGTAATCATTTGATATCTAGCTACTTTTGAAACGTTTCTAAACCTATCAAGCAATCCCAATTTATCACCTCCTTAAATGATATTGATATATTCTTCGTAATGCCTTTCTAGAGTTACATAGGCATTAAGCAAACTTACTGTTCCGTCAATTCTTCGCCTTTGGTTACTGGTTTTTACAGGCTGTATATTGTCATTCTTATCTGTGTCTATTGATGTATTAGATAAACACCATTTTAAAATTGGGTTATTATTATAATTAATCCTTTTCTTGTCTAAATCTGCCCCTAAAGACTTCATGGGGCCTGATAGGGTTTTCTTGCCTTGAATTACAGGCTCCATGCCATCTTTGCCAAAATAGTTTCTCATTTCTTCAACATAATATTCCGCCGACCATCCATCATAACCATGCCATGGTATGTAGATGTCATATTCATTTTGTACTTCTTGAAACCATTCAGTAACATACTTATAATGCACTCTATTACCAGGCGTTGTTCTTAAAAGGCCTTGCTCGTACCAAACATCATATGGTATTTTATCTTCCTTTGCTCTCTTCTCTAATAGATCTTCTGGTAGCCAATACATCTGCAGAGTAAATATTGTGTTGTCACCTGGTAACATAAATATGACAGTGCCGCAGGTTAAGTCAGTGGTACTAGACAGGTCTGACCCACCAATTCCATACCGTGGATATGGTAGCTCAATCCTCTCATTGTTGGATCGCTCGACAATAAGAAGTTTATTTTCTTTATCCAGATGGAACTTGTCCGTGTTGTTCAACTCTTCAAATGATAACCATGCTTCTTTTGATGTTTCCCTAATATTAAATTCCTTGCAGACAAAATTCTTTTCTAATCTTGGATTTTCAGCTACTCTTTTAGCTTTATCTTGCAAAGCTCTTAGTTTTTTTATTGTACCTAATCCTGGATTGGCTTTTATCCAGTTGTTCGCATCTCGCCATTCAGATCTTTTATCTAGTTCATATATAAAAAACAAGGTTCGATCGTCGACCTCGTTCCCTAGTTTCATGTTATTAAATTGGATCTCTGCTTCTTCGTATATCTCGTCATATATATCTTCTCTGATTGTTCCGGCGGTTGATGTCATAACGATAAGTGGTTGTTCTCTAGCTGTAATACCGTCGGCCATAATGTCGTATAACGCCCTACCGTTTTTCCACTGGTGCCATTCGTCCATTATTACAACATGGACATTTAACCCGTCAAGACTGTCTTTGTCGGATGCTAGAGGTTTAAATACCCCATCGTTAAACTCTGTTAGGATTTCATGCGTTAAAGGTTTTGCCCTTTTTCTTAAAGTAGGTGATTTAGTAACCATGCGTTTGGCTTCAAGCCATACTATCTTGGCCTGATCTTTTTTCGTCAATTAGTTATTACCCATAGGCTTTTTATCCTATGCTCTGGAGGTTTCCCTCATTTTCATCAGTTGGTCATTTCCAACTCAGTTTAGCGTACATTTTCAACCAATAAAAAAGACAACCTTTATTGGTTGTCGGGCACTCTTGGAGGAATTATATTTATTCATCCTCTACGCGTTACGGTGTCTCATAGCCTTTCGCAATCTATGAGATTACCTCGGTATTAGCATGCTTAATATATTTGTTTGTTTCTATATATTAAGTTTAGCCTTCACCGATTTTGCCCGATTTAAAGTCGCCACCATTCTAGCGACTGCATATATTTCAGGGCCACCTTCGCCATCTGCAAATAGTCCATAATTACCCATGATAGAGTCAAGCAGAGATTTGCCGTTCTTCTTTCCAACAATCAAAACAACTCTTTGATGTTTTCTATTACCTTCTATATCAACGAAACCATATACACTTGCAAGGTAAGCCTTTTCCCATAATTCAAGAACTACTTTCTTGCCTGCCATCTTGCCTTTAGAATGGCAACAATAATTTTCGGCAAACTCTATAACATGATTAGCTCTTTCATTTGAGTAAAACCATTCCTTGTAGCCACCTTCTTTTATCCATCTAACTATTTCCTCGTATTGCTGATAAACTTTTTTAGGAACAAGGGTTTTTCCTGTTTGTATTTGTTCCCAATATTCTAATATAGGGTTGTAGTCTTTAGGATATTCTTTAAGTCTTTTTTTATTTATAAAAGGCTTGGTCTTTCCAAATATAATATCAGGGTCGGTGCGTGGGTATTTAGTCGGCTCTAGAATTAATGAAGTCGTCGAAGCCATCGTCATCATCCTTTACAACTTCCTTGGTCTTAGGAAGGCAATCAACGAGTATCTTCATAGCCTGAGTATGTTGCCTGGACATTTGTAAGTAAAGTTGTGCGTCAGGACTTTGTTTTGTTCCATACTGGTTTTCACCATTCTTATATTCAACTGTTGTGCCATCCCTAATAATTGAATCGCGTAAATCTTGCATTGTAATGGCCATAAAAGCCACATCTTCAATAGTTGAAAACACCAATTTCTTTTTATTTTCGTCTATATTTTTAAATAATCTCTTAAGTCTGCGTATCTCCTTTTTAATACGGTCTGTTTTGTCTAAATAGCTAGAAATACTGTCATATTCGGCTTCCCTTTTAACCTCTTCTATTTCATCATAATCATATGTTTTTTTCATTTATACCACACCCCCTTTATGATAACCTGTGTATTAAATGAAGGTCCGACACTTGGTATTCGTGTAATAAATCATGACTCTTGAATAGGGGGGTATACCTCCACCAACTCCCCTATCTCATTGAACATCAGCCCCTCTCTTACAGGGCTTAATTTACCTACATGCTCGTATGTATGACATGAAGCACACAACAACTCTAGGTTGCAGAATGATAATGTTATCTCTGGATCATTTATATTCTGTGGTGTTAGCCATATCTTATGATGTACTTCTTCCCCTGGATTATATATGCCTCTCTTAAGACACCGTTCACACAGGCCATTCTTCTCCTGCTTATATAACTCTCTACACTTAATCCATTTCTTGCTATTGTAAAAAGGCTTTGCCCAGTCTTGTGCCATATTATCACCGCCTAACAAAAAACAGCCTAGCATTTTACTAGACTGTTATATCTATTCCTTAACCACCATTTTTTATAAATAGGTTTCTTTTGTTTCTCCATATACTTTTCTCCTTTTTTAGTATATCTAAAAAGGAAATGTTTTGCAATAACCATCTTTTATAGACTTGCGCCCACCTTTTATAGTCTATGCCTCAGCATCTCGGCTTTCTCCAAGTG
>JAAYMO010000204.1 GCA_012521375.1 Clostridiales bacterium
AGAAGCTAAAGAAAGTTAAAAATTAAACAAAGTTTTTGTTAGGTTATTTTCAAATTTGGAATATAAAATTTATAACTTGATTAAATAAACCATTTATTTTCAATATATGGTTTATTTTTTTTAGAATACTCGTAGAAATATAGCAAAATAACTATATTACTCAGTAAATTTGTTATTTTTTAAATAACATTGAGCATATTCTGGTATAAATATTGCATGCATATATAAAGTGCAAGGTATTATATCAAGACTTTCATTTATTTTCTTAATTCATTTTACAAATTAAGTAGAGGGGGTAGATATCTAAAAGAATAGCATATTGAAAAAGTTCAATATCAATTAAAACACATAATTCTGAACAGCTTTTCGTGATTTTTAGATATTACTTAGAGATATAAGCGAAGACTGTTCTGAATAGGAGGTAAAATATGAAGCGCAAAACTTTTGTCAGTGATGTTTTAGTTGTAGGTGGTGGAGGTGCTGGTGTCATGAGCGCAGTTATTGCAGCTCGTGAAGGAGCCTCAGTTGCACTTGCAGTAAAGGGTAAGTTAGGAAAAAGCGGAAACTATATGATGCTAGGCGGAAGCTTTGGAGTTGATGGTCCTAGTGCAGTAGAATATTGTAATGAACCTGAGGCGAATATGGAATATACCAAAGAGGTTCTTTTCGACAAGTTGGTTACCAGTGCCTTTTATATAGGGGACCAAAAACTTCAGAAGCATTTTGTAGAGGAAGGTCCTAAAGCTCTTAAAGAGTTTTTCCAGTGGGTGAGGAATAGTGGTCAGAAATTTATATTTAACAAAAGGGCATGCCGTTGGCGTACTAGCGGTGTAGCATTCGGTAATGTTTTAAAGAGAGGTATAAAAGAACAACAAAAAGAATCCGTAATTGAAACATTTGAAGATACCATGATTACAGATTTATTAACCTGTGATGGTAAGGTCTGTGGTGCCATAGGTATAGATATGTATACCGGTGAACTGATTGAGTTTAAGGCAAAAGCAGTTATCCTGGCTACTGGTGGATATCAACCTCATTCACTTAAAAACAATTTTACCGACATGACTGGTGATGGAATCGCCATGGCGCTACGCGTAGGCGCTGAAGTGAGGGATATGGAGTTTTTATTATATATTCCCACACTAATAGAACCTGCTTATGCTAAAGGCTCTATTCTTCCTTTCCAGATGACTATGCCTAACCTGTTCCCATTGAGACAGAAGGCAGTAGATTTAGATGGAGAAGAGCTTGTGTATCCATCAGACCCTAAGTACAAGACAAATGCTGCTAGCAGTAAAGTTAAAAAGCTACTTATGCACTACTTCTATGGCATAGGAGTATATGAGAAGTGGGATAAATATGGAAACCAATTCTACTTCGATTACTCTGATTATTCCGATGAGGAAATCCGCGAGGCATTTAAGATAATCGCAGATAACATGGCTCATTGGTATAGAAAGGGCATGTACCACCACATAGACTTAATGGAGCTGGCTGAGATGATTATCAAGAATGATAAGCGTCTCTTGATAGGACAAGGTAATGAGTACAGCATGGGTGGAATTGTTGTTGATGAAACTTTTGCTACAAGGGTACCTGGACTTTTTGCAGCAGGAGAAGTAACCGGCGGATTATTCGGTGCTTTCCGAAGTGCTGATGGCCTGACAGAAATGCTGGCTCATGGCTTAACTGCTGGATTAACAGCCAGCAAGTATGCTAAGACAGCTACACAACTTGAGCCTACTGATTTAGAAGAGAAAGTGGCAATATTGACAGCTCCTTTAAACAGAACAGAAGGCATCAGTCCAATCGAAACCTTGAATAAATTGGAGAGCATCTGTGATATTGGATTTAACTTTTTCCGTGATGGAGAGCGCCTCTCTAAGGCTTATGAAGAAATTCGAGCTCTTAGAGAATCATTGGATCAATTGGCAGCTCCAGGAGGAACCGTGTATAATCTAGAATGGATGAATTCTGTCATAGTTAGAAATCTGGCGCTTTGCGCTGAAATCGGCATCTATTCTGCAATGGAGCGTAAGGAAAGTCGTGGCTGCCATGTGCGTACCGATTATCCTGAAGTCAACAATAGAGATTATCTATTTAGCTTTACTGCTTCATTAAAAGACGGGGAACTCTCCTATGGGAAAATATATCCAGAACCAATTTATGTGGAATTAGATAGAGGTATTTATCCAAATCTTGCTGAATGTATTTCAAAAACCATTCTGGAGGTTATATAATGAAGGTTGAAATTGTAAGAAGTAACGGTATCCAAACTTATGAAGTTCCTGTACTGTCAGAAACTATGACAGTTATGGACATCCTGGATTATATTTATCATAATTTAGACCATACATTAGCTTATTATAGGCATAGCTCTTGCAATCAAGCG
>JAAYMO010000205.1 GCA_012521375.1 Clostridiales bacterium
AGTTTTTTAACTCATAGCTCATTGTTCAATTATTCTAAACTCTAATTTTCATAGCTCATAGCTCTTAGTTCTTAGCTCTATTATACCTATATCTTCAATTTCAGCAAAGGATTTGTTATATATAAATTGAATATTTTACTCATTTAAAATATAATTTGAATTAGATAAGAAATCATAGGAAAACTAATCCCACTTATATTCGTTCCATATTTTGGCTATAATTAATAAAGAGGTGAGTTTTTTGAAAAATGACATAGATGGATACAAGCACTATATATTAAAAACTATCGCAACACTCCTGAGAATCATTGTTTATTCATTAGTATTTCTAGCAATTATCTTTGGATTAAAATTGACCATGAATTATCTATCTCCTTTTATAGTAGCTATTTTGATTTCTTTGCTTATTAAACCTATATCCAAAATTTTCATTTCTATGAAAATAAGTAAGGGAATTTCTGTGGCAATATCGATGATCCTAGTATACGGTGTTTTATTCTCACTGTTAATTCTTGGTTTAAGCAGGGGTATATCTGAACTAATTTATCTTGCACATAAATTACCTTTATATTCCAATGCAATATATGAATTTATCAATAATTTATCAAAAGAAGCCCAGAATATATATATTCAACTGCCTTCAGAAGTAACTACCTATGCAATAGAAACTGCAAAAAACCTATTAGATAAACTAGGAATACTATTGACTAATACTGCAAAATATGCTGTAAACACTCTCTATGGATTACCTAAGCTTGGAATTATTTTTATCATAACCTCTGTTGCTGCTTTCTTTATTACAAAGGATTCGGATAAAATACAAGATTTCATATATAGACAATTTACCCCAAGTTGGCAAAGTAAAATAGTAAGCTTTAAAAATAATTTATTGAATTCTTTAGCAGGCTTTATAAAAGCACAATTAATTCTTTTAAGCATAACTTTTATAGAATCTTTAATCGGACTCAGCATAATAGGAGTAAGGTATGCCTTAATTATTTCCATTATAGTATCCTTGGTTGATATACTGCCTGTATTAGGAACAGGAACTGTCTATGTCCCCTGGGCTATAGTTGCAATAATTATTGGTAAATATAGATTAGGTATTTCTCTTTTGATTTTATACATAATAATTGTGGTAATCAGATATATGATTGAACCAAAGGTGGTTGGACAACAGCTAGGTATACATCCTCTTATATCTCTTATATCTATATATGTTGGAGCCAAAGTGATGGGTCCAATAGGTGTTATTCTTGGACCAACAATAGCAGTGGTCATCAAAGCTACCCAAAATGTAGGCATATTACCTAAGTTTAAGTAGAATGCAAAGCTCTCAAAAGTGAAGAGACCCCAGATGATATTATATCTGGGGTCTCTTCACTATGTATCCATAATACTATATTCATTAAAATAACAGCGCAGAAATAAATAAGGGCATATATATATATAACAAAAACGCCACAATTAATCCAAGCAAGTAAGGCCATACCGCCTTAGCTATCTGCTCAATGGGTATGCCAGTTATACTGGAACCAACAAACAAGTTTATTGCAACAGGAGGTGTAATCATACCTATAGAGATACCTACGGTAAATATAACCCCAAAATGCACTAAATCTACTCCAAGAGCACGCATTAACGGTAAGAACACAGGTGTCAATAGAATTACCGCGGAAGAGGTCTCCATAAAAATTCCTGCAATTAAAATTATTATAGCAATAAGAAATAGTACAATGTACTTGTTTGAAGAAATAGATAGTATCGCCTGTGCTACTGCTTCTGGTATCTTCCAATTAGCCAGAACCCAACCAAATACACCGCTGCATGCAATGATAATCATAATAATAGCAGAAGTCTTTGCACTACCTAACATGATCTTGCCTAATTCTTTCAGGGTTAGATCCCTGTAAACAAACATAGAAACTATCATGGAATATACAACTGCCACCGCTGCTGCCTCGGAGGGTGTGAAATATCCTGAAAATATACCTCCAAGAATAATTAGGGGCATTAGCAAACCCCAAATAGATTGCTTGAAAGTTGCCCACAAATTCCTC
>JAAYMO010000206.1 GCA_012521375.1 Clostridiales bacterium
AACAGGCGCGACAGCAAAACTTACGGCAACTGCATGAAGTTTTTCGCAGGAGAAGACAACCCCCTAACCGTCATTGTACCGCCAGGAGTCGTTCACGGCTACAAAAACGTCTCAAGGACCACCAGAGGCATGGTCTTAAACTACCCCGACAAACTCTTTATGGGCTGGAACAGGAGCGAAGAGGTCGATGAAATAAGGCATGAGGAGAAAGAGGGTAGCGAGTTTGGGATGGAGTAAATAAGTTGCTGTATAAAGGTTTTCCTGTAAAACTTATATGCATACACTCATTGTAATATCCTGAGGATAGAATGCTCAATTTATGGCATAAAGGGCATCTTTGTACACTGGGATGATGAAGAGATTGCTCAAGAGACATAGCTATGCGACTCTTGTTACCGATATCGAGCATTCAAAGTTACTAAAGAGGTAACTTAAGGAAGAGAAGAAGATACAGTAAAAAGCGCTTACCAGTCTGAAGCATAGGGTCACCAATATTGTAACTAGGGGGTAAACAATAAGAATCAACAGATCATGTTAGTTACACGTGGTTTTAGGAAGTTCAACAACTACAGGACTACGACACTCTTTTATTTTGGTAGACTTAACATATACTCAATGACAAGGAAGGTAGAGTCTAAAAGTATAATTTTGTTAACAGATTATTGCATGAGGTGAGGATAAAAGTGAAAGCAGCTTTGATAAGTTGTTTTGATTGGTATGATATGAGGCTTAAACATGTCGAAAAAATACTAAAAGATGGAGGGTACAATGTAGTTTATTATACATCAAATTTTGATCATCGAAGTAAAAAAAAGGTTTGTGCAGAAAGTAATAATATACATTATATAGATGTTCCTGCATATAAAAAAAATATATCTATACAAAGATTAGTATCCCATGGTGTATTTGCGCGATTAATCTATAAAGAAATGATGAAAGAAAAACCAAACATAATATATTGCTTAATACCCCCTAATTCATTAGCGTCATTAATGGCACGATATAAAAAACTTAATAAGTGTGCATTATTATTAGATATAATTGATTTGTGGCCTGAGTCATTACCAACAAAAAATATGCTATTATCTAGAGTATATAGCTTATGGAAGCACTTAAGAGATAATAATTTACAATGTGCTGACTATATTATCACTGAGTGTAATTTGTATCAAGAAATATTAAAGTTACATGTAAGAAACATCAAATGTAAAACAATATATTTAGCAAAAGAGTGTATACCTTTATTAAATATGCCAGATTTGAGCATGGATGTTATACAGCTATGTTATTTAGGCTCTGTTAATAATATTATCGATATAAGAAAGATAGTATCACTGATATCTGAAATTACAAGATATAAACCTGTTATTCTTCATATTATTGGTGATGGAGAGAAAAAGGATGAATTGATAAATGAAGTAAGAAATGTTGGCGCTAGAGTTGAGTTCTATGGAATGATATTTGATATATATAAAAAACAAGAAATATTTAGCAAATGTCACTTTGGGTTGAATATTATGAAAGATACAGTTTGCGTTGGCCTTACCACGAAATCAATTGATTATTTACAAGCAGGTTTACCGATTATAAATAATATTAAATATGATACGGAAAATATTGTGAAGCAATATAACATAGGTTATAATATTACAAATAAAAATATAGAAAGAATAGCAACCATTATATCATCTATCAGTATATCAGAATTTCTAAACATGAGAGAAAACACAATAAATGTTTTTAATAGTATATTTTCAATTAATAATCTAAATAAAGGATTGCTAGAAGTATTTAGGGAGTTGCAGATATTACATTAAAGTTATATTAAGTTATGTTTCGTGTATAATATATATTACCGAATTACTAAACAATATTTAGTTGTGTAATTATTATTACTAGTTTGCGAGGGAGAATATGTATAAAGTACAAGTGTTATTATCTACCTACAATGGTGAGCGATATTTAGCGGAACTAATAAATAGTTTATTAGAACAAAAAGGTGTTGATATAAATATATTGGTAAGAGATGATGGTTCAACTGATCGAACAGTTGAGATACTTGAACGATTTAAAGAGACTGGGTTATTAGACTATTATCAAGGTCAAAACATAAAGCCGGCTAGAAGTTTTCTCGATCTTATAAATAGAGCCGGTACTGCTGATTACTATGCTTTTTGTGATCAGGATGATTATTGGGAAAATTGTAAGCTTCTTAGAGCAATAAATATGATTAATATCTATTATAATCAGCCGGCTTTATATTTTTCTAAAGCTGAGCTAGTAGATGAAAATCTTAAACCCATTAAATATTCTAAATACCCAAAACAAGCGTATACATTTGGACAAGCATTAATAAAAAATAATGCAACTGGTTGTACTATGGTTTTTAATAAGATGCTATTAGATATTGTAAAAAGATATAATCCTATTTTTGTAACAATGCATGATTATTGGGTTTATTTAGTAGCACTAGCAATAGGTGCAAAGGTAATATTTGATCAAAACTCATACGTCAAATATAGACAGCATAGTAACAACGTTGTTGGAGGTAAAAGAAAGATAATCAAAGAGTATAGTCATAAATTGAGTATGCTTATATATAAAAATAAAACAAGATCAAAAATGGCCGTAGAGTTGAAAAAAGGTTATTATGATTTGATGCCAGAAGAAAACAAGATTATTATTGATAAAATTGTAAACTATAATATGTCATTTAAAGGGAAATGGGATTTAATTGTAGATAAAAATATAAAGCCCATATATTTGATTGATAAAATAACGTTTATATTTGCGGTATTATTTGGAGCATTTTGATATCACTGTGATTGTTAACGATTTAATATTATGGTATAACTATAGATATCGTGATCAGGAAGTAAGTGATGGCGTATGAATGTTATAATTAAGAAGAGACTGATAAATAAATTACTTATTACCCTTTTTGTGGTTGTTTCTATAATGTTTCCTAATGACATATATAATATGAAAAAACTAATCTTTATTTTACTTATTATAGTTAACATAAAACACATAATGATACAAATATTCTATAGAAAATATAGATGGTGTTTATTTTTTGGTTTTATATTTCCTATAGGTTTATTTTTATACTCTGTTCTGCTAACATCGGATCTATTAAACTCATTTACAAGATCCTATCCTGCATTTCTGATTCTGATCGTTATAATAATCGATTATTATTATATTGACTACGAAAATATTTTATTAAAATCAATAGAAGTATTAGCGATAATTATAATATTAATTGCATTATTAGATATAATAAATATTATAGATGTTAATTCTGGACCTATTAGAGATTTTATATATGCTCATGAAATAGGATATATTGGAAAATCATGTCAATATCCCTTCTACTATAAAATATTTATAAAGTCCTCACCCTTACTTGTATTCTTGTTATTTAAGAGCTTTAATGATTCACATCATATATTAGCAGCGATGACTACTGTATCATTAATATTGTCTGGTACTAGAGCAAATATATTATTTTCAATTATTTTATTAATTATATTCTATTTGAACAATCAATCGTTGATTACTAAATGTAATATAATAATTATATCAATTATTGCATTAGTGTTTATGTTGCCTGAATTTATTGAATTATTCCAATATATATTTATTACGAAAGGTGCTTCATCAGATATTGTCAGAATAGGTCATCTCCAAGGTATATCAGAATTGATTCAAAATAAGCCATCAATAATTATAACAGGCAGTGGTATGGGAAGTTACTTTTATTCTTATGGAAGAAATGCTGAAGTTAATACCATAGAATTGTCATATATTGACCTCTGGAGACAAATGGGTATCTTCTTTTTTATCTTATTTAATATATTTATTATTAGTCCTATATTTAATATTAATAATAGTATGTATAAAAAAATGGCGTATATGTCATATTTACTTATAGCTATGACTAATCCATTGTTATATAACTCAACATCTTTTTTAGTATATATATACATGTATTATAGAAATGTCACATATTCTAAGTCTAATTAATAAGATACTTTGATAATGGATAAGAAACAGTACCGTTGTTAGATCTTGAATCTTGAATTTTAATTTAAAATGTTAACGAAGCCTGCAAAGATGCCTAATCTTTCTTTGCGGCTGCACTTTGCCTTAAGCATTATAGCAATACCCATTTTGCAATCTATGTGCCCAACAAAGGCCTAATTTAAATTTAACCAAAGGAGACCAAAATGACCGATACCTTACCTACACAGTCAAAAATCTTGATTACCGGCGCTGCCGGGTTTATCGGCTTTCACCTCACCAAGTTCATGCTTGAGCGGGGACATTTCGTCGTTGGCTTAGACAACCTAAACAGCTACTACGACCCCAAGCTCAAGGAAGGCCGCCTGGATATATTGCGCACGTACAACAACTTCGCCTTTTACCGTGCGGATTTAAAGGAAAAACCTGCTGTGGACGAAATTTTTGCCGCTTGCAAACCCGAATACGTGGTAAACCTCGCTGCTCAGGCGGGGGTGCGCTATTCCCTCGAAAACCCTTACGCCTACGTGGATTCAAACCTGGTGGGGTTCGTAAACGTCCTTGAAGCCTGC
>JAAYMO010000207.1 GCA_012521375.1 Clostridiales bacterium
GATTAGATGCCAAAAGTGATAAGTTAGGTGCTAATCCAAATCAAATGAATATCCAGTCTATGTATAGTGATATTGATTTGGATGCTAATGGAATGGAAAACGAATATCAGGCGGCATTTGAGGAACTTCTTTGGTTTGTAAATATGCATTTGGCCAATACAAAGCAGGGTAATTTCACAAATGAAACAGTGGAGGTAGTATTTAATCGTGATATATTGATTAATGAAACAGAATCAATAGAAAATTGCAGTAAGTCTACTGGTATTATCAGCAGGGAAACTATTATTGCACAACATCCGTGGATCACGGACCCTCAGGAAGAACTTAAGAAACTAAAAGCAGAGCAGGAAGAAGAACAGGAAAAGTTTAATGAATACCGGCAGGTGTTTAAGACTGTAGGTGATAAAGATGGCGTACCTACAGAGTAAGTATTGGAAAAACAGATTTATGCAGCTTAATGAGAGCCTTCTTCAAAAGGGCGAGCAATACCAAAGAGAGCTGGAACGAGAATATAAAGCTGCTATTACTGAGATAGAGAAAGATATTGAGATATGGCTTAAAAGATTAGCAGACAATAACGGAATTTCTTTGTCAGAAGCAAAGAAGCTTCTAAGAGAACATGAGCTGGATGAATTTCACTGGAGTGTTTATGAATATATAAAAAAGGGTAAAGAAAATGCTTTGAACCAAAGATGGATGAAAGAATTGGAGAATGCTTCTGCAAAGGTCCACATTAGCAGATATGAAGCTTTATTAATGCAAATAAGGCAAAGGCTTGAATTATTGTATAAATCACAAGATGAAGGCATGAAAAAGGTTTCAGAAGAGATTTTGTCAGAAAGCTATTATTATACGATTTATGAAGTCCAAAAACGTTTGGAACAGGGAATGCCTTTTGCAAGACTTAACGATAAGGCAATAGAAATGGTTATTTCTAAGCCTTGGGCAGCAGACGGGAAAACTTTTAACGATAGGATTTGGGGCAATAAAGAAAAACTAATTTCAGAGCTTCAGACTAATCTTACACAATCACTTATCCGAGGAGATCCTCCGGATAAAGCCATAAAAGCTATAAGCCAAAGATTGAATGTAACGAAGCAACAAGCCGGCAGGTTAGTAATGACTGAATCGGCTTTTTTTGCTACAGAAGGACAAAGAAGAGCTTATGAAGAGTTAGAGGTAGAACAATATGAAATAGTTGCTACATTGGATAGCCACACTTCTGAGATATGTCGAAGTCTTGATGGTAAAGTCCTTCCTATGAAGGACTATTCACCAGGGAATACTGCACCTCCGTTTCATCCTTGGTGTAGAACGGTAACAGTGCCTTACTTTGACGACAATTTTACGCAGAGAGCAGCAAGAGGTTCAGATGGCAGGACTTATTATGTAGATGGAGATATGTCATATAATGATTGGTGGAATTCTCTATCAGAAGATGAACAAGGCAAATTAATATTAGATAGAAAGAAAAGTCAAAATTACAGCAGGGATAAGAAACAGTATGAAAAATATAAAGAAATTTTAGGAGACCAAGTGCCTAAATCTTTTGATAAGTTCCAGGAAATGAAGTATAATGATGTTGAGAAGTGGGAAGAGTTACAGTTACGTTATCAAGATGAAAAGCTTAGAA
>JAAYMO010000208.1 GCA_012521375.1 Clostridiales bacterium
AGCCTTATCAATAAAATATGGCCTAGCGCTCCTGACCGGTCCGATTTTTTCTGAAGGAAGATGATGATATATAGCCATATATCTGGTAATATTACCTTCTACAGGCATTTCAAATACTATATCAGCTTCAGTGATGCCTGATTGAGGTCTTGCATTCCTTTCATTATCTATCATTACCGCTACAGGTCTATGTTTTATATCTTCTTCATTTTCGACTCCAAGACCTGTTAGGAGACATATGTATTCTTCCTTTGCAACCTCTTCCACAGGTTCAGGTTCTTCAATAACTTCCTCTTCAATAACTATAGTTTCTGCCGGTTCTTGCTTTGGTTGACAACCAACTACTGTCATAGATAAAATAATTGTAATTATTATTAACATATGTTTCCAGGATGCTTTCATTGTAACCCCTCTTCCATATTAGTAGTTTATTACCTTTTTATATTCAGCAGTTCCAATATTTCCTCCTGCTTTTTGCGCATAATTATTTCATCTGATTCTTGTATATGGTCATAGCCTAATAGATGAAGCATCCCGTGTACCAACAAGAAAGCCAATTCTCTATCTTGACCATGGCCGTATTCTTTAGCTTGTTCAATTACCTTCTCGGTAGATATCACAATATCTCCCAAAGGTATTTCCTCATCAATAAAAACCTCTTTTACAATGGTTTCATCATTACTTTTTTTATTAAACTCCAACATAGGAAAAGATAAAACATCTGTTGGTGCATCTATATTTCTATATTGTTTATTTAGATCTTTTATTTCTTCATTATCTACAAAAGATATACTAATTTCGTAATTGTCATTACAGTTCTCAAATTCCAAAACGGCTTTTATAACTTTGTTTACAAAGCTTTCTATCTCAGGTTTAATTTCTATGATGTTTTGCCTATTGTCGATCAATACATTCAATTTATCGCCTCCTACTGTAGCTATAATCAGATATCCTTCAAGTTTTCAGGATATTCTATTCTATCATGGAATATTCCTTCTAAAACTTTAAGAAAAGCTTGAATAATTTTATCCATATCCTTTAAAGTCAAATTACATTCACCCAATTGATTATCATTTATTTTATCAAAAACGATTTTTCTTACTCCTTTTTCAACATCTTCTTTAGTTGGCTCGCTTAAAGACCTGACAGAAGCTTCTACAGAATCAGCCAACATAACTATAGCAGCTTCTTTAGTTTGAGGCTTTGACCATGGATATCGGAATTTTTCTTCCTCAACTGGGTCTTTTTCTTGGGCCTTCAAAGCTTTGTGATAAAAATATGCCACTAGCGTATTTCCATGATGTTGGCTAATTATATCAATAACCTTAGAAGGGAGCTTATGTTTTTTAGCAATTTCTATTCCATCTTTTACATGGGATATTATTATAGAAGCACTAAGATTTGGAGATATCTTATCATGAGGATTATCTGGGGTCAACTGGTTTTCTTTGAAAAAATAGGGTCTTTTTAATTTTCCTATATCATGGTAGTAAGAACCTGCCCTACAAAGCAGTGCATTGGCCCCAACCTCATCTGCAGCTGCTTCAGAAAGATTGCCTACCAAAATAGAATGATAGTAGGTGCCTGGTGCTTCAATCATAAGCCTTCTAAGAAGGGGTTGATTAGGATTGGTAAGTTCCAATAGTTTAGTCGATGTTATTATATCAAAAGCATATTCAAAAAAAGGAAGCAGACCAATGGTCAGTACTGAAGTGAATATGCCTCCCACAATACCATAGGTAATATCATATATAAAATGTTTAATCTCAACGTTATTTATTAGTCCAAAGCTCATAATAGTAATAATATTAATAAAAGCCACTGCCAATCCAGCATATATAACCATGCTCCTATGATGTGTTTTAGATACCATGATTGAACCTAAAGCTCCAGATAGAAGCAATGCCACTAAAAGCACAATGTTAAACTCTGTCATAAATCCTATTATGACTACCATAAGAATGTTTGTCACAATAGCTACTCTTGCATCTACAAGAATTGTAATAATAAAAGCGCATGCAGGTATTGGCATCATATAATGAGATATTGATCTAGTACCTATTGCCAATATCAGTATGATTATTATATTTATGCATATCAATAACAGCATAGAATTGCTTGTCCAAATATTGGGGCTAAGGCGCCAAATATAGAGACAAAAAACTGCCATTGCTGCAAATAACATAGTGCCATAAGCAAAATTTATTCGTTTATCACTGCCATTTGCATCTTTAAGAAGGCCATAGGCTTTTAAAAGCTGTATTTGCTGTTCATTGATTTCTTGGCCTTTACTTACTATCCTGGTTCCTTTCTTAATCAAAACTTCCTCAATATTTGCTCTTGCTTCTTCTTTTCTCAGTTCTGTTTCTTCTTTATCATAAAGAAGATTTGGCATTATTATAGATGTGGCAATTTTAGCTCCAACATCATTAAGTTTTGATTGTTTTGGGAGTTTTGAAAAAAATTCAATTATATCTTCTTTTTTGCTTTCAAGCTGCTCTTGGCTAAGCCTCTCATTTAATATTTGATTAATAAGATACCTAATATTGTCTTTAGCCTGTTTTAGGTCGGATTGGGAGGAACTTAATAGCAACCTATAGGAATCCTTGTCCAAAGGCACAACAGCATTATTCTCTAGGATTTCAAGCTTTTGCTCAAAATCATATTCTTCACTTTCTATTAACTCTTCAAGTTGTAGGAAAAATGAATCTATTGTCTTTTCTAACTCAATCTGTACTGTTAAATCAACCTTATATATAGGTTGAACTTTATCTTCTGCTTCTTTTCTCAACATCTCTGTTGCCACTTTATCAACCATGTTTGCAGGTGCATCAATATCTACTTCTGAAATATCTCCAATACTAAAGTTATATTTCTTAGGAGCTGCTGTTATCATAAGTATTATATAAATGAGCAAAAAAACAGGCACTAATATTGATGCTTTTATAAAATTTGATTTTCTTGCTTTTTCCATAATTAACCCCCAGATTCGCTAATCAAAAAAATTGCTTTCGTCTTTGTTCTCCTCTTCATACCTTTCATAAGCTTTAATAATATATTGCACTAACTTATGTCTAACCACATCTTTTTCCCCAAGATGTACAAATTCAATTCCTTTAATATCTTTTAGAATTTCTTCCACTTGTTTCAGTCCAGAAAATTTGCCCTTTGGTAAATCTATTTGAGTTACATCTCCAGTTATTATAGCTTTAGAACCAAAACCTAATCTTGTTAAAAACATTTTCATCTGTTCAGGAGTTGTATTCTGTGCCTCGTCTAATATAATAAATGAATCATCTAATGTTCTTCCTCTCATATAAGCTAAAGGGGCTACCTCTATCAAACCTTTTTCCATGTTTCTTTGAAAATTTTCTGCGCCCATAATATCGTATAAAGCATCATATAGTGGTCTTAAATAGGGATCAACTTTATCTTGTAAGTCTCCTGGAAGAAAACCTAGTTTTTCTCCAGCTTCAACAGCAGGTCTAGTGAGAATTATTCTATTGACTTCTTTGTTTTTAAAAGCTTTTATAGCCATTGCCATAGCTAAATAGGTTTTACCAGTACCTGCAGGGCCTATTGCAAATACCACTTCATTTTTATCGATTGCTTCTATATATTTTCTTTGTCCCAAAGTTTTTGCTCTTATTACCTTTCCTCTTGCAGTAGTAATAATCACTCCATTTAATTTATCAGTTTTTTTCTCATCTCCGTCCCTAACCATCCTCATGGCATAATCTACAGTATGACTGCTTATAACACCCTCAGTGTCTAACTTATTCATAAGAATTTTAATTACCTTTAATGCCATCGATACATTATCTTTCTCACCTATTATTCTTAGCTTTCCATCTCTTATGATAATATCTACATCAAACTCATCTTGAATCAATATTAGATTTTGATCATAGTCTCCAAATAGCATCCTAGTTTTATCAATATCTGCGAGCACTACGCTTTCTTCTGATGTATCGTTTACCAAATTATATTCCTCCTACCAAAGTTAAATCTAATATATTCTAACTTTTACACCAATATCTTCTAAAACCTCAACGTATATTTTCCCTATTAAAGACTTTTCATTAGGAAAATACTCTATCCTTTGATTTAGTATAACCGCGTCTTCGGGAATTTGTAGTTTTATTTTAGTATTTAATCTTTCTTCACATATTGTTTTTGCCTCATCTGCACTTATGATTTTAGTCATCGAAACTAACTCTTCATATTCTGTTATGACAAGTTTTATAGGGAAAACATAGCTGCCAAAGTTTAAAACATAAATTTCTCTTTCTCTTTTATTATAATCTTCATAAGGTATTTTCTTATTCCTCTCAAGCTTCCTATTGATTATTTCCATAGAATATGTGGTATAAACCTTTCCACTTTTCCTATATTCTATTTGCTCATAAGGTATTTCTTCTACATCTTCATACCAAGTCCTAGCGTGAACTTCGGCCATAGAATGAACATATCTTTCTGGGAAATTATCTCTAATAATTGTACCAGATACTAATAATTGATTCTTTTTTACTGTATCACCATCCTTTACCATACCGTCTCCATTTAATACTAGGATTTTTTCTATAACACCGTTTTTTGAAGCAATTATATCACAAGGTTCATCTCTATTGATAAGCTGAGGCTCAGGCTTTTTTTCCACTATTGTTACAAATGCCTTTGTACCCTTTATTTCTAGGCCAACCCAAGTCAGTTCCGGCATTCTAATAAGCATTTTGTTCTCAATTTCTCTCTTATTTATCTTATTTTTTCTTACACCTATCTTAAGACCTTCATAGCTAAGATTATCGATTATAACTTGTTCATCTATATTTTGTAGTCCGTATATTTCAATCATCCAAATATAAGAGCTTAATATATAAATAAATATAAATAATGCGGCTACTCCAGCGAAAAACCACTTCCTATTCTTAATCTTTTTTAACTTAAAGGGTATACCGCATTTTTCAATTATCTGTATATTGCTGTCAGTTTTTCTTACAATGGATCTAAGTTTTAAAAAATCTTTGCTGCTTATTTTGGCCTTGATAGTTGTATAGTCAATTTTTTCTATATCCCAAAGATAGATATCATTTACAACAGCAAGGTTAATAAATCGCTCTATCTTTATACCTTTAACAATTATAATAGCATATCCTCGTAAATAATTCCATATTCTTAAAATAAGCACAGCACCACCCCATCATCGATATCCTATACTGTCAATTTTCCCAATAATTATTATCTCTTCTAGTATTATTGATTTGATAGCAAGTTTATGTCCTGTTATAGTTAATATTCCGGAGCCTGTATTTATTCTAACTTCATTATCTTTATAACTGATAATCCCTTTATGGTTTTCTATTGAAACACTATCAGTCCCCAGAATAACTATTTTTGGTATATCTAATGTAATATCTTTGGGCAGTTCTAAAGCATCTGATATTTTTTCTTTTATCTTATATGATTTTGAACTCATAACATACACCTCATAATAAATTTATGATTATAGCTCTTCTTTAGAACAAAAAACGCATGAGGTTTTCTCTCATGCGTTTTAAACATTATATTATTTTTTTCTTAATGCTAATGGTTTACTCAATATTTCTGACATAACAATTGCTTTTTGCAAATCGGATAAGCCGATATCTAAAATCTCTTGACTTTCAGTTGCAGATTCTTCATTTTGCATACTCTTATATTGAGTTTCATCAACTATTTTAGTGGTATTATCATATCTGGCTTCATAATTATTATATTGCTCTTCATAAGCTTTTTTTGTTGTCTGTTTGGATTTTTGTTTAGTTATCTCTATATAATCATCATTTTTATAAAAGTCCTTTTTATTTTTAGTTTTCGGGTATTTAGGCCTCTTTTTTTGACTTTCCTTATCTTTTTTATTAAACATACCCGAAACAGCAGCTATTATGATAGCAATTATTAATTTTTCCAATTATGTTCCCTGCCTTTTTATCAAACTTACGACCGGGCTTACTTTTTATCCTTTTTTTCAGTCTCAGTTTTACTGGATTTTGAGATAGAATCTCTCATCTGAGTATCAGCCTGTATATTCTGCATATTGAGATAATCCATCACGCTTACTTTTCCCTGCCTTAAGGCATCTGCCATTGCCTTAGGTACTTCGGCCTCAGCTTCTACAACCTTAGCTCTCATCTCTTGAACCGCTGCTTTCATTTCCTGTTCTCTAGCCACAGCCATTGCACGTCTTTCTTCAGCCTTAGCCTGGGCTATTCTCTTATCTGCTTCTGCTTGATCTGTTTGAAGTTGGGCACCGATATTTCTTCCTACATCCACATCTGCAATATCTATTGATAGAATTTCAAATGCAGTACCTGAATCCAAACCTTTATTTAACACTGTTCGTGAAATAAGGTCAGGGTTTTCTAATACAGCTTTATGACTTTCAGAACTTCCTACTGTTGTTACAACACCTTCACCAACCCTGGCTATTATTGTCTCTTCACCTGCTCCTCCAACCAGTCTGTCAATATTAGCTCTTACTGTAACTCTTGCTTTTGCCTTCACCTCGATACCATCTTTTGCTACTGCGGCTACTACAGGTGTTTCAATAACCTTAGGGTTTACACTCATCTGTACAGCCTGGAGGACATCTCTTCCTGCCAAGTCTATAGCAGCTGCCCTTTCAAAGCTTAAATCAATTTCAGCCCTTTGAGCGGCTATCAAGGCATTGACTACTCTGTCAACATTACCTCCTGCTAAATAATGTGCTTCTAATTGATTAACAGAAAGCCCTAACCCTGCTTTTCTAGCTTTAATCAATGGATTTACAATTCTGCTTGGAATTACTCTTCTAAGTCTCATTCCCACTAATGTAAAAATGCCAATATTGACACCTGCAGCCAATGATGATATCCATAGACCTAAAGGCACAAAACTTAAGAATATGGTTAAGGCTAAAATTATGACAAACAGAATAAGAATAGGAACTATCAACTCCATACTAACTTTCCTCCTCATATTTTTTTACAATTATCTTCATACCATCAACCTGTGTTACAATAACTTTTGAATCCTTTGTAATAAAATTCCCTTGAGATTGAGCATTAACTCTATTTCCTTCAATTATTACAACTCCTGATGGCCTTAAATGTGTGTCAGCCACACCAGTTTTACCTATATATGAAGAAAAATCTTTACTTGAACTTGTGTAGCCTTCTTCTTTCTTTTGTTCCTTATCTAATATAAGAAATTTTAAGTATTTACTTCCATATCCCAATTTATATAATACTACAATAATAGCAACAAATATGGCAATTGTCGAAATAATTAAGAGCAAAGCATCATATAAATTAGAAGTTATCAATACAATACTTATGATAACACAAATTATCCCTGTTATTCCCGGCAATCCAAAACCTGGAACAATACCCTCTATTACTAAAAGCACTAATCCTAATACATATAAAAATATAGTAAGTCCAGTCCAATCACCAAACAATTTCTATCCTCCTTTCTTACAGCTGCTTAATATTTCGTCTGTTATGGTTTAATTATATCTTAGTTTATTAAGTATTTCTATAAATTATATTTATATCTATTATAATTTTCTTTGTGTTCTTACATAATTATTACGCAAGATCATTTGAGCATTATGAATAATTCAATGACATGAGTAAGAAAATTAAAACCTGAAATCATATGATTTCAGGCTTGTTGATCATTTTTAATTTAAATGTTTTTTTACTAATTCGTTTACCAATCTTCCATCTGCTCTGCCTTTAACTTTCGGCATAAGAGCTTTCATCACTCGTCCCATATCTTTAACACTTTGTGCGCCAACTTCATATATGGTCTGTGCAACTATACTATCTAACTCATCTTCACTAAGCTGCTGAGGAAGGTAGGTCATCAAAATTTCTATTTCTTTTTTTAGATTTTCAACTAGGTCAGGTCTATCGCCTCTCTCATAATCTGGTATTGAATCTTTTCTTTGCTTTACTGCCTTAGCAATAACTTCGAGAACACCTTCATCATCTAATTCAATTTTTTTATCTTTTTCAATTTGCAATATTCCCGCTCTGACCATAGTTATAACATTTTTTTTGATATTATCTTTTTCTTTCATTGCAGCTTTCAAATCATCAAGCAATACTTGTTTAAGAGACATTTAAATCATCCTTCTTAATATTTATTTAAACTTTCTCTTTCTAGCTGCTTCGGATTTTTTCTTTCTTCTTACGCTAGGCTTCTCATAGTGTTCTCTTTTTCTAACTTCGGCTAATACTCCAGCTCTAGCACATTTCTTTTTAAAACGTCTCAATGCACTTTCCAAAGACTCGTTTTCGCCAACTTTTATTTCAGACATCTAACTCACCCTCCCTCCGCGGTAACAATCAATAGGTTAAATTAAACTGCATAAAAGCGGGATAAAATAAACACATATTTTATTATACAGTACATGCTAATTTGGTGTCAATAAAAGGTTTGCATTAATTTAACCTGGAGGCCATTGTAAATTTCTACCGCCTAAAAGGTGAAAATGTATATGAGGAACGGTTTGACCGCCGTCTTCCCCAATATTGTTCACTATTCTAAATCCTCTCTTATCTAACTTAAGATTTTTTGCAATATCGGAGGCAACTTTAAATATATGGCCAATAATATTATAACCATTCTCATCAAGTTCCATAATAGATTGAACATGAGTCTTAGGAACAATAAGAATATGAACCGGAGCTTCCGGGTTAATGTCATTAAATGCCAACACCTTGTCATCCTCATATACCTTGCTGGAAGGTATTTCACCCTTAATAATTTTGCAGAATACACATTGATCCATGATTTTGATTCACCTCCCTAAATGGGCTAAGAAAAATATTCAACAAAACATTTGAAAATCCTTCTATCAATTAAATCTTTTCCAAAATCCCAACCATAATATCTCCTTTAATACTTTTCAATTGAGTATCGATTATTTCGCCCTTAATATCATATGCAGCCTCAGCAATAACTCTTATATAGTTATCTGTCAATCCTTCATAATATTTACTACTATCATC
>JAAYMO010000209.1 GCA_012521375.1 Clostridiales bacterium
AAAATACTTGTATACGGCGGTCTTTGCATAGCCATGTCCTTTGTACTATCCTATATCAGGCTTTATCGTTGGCCCCAGGGAGGTTCCATAACCCCGGGAAGCATGCTGCCAATGTTTATATTTGCCTATATATTTGGAGCTAAGGCTGGCATTATTGCAGGAGTTGCTTACGGTTTTTTGCAGTTCATTCAAGATCCCTATGTAGTACATTGGGCTCAAGTGCTTCTTGATTATCCCATAGCTTTTGCAGCTATGGGCTTTGCAGGACTGAATAGAAGGTATTTGCCTGTCAGCGTTGTAATTGGAGGTTTTGGAAGGTTTCTTGCCCATTTTGTTTCAGGCTTTATATTCTTTGGAATATACGCGCCGGAGGGTATGAATCCTATATGGTATTCCTTTACGGTGAATTTCTTGCTAATTGGGACAGAAACTGCAATCTGCGTTGCTATTTCATTGATACCACAGTTTAATGCAGCTATAAAAAAACTTAAAAACAATATATAAGTTTAAGATATATTATTTGATAAAATTTAGTCAAACTATCCTAGAGGGTTGAAGCCTGTGCTTTATAGGATTCAACCCTTGTTTTTATGTTCTAAAAATAATTGGCATTCCGAATATTTTTGATATAATATTAATAATAATCTAGTGTTGAAATTATTAGGATTTTGAAATGGATAATTATGGTGAGGGTTGATTGTATGAAAGATCGGCTTAAATATGTACTCTTAATAATGTCCTTAGTTTTAACTATCGCTGGTATTTACAGAGGTGAAGTGGCAGAAGTGTTACAAAAGGCTATTAATATTTGTTTGGAGTGTATAGGAATTGGCTAGCTTCAAAAGGAGAATTATACAAGTAACATCAACGATTATTGGAAATGGGTATTTTGAGGGTTTTGCAAAAGGGACAATTTATAGAGGAAAATTAAAATCTGTTTGCTTTCCCGGTCTCAATTGCTATTCCTGTCCTGGGGCATATACTTCTTGCCCTATAGGATCGTTGCAATCTGTAGCAGCAGGCCTTAAATATCAGATATCATTGTATGTTATTGGTTTTTTAATGCTCATAGGGACAATCTGGGGAAGATTGATATGCGGATGGATATGCCCCTTTGGATTTTTTCAGGAACTTTTGTATAAGATTCCATCTAAAAAACTTAAAATGCCCAAAACATTAAATACATTGAAATATTTTTTTCTTGTGGTGTTTGTATTGTTGTTGCCTGCATTATCTACCAATGAAGTAGGGATAGGGCTGCCTTTATTCTGTAAATACATATGTCCGGCAGGCACTTTAGAGGCAGGCATACCCCTTACAATAAAGAATGTAGCTCTGCGTGGCGCAATAGGCATCATGTATTACTGGAAACTTATGCTTCTAGCAATAACAATAGTATTTTCAATACTGATATCAAGACCTTTTTGCAGAGCAGTATGTCCTTTAGGGGCTATTTATTCATTATTCAATTCTGTAAGTTTTTACAGGATGAATGTTGATGGGACTAAATGCACAAAGTGCAATATATGCAACAAAATTTGCCCGGTAGATATCAAAATATATGAGAATGCCAACAGCCCTGAGTGTGTAAGATGCGGCAAATGTGTAGACAAATGTCCTACAAAGGCTATAAAGTCAGGATACATCAATGAAAAGAAAGGAAGATTGAACCATGAAAAAATTCTGGATGTTGGCTGTGGTGCTGATAATTGCAATTAGTATCTCAGCATGCGGAAATAAAACACCTGTGGAAGAACAACAACAAATTGAAGAACAACAACAAGAAGAAGAGTTCCATGAAACCAAAGAAACTGCTGAAGAGGATGTGGAAACTTTAGTACCGGAGACCCAAGAAAGTCCTGGCAGTGAAGAGCAAGAAAATCCTGATGAAAGCACTTCTCCAGAAGATGTAGCATACAGGATACCTGATTTTATATCAATAGATTTTGATGGTAACAAGGTTACAAACGAGTTTTTTGCTGCTAATAAGCTGACAATTGTAAATATATGGGTTACAACATGACCTTCTTGTATAGTTGAGATTCCTGCGTTGCAGGAAATAGATGAGAAATATTCTGATAAAGGTGTTAGAGTCTTAGCAATATTGGCAGACAATGAAATCGATAGCGCCAAGATGATTCTAGAACAAAAAGGCGGTAAATATGCGAATATAATTACTACGGAGAGCTTGATAGAAGGTTTCTTAGACCAGATAATGTTTCTTCCTACCAAGTTGATCGTCAATAGTAAGGGAGAGTTGGTAGGGGAAGTAATAGTAGGTGCCCGCTCAACGGAAGAAATTTCAAAACTGATAGATGAAGCATTAAAAGGCTTGTAAATAATACAAGTCTTTTAATGCTTACAACAAACTTTTCATCATAGATTTCTTCAAATGGTTCTTAATGAGAGAAGCAAAGCATCCTCTGAGTTTTTGAATTGCAAAGAAAGTTTAATTCATAAATTAACAGTACTTTTGTAAAGAAATTTTTGCTATAATGCATTTGGAGGGATCTAAATGTATGAAAAAATAAAAAAAGAGGTAATGTTAGAAAAACTTTTTGGATGTTCTATAGAAGACATAAGCAGAAATGTGATAATCAGCCCCATATGGCCTTTATCCCGTTTTATGGAAAAGGCAGAGTGTATCATCAAAGAGTTTAAAGGATGGTACAAAGGTGTTACTCTATTATACAAAGGAGAGCCTATTACAGTCATAAGTAGTGGCATTGGTGCACCACTGACAGGTGACTGTGTTATAGCTTTAGGTTATTCTCAATGCGAGAACATTTTTTTTTCTGGTTCAGCAGGAGCAATAGATGAAAAATTGAACATAGGAGATATTTTAATCTGCAATGAAGCTGTTATAGGTGAGGGTTTTTCAAGATACCACTCTGGAAATATTTATAGGGATTGTTTTGGAAACGTTGTATCCGGAAGTGAAAAACTTGCTCAAGCTATGATTCAAAAGGCAGTGATAGCAGCTCATCCTTTAGAAGTGTCGGTACATAAAGGGAGAGTTTTTTCTATAGATTCTATATTGGGGGAAAATAAGAGAAGCTTTGATTTTATGATTAGTAAGGACTGTGATGCTGTGGAAATGGAGGTATCTGCCGTATTTACTGCATCTAAATCCATAGGTCGCAATACAGCTGCTTTGCTTGTTATAAGCGATTTACCTCTAAGAGAAAGAAGCCTTTTTGAAGGAATTCAAGAATTTGATGAGATAAAATATAAAACTTCTTCATATAAGTTGGCTGAAATATTGTTAGATGCAGCAATAAGCGTATAGGAGGGATAGTATAATGAAATTTATTAGGTTTAAAAAAGGTGATTTTATAGGCTATGGTTTATGGGAAGAAGATAAAATTAAGATTATAGAAGGAGATATATTTGATCATTATGTAGTTACTGATTACTATTATAATATTTCAGAGGTAGATATTCTTACTCCCTGCATACCTTCTAAGATAATCTGTGTAGGTCTTAATTACAGGTCCCATGCTGAAGAAATGAATATGCCACTACCAGAAGAGCCTATTATTTTTTTAAAACCTCCTTCATCAGCATTAGCTCATAATGGGATAATAATCAGGCCAGAAATGTCAAAGCAAGTTGATTATGAGGCTGAATTAGGTCTGGTCATAGGTAAACGTGGGAAAAATATAAAACCGGCAGAGGCATATGATTATATATTAGGCGCAACATGTTTTAATGATGTGACAGCAAGGGATCTTCAACAAAAAGATGGTCAATGGACCAGGGCAAAATCTTTTGATACTTTTGCACCTTTTGGACCATGCATTGCAACAGGAGTGAACTATGACAACTTAGATATAGAACTTTCACTGAACGGAGAAACCAAACAGAAATCTAACACATCAGACTTTATATTTAGTGTAGGCGAATTGATAAGCTTTATTAGTAAAATAATGGAACTGAATCCTGGAGATGTAATTGCAACAGGAACCCCTTCAGGTGTAGGAAAGCTTAATGAAGGGGATACAGTACAGGTTAATATTCAGAATGTGGGAATTCTGAAGAATTCTGTTTGCTGATGGTGTTAGTATAACATATATGTTATAATTATGATAAATTAATGGTTTTCTGAGGGAGCGTATTTTATGAGTGCCTTGAGGTCAAAAAATGTCAAAACCTTTGTCAATGATATCTCCAACTTGTATTATATTTTCTTTAGACGTTTTCCGATTTTTAAATTATTGATTTCTAATATACTTTACCATTCATCTGGCAATTTTGGATTGTCTCTTGTTGAAGGAGAAGAAGTTGTCGGTCAATACACTATTTATAATACTGATGATGGCAATATTGTTAAAGAAGGACTAGATAACGGGGTTAATGTAAGATTTAAAATTCAAAAACATATTATTGATGATGTGATAGAAAAAAAAGACCTATATGCCTCAAAACCTTATAAGCTTATTAAGTATATCCCTGCTCTTTTGTCTTCTGTTGAAATCAATAAAAAGAATCCTGTAGGGAAATATTTAGTAGGTAAAAAGGTGATATTGAGGCAAGGTTGCGAAAAAGACTTGTTTTATCTTCACAGTTGGTATAATGATAAAGAGCTTAACAAATTAGCTGGCTGGACAGAAGGAAAACTGGGAACTACACAGTTAAGAATGAACCTATTAAAAGGTTTTGGTTATGATCCGATGAATCTGATTATAGAAACAATTGACGAAGGGAAGCCCATAGGCACTATACAATTGTATGATTTCAACGAAGTGGATCAAAGCTGTAAGCTTGGAATAAGAATAGGCGACAGAGACTATTGGGGAAAGAGCTACGGTGAAGATGCCATAAAGACTTTATTGCGATACGCTTTTTATGAATTGGACATATTCCGAGTATCCCTTAAACTTTACGAGTATAATGAAAGGGCGTCTAGGTGCTATCTAAAATGCGGTTTTAAATATGAAGGAAGAACAAGAAAATCTGCCTTCATTGATGGAAAATTTTATGATGAGATAATAATGGGAGCATTAAAAAGTGATTTCATAAGTCAACATAAATGAAAGAGGTAATAGTTGGATAAAAACTCGGGTCCTAAGGACCTGAGTTTTTATCTTTTCATATCTATAATGTCTTGAATCATATCGTTAATCCTAAAAAATGCATTTCTACTGGTTCTTGTTATCCTTTTTCTTACCTTTCCGCTGAAGATCGGAAGCAGCATTAAGCCGCCTATAGCACTCATAGTACCCATTCTTATTAGATTGCGCCTATTATGAGGCATACAGTCACTTCCTTTCAGATTTGAATCTGATGTATTCAATAATTAGCTTGCGTTTTTTTTAATCAAATAACACATGAAAATTGTAGAATTACAACCTATTGATGCATTCTACTCAATATTGGTCGAAAATAGAAGGATTATGAAAACTTTTATAGAAATATTGCTTTAATGCATTTTTTTGTTAAACTAATTTAATGAATAAGGTGATAATATGGCCAAAGAAGAATTATATTTTTCCCTGGATATTGGCACAAGGAGTGTAGTAGGATTAGTTGGAACTTTTATCGGAGAAGAATTTGAAATCATTGATTTTCAAGTAGAAGAGCATAAAAAAAGAGCCATGTATGATGGACAAGTTCATGATATAAATTTGGTAACGGATACGGTTAAAAACATAAAAGAAAGTTTGGAGAATAGACTGGAAACTAAATTTGAAAAAGTTTCTGTAGCTGCAGCAGGAAGAAGTTTGAAAACTTGCAAAGTAGAAGTAACACGTCAAATTGAGCCTCTTACACATATAGATAAAGATATGATTGGAAGCCTTGAAATAGAAGCGGTACAAAAAGCTCAAAGAGAAATAAAGAGTGGGAATAGTATAGATGAGGAAGAATTCTATTGTGTAGGTTATGCTGTCACCAATTACTATCTCAATGGGACTATCATCGGAAGTTTGGAGGGGCACCGAGGAAAAACCATGGGGGTAGAAGTTATTGCTACATTTTTGCCTAAAACAGTAATAGATAGTCTCAATGTGGTCATTAGACAATCAGGGCTGTCCATATTAAACATGACTTTAGAACCAATAGCTGCCATGGACGTGGCTATACATGATAATTTTAAATTGTTAAACATAGCTTTGGTGGATGTGGGAGCAGGCACTTCGGATATTGCTATTACAAAAGATGGTACTATATTTGCTTTTGCTATGGTTCCTACAGCAGGAGATGAAATAACAGAAAAAATTGCTGAAGCATTTTTGTTGGATTTTGATACAGCTGAGAAGGTAAAGCTGAGCTTATCAAAAAAATCAACTATAAAATTCAAAGATATAATGGGAGTAAAACACCAAGTTAAGCCAGAGGAGATTATTGATACCATAGAGCCATCTATAAAGCATTTAGCGACTCAGATATGTGAAAAGATAATAGAATACAATGGAAAATCACCCAGTGCAGTTTTTCTAATTGGAGGAGGAAGTTGCACTCCTAAACTTTCTGAGTATATTGCAGAAATACTAGGACTTCAAAGTGAAAGAGTTGGAGTGAGAAAAACAGATATAATAAAAAATGTCATTTTCAATAGAAAGAAATTGCCAGGACCTGAATTCATTACCCCAATAGGTATTGGAGTCTCTGCAAAACGAACAAAAAGAAATGATTTTATAAACGTCATGGTGAATGACAAACCTGTAAAGCTTTTGAATACAAGCAGGCTAACTGTTGCAGATGTTTTGATATTTATAGGTTTTAACCCAAGATTATTAATAGGTTATGTAGGCAAAGAACTTCATTTTACCGTAAATGGCAAGAATCAAATAATCAAAGGGAGGAAGGGAGAACCTGCTTCAATATTCATAAATGGTATACAGGGCAATATTAAATCTCAAGTAAGCAATGGAGACATTATAACTGTAAAAAAACAAGATGTAGAGGAAGTCCCCGATGTTTTTATTAGAGATGCTTTAGGAGATATGTTAAGAAAAACAGTATTTATCAATGGAAGAGAATATGATTTAAAAACCGAAATAACAGTAAATGGACAAATAGTTGCTGATGATTATAAAATAAAAAACGGAGATAATATTATAGTAAAGCATGCTTCAACCATAGAAGATATTTTGAATGAGCTGAGAATTCCGAAAGATTCTTTTTCTATAAGTATAAACGGGAGGCTTTGCTCAATAAATGAAAAAATTGATAATGGAGATAGGATAGAGATGAAAGTTAAATAAGTATAATTTTTTTTGTGAAAATAGAATATATATATTGCAGAGATTCAATTGTACTTTTTAAGGGGTGCTAATATATGAGTGGAGGTTCAAAGAAAATAATTGCAGTTATTATTTTTGCTATTATATTAGTAGTCACTTCTGCAATAATATTTTTATCGGGAGAGAAAATTGCCCCAAATGTTTCTATAGATGGTTTAGATGTTGGAACAATGTCATTGGAAGAAGCAAAGTACCAGTTACAAAACTTTTTTGGTAATAATTTAAAAGAAAACTATATGAATTTAGAACATGAAGGAAAGATGTGGCAGCTGAATTATAGTGAAATAAACTATAATTATGATTACGATAAAGCGTTAGCTGAAGCTTACGATATAACTAGAAGAGGTAGTTTATTCAAAAGATATTTTGACTCCATAAAAGTAAGAATGAACAAAACAGATATTCCCCTGGGCTTTAGTTATGATAAAGAAGAAATCAAGAAATTTATAAGTAACATAGCAAAGGAGATTAATTCGGAACCTATTGATGCGACAATAAGACTTGTTTCTGGAAAGTTTCAGATAACCGATGAAAAATTGGGAAGCAAGCTTAATGAAAAAAAGGCCTTTGAAATGATTGATTCTGCTATTGAAAACAAAAGTATAACTACTATCAAGTTACCGGTGGACAAAGTAGAAGCAGAAATAACCAGAGCAGATTTATCAAATATTACAGATAAACTTGGAGAGTTTGCAACCAGTTTCAATGCGTCCAATGAATCAAGATCTTATAATATAAAGCTGGCAACTAAAAGTGTTACTGATGTATTAGTAAGACCTGGGGAAACTTTTTCATTAAATAAAACCATAGGGCCTAGATTAGCTAAGTACGGATATAGATCTGCTAAAGTACTTATCAATAATGAATATGTGGACGGTATAGGGGGTGGAGTATGCCAGGTATCTTCCACTTTGTATAATGCTGCACTTTTAGCCAACTTAAAAATTGTAGAAAGAAAAAATCATTCCTTACCTTCAAGTTATATAGGTTTAGGAAGGGATGCTACAATTTCCGGCGATTATATAGATTTAAAATTTATGAATAATACACCTTATCCTTTATATATATATGGTGAAGTAAAGGGAAATCAGGTGAAATTTAGTATATACGGAAAGAATGAGAATCGTGGAAGGGAAATAAAGATAAAAACTGAGGTATTGAAAAAAATAGAGCCTAAAATTAAAATAATTGAAGATAGAAATCTGCCAATAGGTACAAAAATTGTTGAGAAAAAACCCATACCTGGTTATGTGGTTAGAAGTTATAGAGTTATAGTGGAAAATGGAAAAGAGGTTCTAGTTGAGCCTTTATTTACAGACACCTATAGAGCATCTGATGGAGTTACCCGAGTGGGAACTAAGCCCATCGCCAAAGAAGAAAATACAGATAGTGGCGAAAGGGAAACAATGGAAAACTGATTGAATTGGAGTATGATAAGATGAGTAATGTATATTATACAAAGGAAGTATATTGTCCCGTATGCGGAGAGAAGTTTGATACGACAAAAATAAAGACCAGCGTTCTTAGAATAGTCAGTAGAGATGAGGACTTCTGTGTGCATTATAAAGATTATAATCCAATATATTATGATATATTTATCTGTCCAAACTGTGGATATGGTTCATCAGAAAATGCCTTTGACAAATTAAGTGATAAAGATAAGGAAATACTTAAGAAAGCTTTTGCATCCAGGAAAGTAGGCAGGAATTTCTGTGGGGTTAGGACCTATTCAGATGCTTTGGATAGTTACAAAATAGCAATATATACGGCAGGGTTGATTGACTCAAAAAATAGCTATATAGCTGGTCTAGCATTAAAAACTGCATGGCTTTATAGATACACAAAAGATGAAAATGAGAAGAAATATCTTGAGATGGCTTTGAAATATTATACTGAAGCTTATAATAAAGAAAATTTTCCTGTTAACAACATGGACGAGCTTACAGTTATCTATTTAATAGGGGAAATATCAAGAAGACTTGAGATGTATGATCAATCCATATATTGGTTCAGCAAGGTTGTAAGCCATCCTGACAAGAATTCAAATTTAAGAATTCTTAAAATGGCAAAAGAACAGTGGTATGCTGTTAGAGAAAAAACAAAGAAAATCTAAAAAGAAAATATTTGTACTTTTAAACTGGCTATGATATAATATTTTCGCTAGCGCGAGTGACGGAATTGGCATACGTATACGATTCAGGTTCGTAGTTTTGCGGGTTCAACTCCCGCCTCGCGCACCAATAATTTCAAATGACTTTTAATGATTACAAATGCATACTTTGTGTAAATAACCTCATAACATGATTGGCCTGTAGAAAACAGGTCGTCGTAGTATGAGGTTTTGTTTTTGTGCTCAGCCAGATTATTATTGGTTCATTTGCCTTGTAATGCTAATAAAATAATAATAAAATAGAATTGTCATGTATGGATAAAGATATTACAAGTAATAGGGGGTATTAATATCTTCAAGCTGAAAAACTTAATAATTATCACACTTATTATTGTAATTATAAATGTAACATTCATACATGGAGATGAAATTAAACTTTATCCAGATAAACTATACTACAGTAAAGATTTTGTAAATGATGTAAACATGCTTCTTTATAATTACGGAGAAAAGTATCCTGCCTTAGTCACTGTTGAAAAAGCTGGTGTTTCCTATATGGGAAATGAGATAGTATACCTTAAGATTGGTAATGGTTACAAAAGCATTTTTATTAATGCTTCTCATCATGGAAAGGAATACATGACAACATTGCTTGTAATGAATCAAATTGATTATTTGGTTAATAAATATCAATATGATAAAGAATTGCAGGAATTGCTTAATAATGTATCTATAATATTTCTTCCGATGGTCAATCCTGATGGAATAAATATAGCAAGAGGATATGCAAAAGCCCCTTCATATGCTGTAACATTAGGTAGTTCTTCACAAGCTAACAGATATATGGGTTGGAAAGCTAATGGGAGAGGGGTGGATCTCAATAGGAATTATCCTATGAGATGGGATTATATTCAAAATGATCCAGGCAAACCTGCCAATATGAACTACAAAGGAGAAGCACCTTTTAGCGAAATTGAAACTAATATAATTAAAGATCTCTGTCAGCAAAATGATTTTGAAATATGTATTGCTTATCACTCAGCAGGGGAAGTAATATACTGGTATGTTTATCAAGATGAAGAGCGAGAAAAAAGAGATTTGGAAATAGCTAAAGAAATAAGCGATTTAACAGGATATAAATTAATCATGACTCGCGAAACAGCTGGTGGAATGAAGGATTGGTTTGTCCAGGAATACGGTAAGCCGGGCTTCACAATTGAGATAGGAAGCTCCAAGTATGTAGGAGAATTTAAACAGCTGCCATATAGTGAATATGAAAAGATATGGCTTAGCAATAGAGATATACCTGAATACTTATTAAAATTAGTAATATTTAAACTAGATAATTCTAATGAACAAGGGGAGGCAAATGAATATGTTATCAACAGAGAACAACTACAAAATGGTAGTAATGGATATGGATTATACCCTATTGAACAAAAATAAAGGGGTTTCCCCGGGAAATAAAGAAGCTCTCGCTGAGGCTGCCAAAAAGGGCGTCCACCTTGTAGTTGCAACAGGTAGGATATACTCTTCAGCAAGGTTTTACACAAGGCTGCTTGGACTAAACACTCCTATAATAGCCAGCAACGGGGCGATAATAAAGGAAGATGCAACAAATAGAATAATGTTTCAGAGCATACTCCTCGATGAGGTAGCCTTGGAGATGATAAGACTGTGCAAAGAGCAGGGCTTATACTGCCATTTATATTCTCAAGATACTGTTTATACTGAGAAGATAATAAACATTTCCCAAAGATATTCTGAATGGAACCAAAAACTTAACGGAGGGGATAGAATAAATATAGAGGTTGTTAGTTCACTAGAAAAGACAGTGGAAAATGAAAGAGGAAAAATTCTTAAAGCTGTTGTAGTAGACAATGATAAGGAAAAGTTGGCTTATATAAGAGAAAAAATGATAAAAACAGGAAAGGTATCTGTGAGTCAGTCATTAAAGGATAACTTAGAGGTTATGAATAAAGGTATTAATAAGGGTAATGCTGTTAAGATACTAGCCCAAATATATGGTATTGAACAAGACGAAATAATAGCTATTGGAGACAATGAAAACGATATAAGCATGATAGAGTACGCAGGTTTAGGAATAGCCATGGGGAATGCAGTGGATGAACTTAAAGAAAAGGCTGATTACATTACAGGGACATATGATGAAGATGGTGTGGCCCAGGCTCTATGGAAGTTTGTAATATAAGGAGAGAACAACCTGATGAAACAAGTAGGTATAGTAAGATGTAATGATTATCAATATATAAATGTGGAAAAAGCTGTATATGAGTGCCTGGATTCACTCCATGGATTGAAGGATAAAATAAAACCGGGAAGCAAGGCATTGGTAAAGGTAAATCTTCTTAAAAAGAATAATCCAGAGGACGCTGTTACAACTCATCCTACAGTGGCAGAAGCAATTGTTAGATACTTACAGGAACGAGGCTGTGAAGTGACTATTGGAGATAGTCCTGGCGGTCCCTACACTCAATGGATGTTGAGAGGTATATATAAAGCTACAGGCATGGTACAGGTGGCGGAAAGAACTAAATGCAATCTAAATTATGATGTATCAGTATCGGAAGTGTATAATGCCCAGGGAAAAATGCTAAAAAAAATGCAAATAATCAAAGTAGCTGAAGATGTAGATTTTATAGTATCTGCTGCTAAACTTAAAACCCATGCTATGATGACTTATACGGGAGCAGTTAAGAATCTTTTTGGTATAATACCTGGAATAACTAAAGCTGATTATCATTTTAAGATGAATGATGTAGACAACTTTGCTGCTCATCTTGTAGATATATGTGAATATGCCAAACCTTTGTTTTCTGTCATAGACGGTGTAGAAGGAATGGAGGGAGATGGGCCATCTGCAGGAGAAAAGAGGCATGTAGGCATAATCATGGCATCTGAAGATCCATATGCTTTGGATTACAGTGCTCTAAGATTGATAGGAATAAATCCTAGAAAAGTACCAATTATGATAGAAGCAGAAAAAAGAGGATTATTTTACTGTAATGATCAGAATGTAAGATATACCTGTTTAAAACCTTCCGATTTAAATATTAAACCATTTAAATTACCTAGATCTTTAGAAATTAACTTTATCGGGGGAAAAGTGCCAGGCTTCTTTGAAAGATGGGCATTAAACAATTTGAGACCAAGACCTATTTTTGACTATGATGCTTGTATATCCTGTGGAATATGTAAAGAAAGTTGTCCTCCTAAAGTTATTGATATGGAAAGTGGTAAGCCTTCAGTTGATTTGAATAAATGTATAAGATGTTTTTGTTGTCATGAACTTTGCCCACAAAAAGCAGTGGGTATAAAAAAACATTGGATCTATGAAAGATTATTCAAATAGATTTAAAACTTTGATTGCCAAGTTTCAGTTTTTCTAATATTATATAAATAGACATACAAGGAGATGTTATATTTGTCTATAAATATAGTTCTTGTTGAACCTGAGATACCGCAAAATACTGGCAATATAGTAAGGACATGTGCAGCAACAGGTTCGAAGTTACACTTAGTAAAACCTTTAGGTTTTTCTATTGAAGATAAATATTTGAAAAGAGCAGGATTAGATTATTGGCACTTAGTTGAAATATTTATTTATGAAAATTTAGAAGCATTTTTTGATGCTAACAAAGGAGGTAATTTTTTTTACTCTACCACCAAAGGGAAATACAGGCATAGCGATTTAAAATATGAGGACAATTGTTTTATATTGTTTGGAAAAGAAACAGCCGGGCTGCCCAAGAGCTTGCTTTCTGCAAACCCAGAAAAGTGCATCAGAATACCTATGATAGATGAAGCCAGATCATTGAACCTTTCCAATTCTGTTGCTATTGTGGTTTATGAAGCATTGAGGCAAATGGGTTATCCTAATTTAACATAGTTTATATAAGGGAGGTTTTACGGGTGGCTATTACTATACTTACAGATACCATGTGTGATGTGCCTCAATATTATGTGGAGAAATATAATATAATTGTATTACCTCTATTGGTAAACTTTGGAGACGAGTCTTTTAGAGATGGTATAGATATTACCGCAGATGAATTTTTTAAGCGACTGGAATCTTCTGAAAAGCTGCCTACTACATCTCAGATAAATCCACCTCAATTCGAGAGTGTATTTTTGGACGAAATTGGGGAAAATAATACTGTTATTGGGATACTTGGTTCTTCTAAACTAAGCGGTACATATAATTCAGCCATGATAGCTAAAAATAATATAGAAAGCGATCACATACATATTATCGATTCAGAAGCAGTAACCTTAGGGGCAGGATTGCTGGTTATAAAGGCTGCCAGACTTGCTGAGATGGGTAAAACCGCTGAGGAAATTGTCAATGAAATTGAAGCAGCCAAGAAAAGGCTAAAGCAATTTTTTGTAATAGGCAATTTAAAATATTTGTATAAAGGAGGTCGAATATCTCTTTCAGCTTCAGTAATAGGTTCTATATTAAATGTAAAGCCTATAATAACTACAGTGGACGGCAAACTGGAAATGCTGGAGAAGACCAGAGGCATAAAAAAAGCCATAACTATAGTGATGGATATGATTAAGGAAAAGGGATGGACTTTAGATGAGAAAGTTATCGGCATTAATCATACCCTATGCCCTGAACATGCCGACTATATTGAAGAATTAATAAAAATGCAGTATAAACCAAAAGAGATAATCAGAGGAGAAGTAGGTTCTGTTATTGGAACTCATGCAGGACCTGGCTGTGTTGCACTGCATTTTGAATTGTAGAGGAGAGAAATTTATGAGTAAGATCAAAATCATAACCGATAGTACATCAGATTTGCCCAAAGGCATGGCTGAAGAATACGATATTGAGGTTTTGCCTTTAACTATATTTTTTCACGAAGATGAATATAGAGACTGGATAGATATTTCACCTAAAGATTTTTTTGAAAAAATGAGAAACTCAGAAAAATTGCCTACAACATCTCAAGTAAACCCCAACAGTTTTAAAGAAAAATATGAACTATATCTAAAAGATTATGATTATATTATATCTATGCATTTATCATCTGAGGCAAGTGGCACATATAATTCAGCTGAAATCGCCAGAGATATGGTCGACAAAAATAGAATAAGGGTTATAGACACTAGAAATTATACATATGGTTTTGGGCAGATGGTGATAGAAGCTGCAAAGATGGCTAAGAGCGGAAGAACAGTTGATGAAATAATTGATAGAATAGATTACCTTATAAAAAATGTGAAGACTTTGTTTGTAGTAGATACTCTGGAATATTTAAAAAAAGGAGGAAGATTATCTGCTACCAGAGCCACTATAGGCACTTTATTGAATCTAAAACCTATTTTAACTGTTGATGATGGAAAAATTGTTGCAATTGACAAAGCAAGAGGAATGAAAAAAGCCTTGAAGCGAATTGTAGAAATAATGAGAGAACAAGGGGCTGAATTAAAAGGCCAGATAGTTAAAGTAGGCCATGCAGACAATTTAGTTCATTTGGAAGAGTTTAAATCAGCTATAAAAGAAGTATATGGCGATATTGATATGGAAGAGTTTGAAATTGGTTGTGTAATAGGGGTCTATTGCGGCCCTGGCACAGTAGTCATACATTATGTTTAAATAATTCTTTAAAAAAATAAAAAAATGACTTGAATATATGAAACAAATTGTATATACTTTAGATGTAGATTAAATTAGTAAGTTTGTATAAATATCTCATACATACAATTTCATATTAATGGATGAAGATTGGCGGGA
>JAAYMO010000210.1 GCA_012521375.1 Clostridiales bacterium
AGTAATATTAAACTGAGCCATGGTTCATCCTCCTCGGTTTGGTATTTGTGAGCACTTATATTCTAACCGAGGCATGAGCTTTGGCTCAACTTATTTTTCTTTTTACACCATTATATAGACTTAATCGGAAAACGAAAACTTATTTTATCGAACTGGTGAGTGGATATATAAGGATATACCATATAAGTTAATTTGCGAGGAATATCTAGGAGATAATTTAATAGATTATAAACTTTATTTCGCTTATGATAGATTTATTACTACTCAGGTGATTAGCGATAGGCATAATGGGTTTTATGTAAATCATTACGATGAAAATTGGAATCTATTAGACATCGAACGTGCTGATCGTCCAAAAAGTAAAAATCCGTTGCAAAAACCTCAAGGTTATGATGTTATGATTGAAAAAGGCTCGATTCTTGCAAAAGAGTTTCCTTTCTCTAGAATCGATTTTTATTATGTAAATGGAAAAGTGTATTTGGGTGAAATTTCATTTTTTCCAAATAACGGCTTTATTAAGTTTAAAGATAAAAAAATGGATCATTATATTTCAGATAAAATAATACTACCAGTAACGCAGAAAAAAGCAGATATATAGAATATTTAATTCTAATTTAAAGCATCGAAGGAGAAAAACAAATAAATGCGATCAAAAAAGGCATTAATTAATATAATATCATCTTTTACATTACAACTCATAACTGCAATATGTGGATTTATTGTGCCAAGGTATATTCTTATGGCATTTGGTTCAGGTGTTAACGGACTCGTATCTTCAATAACGCAATTTTTAGGCTATATTGCGTTGATTGAAGGAGGGGTAGGGGGTGTTACCCGAGCAGCATTATACAAACCTTTAGCTAAACGCGACATAAAAAAACTTAGTGGTATTGTTAAAGCAACTGAATTATTTTTCAAAAAAATCGCTTATATATTTGTTGGATACACAGTACTTCTTTCGATCTTTTATCCGTTATTGGTTGCAAATGATTTTGATTGGTTTTATGCGTCTTCACTTGTAATCATAATAGGTGTAAGTACCTTTGCACAGTATTATTTTGGTATCACATATCAGGTGCTGTTACAGGCTGATCAAAAACAATATATTACAACATGGATTCAAATTACTACTACGGTGATAAATACAATACTAATTGTTATATTAATAAAGCTAAAGGCTCAAATTCATGTTGTAAGATTGGCAAGCTCCTTGATTTTTATTCTTAGACCATTGCTTATAAACTTTTATGTTAATCGCAAATATAAGATAATTAAAGAATGTGAACCCGATAATGAAGCGATAAAACAAAGGTGGGATGGATTAGGGCATCATATTGCTTACTTTATCCACAATAATACTGATGTGGTTACATTGACTTTATTTACTAATATAAAAGAAGTTTCAGTATATTCTATATACCACATGATTGTGCGGGCCATAACAAATATTGTTAGAATATTTTCTACTGGAATAGAGGCTGCTTTTGGTAATATGATTTCTAATAATGAAAAAGAATCTTTGCTTCGAAATTTTAGAGCCTTTGACTTTCTATCTTCAGTAGTTACAACAACTGTATTTACTGTTGCAGGAATAATGATGTTACCATTTGTTAAAATTTATACAAAAGATATAATAGATGTCAATTATCTGCGTCCGGTTTTTTCTGTACTCTTAATAATGGCTGAAGCTTTTTATTGTTTACGGTTGCCTTATCAGTCAGTAGCATTAGCAGCAGGAAAATATAGAGAAACAAGAAATGGGGCATTTGCTGAAGCATCTATTAATGTTATACTATCAGTAATACTAGTAAATTTTTTTGGCATTGTAGGTGTAGCAATCGGTACTCTTCTAGCTATGATGTTTAGAACGCTTCAATATTCGATATTTTCTTGTAAAAATATTTTAGGGTTAAAAATAGATTATATTATGAAACGAAATTTTGTTAATGTAGTATGTGTATTATTGGCTATTATTATTACATCTAGTATAAATCTAAGTAAAGTAAGTGCATATTCAGTTTGGATAGCACATGCTGTTGTTGTAACATTGATAACATTTGGAATTAATATTTTATTAAATATAATATTCTATTATACTGATTTCAAAAATATATTAGCTATTATAAAAAATTTAGTTATAGTTAGTACCAAGCGACAATAATTTACTAATATGATTAATAGTGCTTCTCGGAAATAACTAAAAGGATAGAGGTAAAAACGTGAGGATTTTAATAACAGGTGCAGCTGGTTTTATTGGCTTTCACTTATCAACAAAACTACTTGATCAATCTTGCCAAATTATTGGAATTGATAATTTAAATGATTACTACGATACTGATTTAAAAATATCAAGACTAGATTTGCTAGAAAAGTATGAGAAATTTATATTTCATAAAGTGGATTTAAAGGATAAAGTAAAAGTAGATAATATTTTTGAAAAATATAGGCCAACGCATGTTATAAATTTAGCTGCTCAAGCAGGGGTACGTTACTCCATTGAGAATCCATACGCCTATGTGGATTCAAATTTGATTGGATTCATGAATATTCTTGAAGCGTGTAGGAACTATCCAGTAGAGCATCTATTATATGCTTCCTCAAGTTCTGTCTATGGCGGGAACAAAATAGCACCTTTTTCTACTAATCATAATGTAGATCATCCGGTTTCCCTTTATGCAGCAACGAAGAAATCTAATGAATTGATGGCTCATACATATAGCCATCTTTACGGAATACCCACTACTGGGCTTAGATTTTTTACAGTATATGGGCCATATGGTAGGCCGAACATGGCATACTTTACTTTTACTAAAAATATCTTATCAGGTAAGCCGATAAAGGTCTTCAATCATGGCAAAATGGAAAGAGACTTTACCTATATTGATGATATTATTGAAGGCATTGTAAGGTTAATAAATCGAATTCCAGTTGCCAATAAAGATTGGGATGAAATTAAAGACAGCATAAGTACGAGTTTCGCGCCTTATAAAATTTACAATATAGGTAATAACAATCCAGTTCCACTTATGAGTTTTATTAATGCATTGGAAAAAGCTCTTGGGAAAAAAGCTGAGAAAATTTATATGGATATGCAGCCAGGTGATGTTCTCCGAACTTACGCTGATATATCGGATCTGGAAAGAGATATTAATTTCAGACCTTGGACAAGCATTGAAGATGGACTACAAAAATTTGTAGATTGGTATAGAGAGTATTACAAGGTATAAAATAATTTAAGGGGGAATAAAATAATGAAAATAGCAGTTGCAGGAATAGGTTATGTAGGTCTTTCAAACGCTGTACTTTTAGCACAAAATAATGAGGTTATTGCTTTAGACATTAATAAAGAAAAAGTGGAAATGATAAATAATAAAAAATCGCCTATAAAAGATGACGAAATTGAAGAATATCTTGCTACGAAAAAGTTAAACTTGAGAGCAACTACAGATAATCATGAAGCATATAAGGATGCTGGATATATCATCATAAGTACTCCAACGGACTATGACCCTGACAAAAATTATTTTAACACAAGTTCTGTAGAATCCGTTATCGCTAATGTTCTTTCTATTAATCCAGAGGCTATAATGGTTATCAAATCCACTGTACCGGTTGGCTATACTCAAAAAATAAAAGAAAAGTTTAATACGGATAATATAATCTTCTCTCCTGAGTTCTTGAGAGAGGGAAAAGCACTTTATGATAATCTTTATCCGTCAAGAATTATTGTTGGAGAACAATCAAAAAGGGCAGAAGTTTTTGCTAATTTATTAGTCGAAGGTGCAATTAAGAAAGACATTCCAGTTTTATATACAGGCTCTACAGAGGCAGAAGCTATTAAACTATTTGCTAACACTTATCTAGCACTTCGGGTAGCGTATTTTAATGAGCTAGACTCTTATGCAGAAATACGAGGGCTTAATACAAAGCAAATTATCGAAGGGGTTGGACTGGATCCCAGAATAGGGACACATTATAACAATCCTTCATTTGGATATGGTGGATACTGCTTACCTAAGGATACAAAGCAACTTCTAGCAAACTATGCTGATGTTCCTCAAAACATTATGTCTGCTATAGTAGATGCAAACAGAACCAGGAAAGACCATATAGCAGATATGATTATAAAAAGGAATCCCAATATAGTAGGTATTTATAGACTTACTATGAAGACAGGCTCTGATAACTTTAGACAATCAGCTGTTCAGGGCGTTATGAAACGCATAAAAGGGAAGGGAATTGAGGTTGTGGTATACGAACCCACTTTGAAGGAGGATGAGTTTTTCCGTTCTAGAGTTATAAGAGACTTTGAACAGTTTAAAAAGATTTCAGATGTAATCGTTGCAAATCGGATGTCTGATGAACTTAAAGATGTAGTGGACAAGGTGTATACCAGGGACATATATAGCAGAGATTAATAGTCGAAAAAACATTTTAATTATATTAATACTATATAAAACCAATTAATAGACGGGCACTATTAGCATTTAGCAGCCCGTTTTTTATGGCTCTATGTCAATTGTTGGGGTAGAGATAAACCCAAGAGTAAATAAACCGAATGTAAAGAGAGGTGTCTTCAAATTTGAAGGCACCTTCTTTTGCCTTGCAGATAGTTTTCATGAAGAG
>JAAYMO010000211.1 GCA_012521375.1 Clostridiales bacterium
CACATGGCCTGAGCCCAGTGCCTTAAATTGTAGTTTTCATCTATCAGTTCAAGGGGCTGAGTGACAGATTTGATTTCGTCAATTACTGCATTCCCATTTTCCATAAAGATGCCATCAGCCCTGCCTTCCAGGACAAGGCTGTGGCCTTCAAATTCGATGGTTTTTTTCAAAGTCACTTCTGCTTTATAATCATCACCATAAGATTTTTGCAGTTTCCGGTGGGCTCTGCTTCCCTCCAAAGCTCTATTCATGCTCATGAAGCCTGAATCTATATCACCGGAGCGGAGTATAAACTCCACCAAGCCTCGTATCGACATCTTCAGAAGCATTGGGGACGGTTCTTTTTGCTTTTCGTCTTTCATAATAATCACCTAATGGTTATTATAGCATAACTATCTATGGATTGAAGCTTCTGCTGTGTGATAATATATATACGGGATGTGATAAATATGAACATATTGAATGCAGAAAATATAAGCAAGAGCTATAGTGAGAAAATATTGTTGAAAAATATTAGCCTAAGCATAAACGAAGGAGACAAGATAGGTGTCATAGGCATAAATGGTACAGGGAAAAGTACACTGCTAAAGATAATAGCAGGCCTTGAGATTCCTGACGAAGGCAAGATAACCAAGGGAAGCTCCATCAACATAGAATATCTTCCCCAAAATCCTGACTTTCACCCTGAAGCTACTGTGTTGGAACAGGTATTCAGAGGAGATACGGCTGTCATGAAGGTTATCAGAGAGTATGAAAAAGCTCTTGAAGCCAACGATGCTGAGGCTATAATAAGGCTTACCCGGGATATGGATGCCTTGGATGCCTGGAGCATAGAAGTGGAAGCTAAAACTATACTTACCAAGCTGGGCATAGATGATTTTAATGCCAAGATAGGCACTTTATCCGGAGGTCAGAAAAAGCGTATCGCTTTAGCTGCAGCACTTATCAACCCTTCTGATCTTTTGATACTGGATGAGCCTACTAACCATCTGGATAATGATATAATAGACTACTTGGAGGGATATCTTAACAAGAGGAAAGGTGCTCTTCTTATGGTGACCCATGACAGGTATTTTCTGGAGAGGGTCACAAATAAGATAATAGAACTGGATAGAGGTAATCTCTATGAATACTACGGCAATTATAATGAATACCTGGAGAAAAAGCTGCTGAGAGAAGAAATGGAGAGAGCCAGTGAAGAAAAAAGGCAAAATCTTTTAAGACGTGAGTTGGCTTGGATAAAGAGAGGAGCTAAAGCCCGGTCCACAAAGCAAAAAGCAAGGATTCAACGCTTTGAAGAGTTGAGAGACAAGGAGCCTGATTTTATAGAGAATAAGATTGAGATATCTGTAGGAAGCAGCAGGCTAGGGAGAAAGGTTATTGAAATATATGATATATCTAAATCTTATGGAGAAAAACAGGTAATCAGAGATTTCAGCTATATTTTATTGAGGGATGACCGGGTTGGTATAGTAGGTCCTAACGGGATAGGCAAATCCACATTGCTAAATATAATAGCTGGGAAAACGGAACCTGACAGTGGCCGTGTGGAAATAGGTGATACTGTCCGAATTGGCGTGTTTTCTCAGGAAACCTATCATATGGATGATGATATGAGGGCTATAGAGTATGTGAAAGAGGCGGCTGAATACATCACCAACGCAGAAGGACATAAACTTACTGCCTCACAGATGATGGAGACATTTCTTTTCGATTCAACACTTCAGTGGACACCCATAGGGAAACTATCCGGTGGTGAGAAAAGGAGGCTTCATCTATTGAGAGTGTTGATGGAGGCTCCAAATGTGCTGCTTCTGGATGAGCCTACCAATGATCTGGATATAGAAACTTTGACCATACTGGAGGATTATCTGGAAAGCTTTCCTGGTGCAGTCATCACAGTATCCCACGACAGATACTTTCTTGATAAGGTAGTAGATAAGATTTTCTATTTTGAAGGTGATGGCTATATTTCAAAACATACAGGCAGCTATTCAGATTTAAAAGAAAAACTTGATAGAGCTACAGCCCATAAAGAGGCTGATAGGGATAATAAATCAAAGGCTGCTGATGTAAATAAAGAGAGGCGAGAGAAGCAAAAACCATTGAAATTCACATATAAGGAGCAAAAGGAGTATGAAGAAATAGACGATGTAATTGCTTCCATAGAGAATAAGATTCAGGAGTTGGATACTGAGATTGATAAAGCAGCTTCTGATTATGAGCTTTTACAAAAATTGCTCAGCGAAAAGGAAGAACAGGAAAGATTGCTGGAAGAAAAAATGGAGAGATGGGTATATCTCAATGATTTGGCAGAGAAAATTGAGGAAGCTAAGAAACAAAGATAAAAGGCAGTATACATAATGCATATGCCTTTTATAACTTAAAAATTAATTATTCCTATGGAGTTTAAAAATACTATTACAAGTAATGCGGGAGTTAAATATCTTAAAACATTGATAAAGAATTTTATCATACCTTTATTGTTTAAAGTTCCATTGTTGGACAATTCTTTGCTTAAATGATCCTTATTTGTTACATATCCCACAAATATTGATATAAGCAGTCCGCCTATGGGCAGCATAATATTAGAGGATAGGTAATCAAACAAGTCGAAGAATCCTTTTCCGGCGATTACTACATTTCCAAAGACACTTTTAGGATGAACAGTCAGAAGGCCAATAATCAAAATTAATGCAGATGTCAAGATTACAGCTTTATTTCTTGACATGCCTTTTTCCTCTATAAAAAATGCCACTGGTACTTCAACAAGGGATAGCATAGCTGTTGTAGCTGCAATGGAAGTAAGAATGAAGAAGGCTATTAATAATAAATTACCAAAAGGTATCTTGGAGAATACCAAGGGTATAGTTTTAAACAATAATCCAGGCCCAGCTCCAGGTTCCATGCCGAAGGTAAATACTACAGGAAAAATTGCTGTTCCTGCTAGGAGTGAAACTATGCTGTCTGATAGAGCCACTCTTGCTGATGTGGCAAATAAATTATCCTTTTCAGTAAAATAGCTGCCGTAGGTTATCATAGTGCCCATTCCAAGAGAAAGCTTAAAAAATGCCAAACCAAGTGCAGATAAAACCGCAGACGCAGAAAGCTTTGAAAAGTCTGGGCGGAACAAGAAGCTAAGACCTTGTCTTGCACCTTCAAGAGTGAGAGCACGTATGCAGCATATGATTATTAATATAAATAATAAGGGCAATAATGTTTTGGTTATTCTTTCTATCCCCTTTTTTACACCGGCTAAGATTATTATAGATACAATAGCTACAGCGGTAATCTGCCATACAAAAGGAGATACAGAGCCACCAACAGCTATATCAAACTGACTGCTTACATTGACAGCAGCTTCTTCCATGGATAGGGATGCTAAAGATAAAAAATCTCCCTTTATTGCTTTAAACACATAAGAAAAAACCCAGCCTGCTACACTGCTGTAAAAAAACATAATAAATAAAGCAGAAAGAACACCCATGTATCCTATGGACTTCCAAAAAGGCTTTGCTTTAAGCACATCAAAGGCTCCTACAGCGTTTTTCCTGGTACTTCTGCCGATATAGAATTCAGATACCGCCACCGGAATACCTACCAACAGTACACATATAAAATATGTGAGTACAAAGGCACCTCCTCCGTTTTCACCGACCATATAGGGAAATTTCCATATGTTACCTAAACCTACAGCAGATCCCAATGTAGCAAAAAACACTGCGAGGCCTGATGAGAAAGTTTCCCTATTATTTTTATTGTCTACCATTTTATACCTCCTTGATGCATATTATAAAATCTCTTATCACTATGACTGTATATTACAGAGATAAGAGATTTAACCATGTATAAATTTACAACAACCATAATATATATTATATTTATTCTATGTGAATGTCAATAATTTATCAATTAAAGGGCTGTTTTATTGATTATTAATGCAGGAAATTTATGTATATTTATTCAAATTATAATGATATATAAATATAATAAGTTTTTATTTGAAAAAATGTGATAATATTTAGTAGAGACTATGTTAAGGAGAATGTTTAAATGAAAAAATCGTTGGTATTAGCTGAAAAACCTTCAGTAGGAAGGGATTTGGCAAGAGTATTAAGTTGCAATAAAAAAGGCAATGGATTTTTTGAAGGTCAAAAATATATTGTGACCTGGGCTTTAGGGCATCTAGTGACCCTAGCAGATCCAGAGGTTTATGAAGCTAAATATGCTACCTGGAGGCTGGAGGATCTTCCTATGCTTCCTAAGGAGTTAAAATTAGTGGTGATAAGGAAGACTGCAAAACAGTACTCCATAGTAAAAGAGCAGATGAAAAGAAATGATGTGGGAGAAATCATAATTGCCACCGATGCAGGGAGAGAAGGAGAGTTGGTGGCCAGATGGATAATAGAAAAGGCTAATGTTAAAAAGCCTATTAAAAGATTGTGGATCTCCTCCGTCACAGACAAAGCTATAAAGGAAGGGTTTGAAAAGCTGAGAAACGGCAGAGATTACGAAAATCTTTATGCCTCGGCTGTAGCTCGTGCCGAAGCGGATTGGCTGGTGGGCATAAATGCAACAAGAGCTCTTACCTGTAAATTTAACGCTCAACTTTCCTGTGGCAGGGTACAGACACCTACATTGGCCATGGTGGCGCAGCGGGAAGAAGAGATTAAAAACTTCAAACCAAGGGAGTACTATGGCATTAATGCCATAACAAAGGACTTGAAGCTCATATGGCAAGACTCTAAAACCAAGGAGACAAGAATATTTGATAAGGATAGATGTGATAAGTTAATAGCTTCTATCCAAGGAAAAAATGGGGTAGTGACTGAGGTAAATAAAAATTATAAAAAAAGCTTCTCTCCAAATCTATATGATTTGACAGAACTTCAAAGAGACTGCAATAAGCTTTTTGGTTTTTCTGCCAAGGAGACCCTGTCCATAATGCAGAGTCTTTATGAAAATCATAAGCTTCTCACATATCCTAGGACTGATTCCAGATATCTGTCTTCGGATATTGTGGACACATTGGCAGAAAGGGTAAAGGCCTGCGGAGTAGGGCCTTACGCAGCTGCAGCCGCCAAGATACTGAGAAACCCTATAAAAGGCAATAAGAACTTTGTAGACGATAGAAAGGTATCTGA
>JAAYMO010000212.1 GCA_012521375.1 Clostridiales bacterium
ATACCTTATCAGTTCCACCAGTACCAGTTTTGGTAAAGATTAAAATGGCTGTTGATACTCCTGCATAGGGCTTAAATACTCCACTGGGCATGGATATGACTGCTTCCAGCTTGTTGTTATCAACCAGCTCTTTTCTAATTTGTTTATGTGCTCTACTAGCACCAAATAATACCCCATCAGGTACAATGGTGGCACTTCTTCCTCCACTTATTAAAATTCTAAGATTTAAAGCAAGAAATAGCAACTCTGTCTTCTTTGTTTTAACTACTTTTAATAGTTCTGAGTTTACTGATTCATAATCAAGAGAGCCTTTAAAAGGAGGATTTGCAAGAACTAGTGTATATTTCTCGCTGTCTGAATTAGCCTCTGACAAGCTATCCCTATACTCAATTCTTGGGTTATCTACTCCATGCAGGAGCATGTTCATAGCTCCGATACGGAGCATGGTTCTATCCATGTCATAACCAGTAAACATGGTATTATGGAAATGCTCTCTTAGTCCTGCGTTTAAGAATAAATCCGCATGGTTCTTTCTTAAATATTCTTGAGCTGCCACCAAAAATCCTGCTGTACCCATAGCCGGATCTATCTCCTTACCGTCTTTGATACAATTTTAAAAAACAAATGAAGAAGCACTTGGTTTCTAAACAACAAAAAAAACCCTGAAATCAAGGGCTTTAGTAAGCTTTCATATTTCAAAAACAATATAATATTAACTTCCAACTTTCTTTATGAGAAATCATTTTATTACACTCTTTCTTTTAAGTTGCTTATGCACACGTATTTTATTTATATTAATAGAATAATTAAAAAGTATTAGTATAATTAAAAAGTTCTTTAAAACTTGTATTATGCTTGAATCATCAACCTTCAACTGTCAAATTCTACAGCTACAATTTAACAAACATCAATAATATAGTATAATTATGTGTAGGACCACTTAATTATCTTGAATGGAGGCGATAAAATGAGAGAAAATGAATGGACAGATTCTATAAAAGAGTTGCTACAAGCAGCAGACTTTGATGAGAACATTTATTTTGATACCTTAAATAAAATTCCTTATGCACAAGAAATTTTGTCATATGACTTAAGTTTTAAGAAAAATAAAGAAAATACGATGCTCTTTGAAACTGATCTTTTAGTTTATGAAAAAGATAAATCAATAAAGCCACGTATCATAATTGAAGCTAAAGTTAATAACATTTCAACCCATGATGCTATTACATATAGCTATAAAGCTCAGACGCATAAAAACGTAACCCCTTATCTTAGGTATGGAATAATGATGGGAAACAGAAAACACTACCCTCTGCCTGGGAGATTGTTTAGACATGGCACTAATTTTGATTTCATGATAAGTTTTAGAGGCTTTATTTTATCTGATGAAGAAAAAGTAGCTTTCATTGAACTTATTAAGCAGGAGATTTCCTACTCAAGAAAAATTGAAAAGATGATCTATGACAGTAGATATAAAAACAGAAAACACTACTACATCTTACAAAAAAAATTACACCTTGAAGAAATGTAGAAGCATCTCTTCAAGGTGTAATTTTCTTTTACTATGCTTTTTCTTTCCTTAGCACTAGAATATGTTCATTAGTCATAGTTGTTACTTTTTTTCCTGCTTCATTTGTGGGTGAGTTTAAGCTCGGCATAACTTTATTTGGTATATTTCTCGCTATAGTATGCACGTGTTTTAATCCAAAATGCTCACCCATTTCAATAATTATCTCACTGGTTTTTAGATTTTCGTTCTTTACAGTTCTATTTCCAACTACCCAAAATTGATAACTATTATCTTTGCATTTTCTGGTAATTGCTTCAATAGATTTCTCTAGATCTTCATAGAAACTATAAACATCGCCTGCTCTTTCCAAGCTTTTAGGATCTTCTAATATTTTCGTTAATGATTTTTTTAAAGTATCGCTCTTAAGGTTATAATCAAATCCTTTTCGATACTTATCTCCACCCATTAAACTCTTATCTATACCAGTTATATCTGCAGGCTCAATATTTTCCAAATCCATCCACTGTAAAGAAACTCTGCTAAATTCTCCGTATGCCACAGTCGTTCTACTGTCCCCATAAGGAGGTGAGGTAACCACTATATCAACAGTATTATCAGGTACATCATTTAATTCTCGTGCGTCATTATTCAACACATAAACCTCTGTTGCTTTATCTCCACACCGATCAGTAAATTCTTTCATTTTCTCTATGTTGTTTGCTAGTATTGAGAAAAATTCATTTTTAACATCTGGCCTAAACTCTTTAACTTTTTCTGCTGGCATACGATACATTTTAAATTCACCATTTCTCCTATTTGATACCAGCCTTGTTGTTTCTGAAAAGCTGCCTTTATAAATTCACGAATTTCTAAATTGTCTATTTTAGATATAGCATTTTTAATAATTTGTAATTCTATAATGGCATTAGGCACAAACCAATAACCAATATTTTTAAAATCAGGTATTTGAAGTTCTTTATCCCTATAATATGTATGTAAACAATCAAATTGTAGGTGTTGTTAAATATGCTTCCAAAGGTCTCGCTTATTATGACAGTGTTATGGAGCAAATAAAGAAAGAATATCCAGAGGATGCTGATATTCGTTCTGAGGTATATTTTAAAGAAATAGAGGGAAGATCTCCAGCATTAACAAGCGAATCTCAGATCGTTAATGCCATTGAACAAATCATAGAAATACATAGTCCTGCTTATGCCATAAAAATAGATGGTAAGACCCTTTGTCATGTTAAAACCCTTGAAGAAGCCATGCAGTTGGTAGATACCATAAAAAAACCCTTTGTTGATGATATTATATCTTCAGGCAGTCAGATGAAAAAATCAGACTTCTCGGAGAAGATACTATTTAATGCTGTAAGCGTCGATTTTCACGATATTCTTAGTATAGAGGAAGCACTTGCGATGCTTCAACAAAGCAGTGAAGGCGTTGTTGAATACACTGCCACAAATGAAGATACATTTTGGAAATTAGCTAATGAAAACAATATGAGCGTAGAAGAAATACAGGCGCTAAATCCCAACCTGGATCCTGAAAGAATAAAAGAAGGAGACATCATAGTTCTTTCGCAAGAAAAGAGGCTGTTGAATGTTGTAACAGAAGAAACTCTAAGCTATGAAGAGGAAATCCCCTTTACAGTTGAAGAACGTGATGATGATAACCTCTTGAAAGACGAGATGGAAAAGATTCAAGAAGGTAAAGCAGGCAAACAGCTAGTCGAAGCTCTCGTGATTCGCGAGAATGGTATAGAAACCAGCAGAGAAATCATAAAAGAAACCGTTGTGGAAGAGCCTATCAATGAGATTGTGGCCATCGGCACTAAAAAACCAGCCCCAACACCCACAGCCACGCCTAAACCTAGATCAACCCCCAGACCAACATCGGCTCCCGCTAGATCTAGTTCTACAAAAGCAACAACTAAACCGACGAAAAAGCCTGCTTCTACTCAAGCGCCTGAAGCGACGAAAAAACCTGCTTCTACATCCGAACCAACGAAGGAATCTAAATCAACATCAGAAGCACCCAGTAAAAACGGAGTTACAGGACAGAACATTGCAGATTATGCATTATCACTACGTGGTAAGAAATATGTAAGGGGAGGTGCTGGTCCTAATTCATTCGACTGCTCTGGGTTTACTGTATATGTATATAAGCATTTTGGAATAAACATACAAAGAATGGCTCAGCATACAATAGGCAAAGGTGTGAAAAAATCAGAGTTGATACCTGGGGATATTGTCTGCTTTAGAGACCCAGGTCATGTAGGAATTTATATCGGAAATGGTGAGATGGTACATGCATCATCTACTGAGGGAAAAGTCGTAACAAAAAGTATATATACAAAGAATTATATTAGGCGTTATAGAGCGTCACGGAGAATTATTTATTAAACATGAGTTTGAAGCTCATGTACTGCAGCTCTAGATACTGAAATAAAAATCTAATTAATATTCATAAATAGATTCCAATAAAGATATCAAAACAGCTCGGCAATATGTCCGGGCTGTTATTATTTTCATATGCTTCTCTGATTAATGGTTGATTCTACCGCAAAAAGTGAAAATACTGCAAAATAGTGAAGGTGCATAAGTCAATTTGTAAAAATATACCTAATATAAAAAGATTTAATAATTTCGTAATAAATATAATGTTTGAAGCAGGAATATTCCCCTTTGTTTCGAATAAGATTTATAGTGTAATAAATTCGAAAAAAATTGAAACACTAATGTAACAATAAAAGGGGTTCTAGGAGGCATTCAAAATGAAACGTGGCAAAGTAGTGGTTTTACTGTTACTATTCATAGCAATAACAGCATCATTAGTATCGTTTACCACACTCAGAGAAAATGAAACAATAACATACAATATGTATGTAAATAATAAAAGCGTAGGTGCCGTAAAATATGCGGCCAAAGGTCTCGCTTTATATGATAACACCCTAAAACAATTAAGTGAACTATACCCTGAAGATGTATGGATAGGCTATACTAAATAGAACAGTTTTTCTCCGAACATGATATAATAAAATTATTGGAGGAGAAAGACATGTCAAAAAAATATTATGAGGAAAATTTCAAGAAGCAAATTGTCAAAATATATAATCAAGGCAATCATACTTACAG
>JAAYMO010000213.1 GCA_012521375.1 Clostridiales bacterium
AATGAAAATAGCAGTCGCAAGTGAAGGAAAATATGTAAGTGAGCATTTTGGACATTGTGAAGGGTTTACATTTTATGAAGTTAAGGAAGATGAGGTAGTAAAGAAAGATTTTAAACAAAATCCAGGGCATAGACCAGGATTTCTACCTGATTTTCTAAAAAAATTAGGTGTGAATGTTGTCATATCCGGCGGCATGGGAGAAGCAGCCCAAAGATTGTTTGCTGAAAACAATATAGATGTGATTGTTGGAGCAGCAGGAAATTGTGATGATGTAATCCAAAAGTATTTAAAAAATGAATTAGAAACTACAGGAAGAATATGCAGGGAACATCAGCATGCAGGTCATTGTCATGAATAAATAACAGGAGTGTTCTTATATGGGTGAGGTGATGAATACTACCCAGACTAAGGATAAGTTTTCTCTTATAAAAAAATTGATAAAGAAAAATGGATATCAAATTACGAAGCAAAGAAAATTGATACTTGAACAGTTTTTCCTTGCTGACAGGCATTTGAGTGTGGAGGATATATATCAAAGGCTTAAAGAAGCTGATGTTGGTCTTGCTACAGTATATAGAAATGTAAAGATATTTACCAGTATAGGGATAGTAAAAGAAATCGTTGTGGACGGAATAAGTTATTATGAACTGAAAATTTATAGTAAAAAGCCCCTGCATCTTCATTTTCAATGTGTTAAATGTAATGATATAATAGACATTGATGAAAGAGAAATTGCTTTAGATTATTTGAAGCTAAATAAGACCATAGAAGACAAAAATGATTTGGAAATAAATGATGTAGATATAATGTTTATTGGTTTATGCAAAAGATGCAGGGGGGTGAGCAAATGGCAAGGCCAATAAAATGCAGAAGGGTTGAATTCTTTCCTGAGAACACCTATTTTATGCCATTTGGCAAAAGAAAGTGCGAGGTAGAAGAAATTACTCTCAAGATTGAAGAGCTTGAAGCCATGAGGTTAAAGGATATTGAAGGGCTTAATCAGGAAGAATGTGCTGAGAGGATGCAGATTTCAAGGCAGACATTTCAAAATATCATAGACAGTGCAAGAAAAAAGGTGACAATAGCACTAACAGAGGGCAATGCAATACACATAAGCGGAGGGAATTATACCTTAGGTTCGTGTCAATTAAAGTGCTTAAGCTGTGGTAAGGTTTATGAGTTGAATCATGAGCAAGATAAGCATACTTGCCCTTACTGCGGCTCAAAGGAAATAGTTTGTGGGAAAAGGAATAGATTATGCCATAGACGGCGGGGGAAATAGATTAAATATAATAAACGAGAAATTTAACTGCTGCAATTTTTTTCATGGTATAAATTTTATATAATTTATAAATAACTAAAGTATATTTAAGGGATAAATATGAGTATCGCATTTATTCGTTTGAGGTAATAAAAGGTACAGGACAAAAATAAATCCAATCAGTAAAAAAGTTGGGTTTATCTGTGCTGTGCGTTTTTCATTTTTTACTGATACGAATGAATGAGGTGTATTTTTATGTCCAAAAACAATAAAAAATATTTTGAGAAAAGTGGTAAAGCAAATCTTACTACTGGGAAAATCAAAATAAAAGAAAATATCAATATATTCAAGTGCCCTGTTTGTGGAGATAAGATGAACCTTGATGTATTTAAAAGTATTATTTGTTTAAATAAACATTGTTTCGATATATCTAAAAAAGGATATATAAACTTGCTCTTAAAACCCTCAAAATACAAGTATGATAAAGAAATGTTTGAGGCAAGAAACTCAATATGCAAAATGGGGTTTTTCGATCCTCTTATAGAGTCTATAGTGAGTTTAATATACAATAATATTTCTATTAACAGTTCCAATAACATAAGTTATACAAGAATTTTGGATGCGGGATGCGGGGAAGGTTACCATTTATCTCAGGTTATGAAGAAATTGCAAAAAAAAGAAGATGTTCATTTCCAGGGAGTAGGCATTGATATATCTAAAGATGGGATACAATTTGCAGCTAAGAATTATAAAGATATTATTTGGTGTGTAGCCGATTTGGCTAAGATCCCATTTATGGATAAAAAGTTTGATATAGTTTTAAATATTCTTTCTCCTTCTAATTACAGTGAGTTTAATAGAATTATTCATAGCGAAGGGATTTTGATTAAGGTTGTACCAAATAGTGGGTATCTTAAAGAACTTAGGGATTTACTTTATCAGGGAACTAACAGGGAACTATATTCAAATGAAAAGGTAATAGAACATTTTAACAGAAATTTCGAGAAAATAGATACTGAAAAAGTGTCATACAACGTTTCGGTAAGCAGAGATGAACTTAGTCATTTAATAAAAATGACACCATTATCATGGGGAGCATCGGAGGGAATAATTAAAAAAGTACTTGATAATAAGATCGATAGCATAACTGTAGATTTTACAATAATAATTGGAAAGAGCAAGAAACAAATATCTTTGCCTAAATGGGAATCATAATTCATCAGGAAAGCTGCTAATAGAATAAGAGTAGTATATGTGCTAAAACTATTATTAAGATATAATGAAAGGCAGGCAATTATGAATCAAAAAGAAAGAATGTTGGCTGGTCTTCCATATAAGCCTTGGCTAGATGGATTATCAGAGGAGCGAATGGCAAATAAAAAGAAGATATATGAGTATAACCATTGTAAACCAGATGAAAGGGCAAAATTAGATAAATTAATAAAAGATATTCTTGGTAAAGTAGGTGTAGGTGTACATATTGAAGCTCCCTTTTATTGCGATTATGGAAAAAATATTGAAGTAGGGGATTACTTTTTTGCGAATTATAACTGTATTATTTTAGATGTGGGGAAAGTAATCATAGGTGATAATGTACTATTTGGTCCAAACGTGTCTCTATATGCAGCAGGACATCCAATACATCCAGATTCACGTAATTCTGGATATGAATATGGCATTGGTATAACCATAGGAAATAATGTTTGGATTGGGGGAAATGTTGTTATAAATCCTGGAGTTCATATTGGTAATAATGTTGTTATAGGGTCGGGAAGTGTTGTTACCAAAGATATTCCTGATAACGTTATAGCAGTTGGAAACCCATGTAAGGTTATTCGTGAAATTACAGAAAAAGACCGTAAATACTATTATAGAAACTATGAGTTTGATGTTGAGGATTTATTAAAGTAATGAAAAAGGAGCCATCTTTCAGTTGGAATAGAAGATGGCTCTTATGTTCTTTTTAGCTTATTCATCCTTATATAATGTATTCATATTAATTAAGATAATGCCTTATTAGATTTTTAGTGTATTTTTTATTTCTGATAATTTTTCAACTAAACTTTTGCCTGCATCGCATTTTGATAGAGGTAGTTTTTATGTTTTGCTCTTATTTCATTAATTAAATCCTCCGAGTCAGAATCGATAATTTGCGAAACATCTGCACTTTCTATCTCTACAAAATTAAGTCCAGATTCTTGGGGATGAGGTTGAAAATCAAAATCTTAATCCACCAAAATTTATTGATTTTCTAAAATAAAAACCCATAAAGTCCAACCTTTCTAAAAATGTATTAGATTCTATAAGTTCATTTAAATGTTTCTCCAACACTATATTATAATGCTTTGATTGTACTATTTAAATATAGTAAGATTTAATAATTACTGATATAATGCTTGGAACGCTTGGTAAGCCAAGATATGAGCATATAACAAAACAAAAAAACCTATGGTGTGTAAAGAAATTGAATCGGAATAAAAAAGTTCTTTTATAAATTAAAAAGTACTATTAAAATGATAATAACGTTATAATTGTAGGAAAAATTTAAAAGAGGCAAATTTATTAGTTCAAATAAAATACTTAATTGCTAGGTATAAGATTAAACATGGATGTTACCCAAAATATAACAAAGATAGTGCAAGACAGTTTATTAGAAACCATTATTTGACGGCATTATGGATCGCACTGACTTTATAATGAGATTATAGACGAAGGAGAAGGAAAGTATTGTTTAAAGGAGGCTTCAAATGCAAAATCATATTATAATAAGACAAATAAAGGAATCAGGCCATTTACCTCAAATACCGAAAGATTTTGGTGAGGTTCTCAACATGTTGCTTGAACCTTGCGAATTTCATATGGATGATTGCATCGAAAAATTGTCTAAAATACCGGAATTTGAGCCAGCATTAATACAGGTTTTAAACCATACTTCAAGATTGAATCGTAATATTTTAACCCTAAAAGACGCAGTTCTGTATTTAGGTGCGAAAAATACAAGGATGATTGCTATTGCATATATAACTAAACTGTTATTGCCAAACAAGAGTGGGCGGGCCAAGATATTCAACAATAAATCTTACTGGAAGCATTGTATTGGCACTTCCATTGCAAGTTATATGATTGCAGAGAAGACAGGTCTATGTGATAAAGATAAAATCTTCACCTATGGATTGATACATGATATTGGCATAACAGTTTTAGATATATGTTTACCTGAGCATTTAGATAGGATATTTGTGATGAAAACACAGCAAGGAATACACCAGATAGCAGCGGAAAAAATTGTACTAAGCGGGATAACACATACAGAGATAGGGATGTGGTTATGTGATGAATGGGGAATCCCCGATGAGATTAAAGAGGTGGTGGGATATCATCATTATCCATTTACAAACAGTAATACGAGCAATGAAGTCAGGATAATGTACTTGGCAGATTTTATAAGCGCCAATTATTATCAGAAACTGTTGGGCTCGAAGATAAGTTTTAATTATAGCGACAGAGTGATGGAGTTATTAAATATTAACAAAGAATTAATAGATGAAATAGCAATAATACTGCCTAGGGAAGTGGAAAGGATAAATAATGCAATAAACTTTGAATTTCTTTAAGGTAATAAAAGATAAAAGCCGGGAGGTAGTTTCATGAAAAAGTTTGTCATTGAAGATCCATTTTGGAGTTTATTTCCTAATGCAAGAATAGGAATCGCTATTTGCAACAACATAGATAACTCAATAAAAGATAAAGAAAAATACGAGGAAATGCTTATAAAGGCGGAAAAGGAAGCATTAAAGTATTTGCAGAATCCGGAATTTAGCAGCAATCCTGTTATAAAGGTATGGAGGGAAGCATTCAAAAAGTTTAAAACCAAGAAAGGTGCCAGGTCCTCTATAGAGGCATTGTTAAAGAGGGCTTATAATGGAAATCATTTAGGAACCATTAACCCTTTAGTTGATATTTATAATTCTATTTCATTAAGGTATGCATTACCTTGTGGCGGTGAAGATATAGAGAAATTTGTTGGAGATATAAGATTGACTAAGGCTGTTGGAGATGAGGAATTTATTCCTCTTGGGACAGATGAGAATTCACCACCATATGAAGGGGAAATAATTTACAAAGACGATAAAGGTGCAATTTGCAGATGCTGGAACTGGCGTGAAGCAGTAAGGACAATGCTTACTGAAAATACAACTAATGCTTTTTTATGCATTGAGTTGATTGATGAAAGCAGATTAAATGAATTTGAGAGCGCATTAAAAGATCTGGCAAGATTAGTGGAAGAAAATTTAGGCGGAACCTGTAAGATTTCAATTTTAGATATAAATAATAAAGAAGTAGTAATAGAGTAATCTAGGAGGCACAAAATGGGCGTTTTTAGTTATAAAGATATCTATAAGGAAGATGGAAAAAGAGTGCTGGAGATAAATATACTGCCTGAAAAATACTGCAACTTTGACTGCATATTCTGCCCTATCGGAAGGTCACACAATAAAATAGATACCCAGCTGACTTTTGATGGAATGGACAATGAGTTAAAGGAACTAGAAAAGATGTTAGATGATAATAAAGTTGATTTAGTGTTTATTAATTCAAAAGGAGAAGCCTTAGTAAACAGCAAAGTCAGCGATATCATCGATTTAATTAAAAGCAAGGGTGTGCTTGTAAGACTGCTTTCTAATGGCTATTTATTTGGCAGAGAAGAATACATGCCGATAATCAATAAATGTGATGAAGTCGTTGGAGAGATAAAAGTTGTTACAGAAGTAGACTTTCAAAAAATCCAAAGGCCAATTGAAGGATATACATTAAAAGAGTACATTTCAAATATGGTTAAATTCAATAAACAATACAAAGGGAAATTTATATTAGAAGTGGGGATTATTAAAGGATATAATGACACAGATGAATCTATTGATAAGATAAAAAGTATTATTAAAGAAATATCGCCTGACAAGATAATTGTAGCGAGAATGGAAGATGAAAGATTCAAGAAAAAGCTTGGCATATCTGATGAAAGATTTGATGCAATTTCAAAATCAATACTAAATATATAATTGAAGCATAATTCTTAGTAAGTGTATTGTTACAGAATTGTAAGAACAAGCTTTTATGTGCGAAACTCTTTTTTAGCATGAAAATAGAATTCTTATAAGAACATGGTTTATTAGGCTCCAAGGAAGCTCTTTAAACTATGTTTTTTGTTTAGGAGTTATATAAGTGAGTATATTTGATTTACCGCAAACATGGTTTATAAGGAAATAGAATTCTTTATAAATCATGTTTGTTTTTTTGGCAGCATATTTTTACAAAATAGGATTCTAATGACGAACATGCATAACATTTCTATAAAATGGGTATATTTATATATAAAAGGAAGAAAAAAGGAGGCATTATATTGTCTACAAATATAGAAGCAAAACAACTTATGAATCTGATACCCGGATTTATTAGAAATAAGAGAGATGACAAGCATGAAGAATTTTTTGAAGCTTTGGCTAAGGCCCGACAAGAATGGTATGATGCACAAAACTATTTTGAAAATGTGATAGAGGAAGATTTGATAGACCATGCCGTTTATAAAATGGAGGCTGCAAAGTCAAAATATATGTATATGATAAAACATGCAAAACAGTGCGGTATAAAGGCGGATTTATGATGATACTTATTCCTTTTTGCTGCAACTTTGTGTAATATTTTAATTACAATGCAATATATATTATTAGTCAAGGTTTATCCAAGTTGCAGCAAAAGGAGGCGGTTTTTATGCCCCAAATAGATATTTTTACAATATTGGCCGTATTTTTGGCCATAGGTGCAATTTATATAATAGGTATGCTATTAGTTGTGCCAATAAAAATCGTTATTAAATTTATAATCAATGGCATAATAGGTGCAGTAATACTATTTTTCCTTAACATTTTCGGTGGTTTTATAGGTATAACTATAGCAATTAATCCTATTACAGCTTTGATAGCTGGATTTCTCGGGGTACCTGGAGTTTTATTGCTTTTATTTTTGCAATACTTCCTATAATAATCAACATTATTGTAAATAGGATTGAGGATTGAGAACATCCTTTGAATCCTATTTATTTTTGTTATCTGTGGGAAAGCATAAATTACTTAAAAGATCTAAGTTTTTAAATTTAAAATTTTATCGATATTTAGGATAACTAAAGCACATATAGAATTATTTTATGCTAATAATAATATAAAATAATAAGAAATGGAGTGGATAAGTTTTATGGATGAACTGAATGCAGTGAAAAAGGATAGGGTTATCATAGCTGATCCTGATAAGTATAATAATATAGAAATAAGAAATATTAATTTTGATACTGGAGAAGGTTTAGCAGGCTTTGACGGGAATATGATAGTAGGTGACTCTGAGGATTCTAAAGATATATTTTTCTTGTCAATAAGGCCTTTGGATGAATCACAAGTAAACGCAGTTTGCGATAAAATTGAAGAAATCTATCAGGACGAAAAGAAACCGATTAATTTATCTATATATGATAGTATAAATGCTATATATAATTTGAATGATAATTCTTAGATGTCAAAAAATAATCAAATGGGAGCGGTATTTGAGCGGGATTTGTCGGTTGACAACTTAACATCAGCATGATAAAATAAACTCCCAATCAATATTAACCATATTGACAAAGCATGCAAAAGGATGCTAAGATGACATTCCTGCCGATGAAGCAGGCAAAGACAACTGGGGAAAAGTACATGTTGACTGACTGAATAAAACATGATAACATGTACTTCCTGCCTAAAAGCAGGCATTGTCATAGCAATCAAGGAAAAAGTCAAAAACATATTGACGTTTGTATAAAGCTATGATAAGA
>JAAYMO010000214.1 GCA_012521375.1 Clostridiales bacterium
CATAGGCGGTTGCTCCTTTTAACATAAGAGAAAAAATGATACTTCCATAAATTATCATATATGGTATATTAAGGTATACCAAGTTTTTACTTGACTTTTATTAAAAAATTTTATGCAACGCTAGTGATCAGACATATATTTTTCTCTTTTTTCTCGATCCAGCTTGGCACGGCTCTTGCTCCAGACTATTAAACACCGAGCCCAAAATGCAGGAACGGTTTTTAGTTCTTCTTGTTTCTCTTTATCCTGAAGGTGAATGTAAACCCCCCGTTCTGTTACTTTAAACTTTGGTGTCCCATCTTTATCCGGAAAAATACAACCGTCTAATTCTTCGTCAGTAACAGAACGGATAGCTTCTTCAAAAAGGCTTGATGCAGGGCTGGGTGCAATGAATCTGATGTGGTTTTTATCAAGCAGAAGGCAGTTTGGGATAGTGCCTACAGCGTTATCTCCGGTAAAAAGAAGGTCTTGCTTATTAAGATGATTGCGCAGTTTTTTCATGTTCTCCACTACAATGGATGGATCGTTCAGATTGCCTTTAATAACGCTGCCCCGCAAGGGTATTCCGGAGTCTTTTTCTACATTCAGGGCAAGCTTAATCTGTTTTAAATCCGGTTTGTCTCCGTAACCGAATTGCACAATCTCGGCTTCATCATAGTCTCCTTCGAAATAGATGGAGGTTGTGTCCCAGAGAATCTCTTCGGGATTTAGATTAAATTCCCGAATAACATTTATGGAAAGTTTTGTCTCAATTTCTTCAAAATACTGTGCAAGATCATCCAGACCTCTGGCAATTCTGTCGTCATTAAGATTGTGCGGCTCAACATCAAATAATTCTTTGATGCCGCATACTTCTGCCCAGAGTTTAATATCTTTCATCGGCAGCGGATGATGCAGGCGATTGGCTACAAGTATTTCTGCTACTTCTCCGGTGGTAAGTATCTGTCCGTTTTCTTTACGTTCGGGGATGATAGAATCGATAGTTGATTTAATGTTCATTCTCTCTAACAAAGGTTTTATCAGATACAAAGAACCCAGGATCTTTTCTTGTTTGAATTTGAACATTTTAGATGGTTGGGGATTGAAAGTTCGTAATGGCGAACGGTCTTGCCGCCTATAGTGAGATTTGTTAGCCATGCTGTTCCCCCCCCCTCAATATCGGAAGTTATTGTATATATTCGACATCGAGTTGGTTAGTACCTTCTCGGAATATTCTGCTTATTATATTTTTCTTGTTAAAAATTTTATGCATGTTTTATTTTTCATAATATGAATTTGATGACCTGCGAATTATGGGCTAAGCTAAGAAAAGATTAACGAGTTTTTCTATGACGGAATCAAAATTTGTGATATAATTACTCTGGTGAGAACAGTGGATATAAACGTTTTGATTAAAGAATTAAAAGAATATTTCCATTCAAAGGATAATGTTGTTTTTGCTTATCTTTTTGGTTCTTATGCTGAAGGGAAGATGAGAGCCGGAAGTGATATCGACATAGCTGCCTATGTAATAGGTATGAAAGAGGAAGAATATTTTAAATTCAAATTAAAATATAAAGGCGAACTCGAAAATATTTTCAGAATCCCTGTAGACCTAATATTTATGAATAGTGCTCCACCTTTGTTAAACCATGAAATCTTAAAAAATGGTATTATATTAAAAAACGATAACCCTTCCTTGCTTTCTCAATTTCGAGTTAAAAACTTTTATTTTTATCTTGATCAAATGTATATAATAAACAGGTATCTTGAAAGCTCAAAAGAAAAGATTAAGAATGTGATGAAGAATGGTTAAGAGGGAAATTATTTCGAAAAAAGTAAATCTAATCAGGCATCATTTAAATCGGATTTATTTAAAAAGCAATATTTCGCTTGAAGAATTTCTGAGTAATGAAGACGACAGAGACATTATATGTCATAACCTGTTCGTGACTCTCCAGTATATTATAGATATCTGCTCGCATATTATATCTGACGAAGGATTCGAAGAGCCTGTATTTCTAGCTGATATGGCAAACATTCTCGTCAAAGAAAAAGTCGTTAGAAAGGCCCATGAACAGCCGCTGAAAGACATGATAGGTTTGAGAAATATTATAGCGCATCTGTATGGTGACATAGATTTTAAGATCATATATGAAATAGTAAAAAATGATATGAAAGATGTATATGCATTTTTGGAAGATATTATCGACTATGCTGGTTTATGAGAAGAAAAGTTTTCTGGAATTATTTTATAGAGCAGTTTTGATGGCATAACCTCGACTTCTAAAAAAGGAGAAGAGGTTAATTTTTTAGCAACCTATTGAAACATAAAAATTGTATCATTTTAGTATGTGATATACTTAATTTGAAATTTATTTTATTTTTAATATGCTTTATTGTCATTCGAATACCACGGGCTATGCCCGTGGTTCCGAAAAGCTTATAGCTATGAGTAGAAAAAACATACCTCCTCTGATAAAATAAAGCGGGTTTGGCCAACCGCAAAACTAAATCAGAG
>JAAYMO010000215.1 GCA_012521375.1 Clostridiales bacterium
AATATTTGTTTCTGGCTTTTTTCTATAACTTCTATTGTTTGCTGTATTATTTTTGTTAATCTATCTATGGCTACCATCTCCTTTAAAATCCTTCTGAAGAGCCTTTTTCCAAAAAGAATTATATTACAATATATTATACTATTTTTCTAAAAAACTTGTAAGTATATAGCAGAAATATGTCGTTTTAACGGTAATTTTTTACTATTTTATTAGTACTTAGGAACTAAAAAAGCGGCCCCTGGCCGCTATTCAACTGGTTCAAACTTTATAATATACCAGTTTCTCTTATATCTTTCTAATTCTATGTTATAGTCATTTTCTATTATTTCTACACCAAAATGTCCTTCTAACTCCCATATCACTTTGCCTGTTATAAAAGCCCTATTCTTTTCTCTTTTGATTTCCTTATCATTGAACTTTACTGATAATACCCTCTCCATGCTTGTTGGGTTTTGTCTAAGATAAATAAAAGTCTCCAAATCTTCCTTTAAAAGCTCTCCCGCAGCAATGGCGTTCATATCGTTGTAAAATTCGCTATAAGAATAGCTATCTACCAATATATTATTCCATGCTTCCGCTCTTTTTGCAAGAAGCTCCTCACATTTATAACTTAAGTCAACAGAATCTCCAAAAGCGATAATGCCTATCATCAGTAATGCAGGACAAAGAAAATATAATATATTTTTTTTCAATATCTCACCCCGCTGATAAACCTTGATGATATCATTATACAACCATGTTTTCATAAAATTTGACGCATATTGGTCCATTTAAAAAAATTTTTGTCTACATAATTTTATAATTTGCTTAGTTTATTGCTAATAAATAAAGCAATGTGGCAAAAGCCGCATTGCTTTAAAGTCACATTATAAGTTTTAAACTGCTTCTAAGGATTCTTTTTCTTCCTTGCTGAAAAGCTTGTCCAAATCAAGAAGTATCAATATCTTTTCGCCCATCTTTCCTATTCCTGTGATATACTTTCTCTCTATGCCAGCAACAATATCCGGTGCGTTTTCTATATCATCCTCACTGATTGTCTTAACTTCTGATGCAGCATCTACTATAAAACCTACTTGTTTAGAATCTACATTCATTACAATTATTCTAGTTTCATCATTTATTGATTCTCCTGAAATTTTAAATCTCTTTTTTAAACTTACTATAGGTATTATTTGACCCCTTAGATTTATGATTCCCTCTATAAAATCAGGAGTGTTGGGAACTCTAGTAGGCTCCTTATAGGTAACTATTTCTTTTACTTGCATTATGTTGACACCATATTCCTCTTTGCCAAGTTTAAAAACTACAAATTGAAGTTCAGCCATAATTTCACCTCCATATTCTACTATTTAAAATATATCCGATTTTTGTATCTATTTCAATGCTTATGACAGTCACAATCAGATCCATGTTTGTGACAGCCACAATCGTGTCCATGTTCATGAGCATTGTTTTTTTCAACAATTTCAATAGAGTCTAGCTGCGTTTTTACTTGATATTTAATCCAATCTATATATTTTCTACGGAGTCTTTTCTGTTCTTCCTTTTCTTCTTCAGTTAATCCATCTTTTTTAGACTTTCTTGCTAGAAAATTGATTCTATCGATATCTTCTTTTGTAATCATTTTTATCATCCTATCTATAATAATTTTTACTCTAATTGTCCCAATGCTTCTTCTACTACTTTGACAAACACACCCGATTTAACCATATTATCCAGTATATCCATATCTATATACATTATCCTATCTTCTTCTATAGGTGATATATGTTTTCTGATTTCTTGATACACCTCTTTTGTTCCTTTTCCTAATACGGCTTCTCCTCTATAACTTATAGCCTGGGATGCTGCAAAAGCCTCTATAGCAAGGACTTTTTGTGCATTGTCTAATATAGCTCTTGCTTTCCTTGCAGCAGTAGTTCCCATACTCACATGATCTTCTTGATTGGCTGATGAGGGTATAGAATCCACACTGGCAGGGTGGGCTAATACTTTGTTCTCAGAAACCATAGAGGCTGCTGCATACTGAGCTATCATAAAGCCTGAATTTAATCCACCTCTCTTGGTCAAAAATGCAGGCAAATCATTAAGCTGGGGATTCACCAGTCTCTCTATCCTTCTTTCAGACACATTAGCTAATTCAGACACTGCAATACCTAAAAAATCCATAGCTAAAGCTATAGGCTGACCATGAAAATTGCCTCCTGAAATGACAGCATCATCTTCAGGAAATATTAGGGGATTATCAGTAGCAGCATTAAGCTCTATCGATATTATTTCCTTTACGTAGTTTATAGCATCTCTGCTGGCACCATGTATCTGAGGTATGCATCTTAATGTATAGGCATCTTGTACTCTTAATTCTCCTTGTCGTGACGTGAGGCTGCTTCCTTCTGTAATCCTTAGAACATTTCTTGCAGTCATCGTCTGACCTTTTTGGCCTCTCGCTATATGTACTCTTTCATTAAAAGCATCTGTTATGCCTCTCAATGCTTCTAAGGTCATGGAGCCAATTATATCTGCAGTTTTCATCAAGTTCAATGCATCATAAACCGCCAAAGCTCCTATTGAAGTCATAACCGGCGTCCCGTTTATCAAAGCTAATCCTTCCTTTGAAGTAAGCTCTACAGTTTTTATTCCCGCCTTATCCATAGCTTCTTGCCCACTCATTCTCTCTCCATTATATATGGCTTCTCCTTGACCAAGCATCACAAGGACCATATTTGCAAGGGGTGCCAAATCGCCGCTAGCTCCTAAAGAGCCTTTTTCCGGTATTATGGGATGCACTCCTTTATTCAGCATTTCTATGAGAGTATTGACGGTTTCAAGCCTTATGCCTGAATATCCCTTTGCCAATGCATTAGCACGAAGAAGCATAACTCCTCTTACTATCTCTTCAGGTAAAGGATTTCCCAAAGAACATGCATGGCTGACAATGAGGTTTTTTTGGAGAGTTTTAGTGTCTTCCTTAGAAATAAAAGTATCACTGAATTTGCCAAAACCTGTTGTGATACCATATACTATGGTTTCATTTTCCACCAAGTTATCTACATAATCTCTAGATTTTTTAATCTTTGATACAGCCTCTTCTGACAATTCCACCAAGAAACCTTCTCTTGCTACATTGACCACATCTTCTATGGTCAAATGTTCTCCATCGATGCATAAATGTCCCATCAGATCACATCTCCTTTGCCTCAAAATTTAATACTTACTTTTTGGCTTCTTTCTGCTATTTTCAGTTTTTCTAAAAACCTCCCTTGACTTTAGTTTCATTATTTTTGCCATTGCCCATAAGCCTATAAGTGGATAAAGGAGTATAAACCCTTTTTCCTTTAATTTGCTCGCTTTTTATCAGGCAAATCTCATTCACATCTATGATAGGTATGGTACTCAAGTCAATAAGCTTTTCTAGCTGTTTAAAATCTATCTTCATCAACAAATCTTGAGCTATAGTAATATGAGGCGTATAAGGCCTTTTTTCTCTTTTATATCCAAGATTCCCTAAACCATCTTCTATTTCCTCATACAGGCTATTTAAAGGTTCTAGATCGCCGCCAAGTCCTAACCATAAAGTCCTAATAGTACTTCCGCCACCAAAAAACCCTATTTTATTTACCTTTAACTGAAATCTGCCTATCTTATGGGCTGAATTTTCCAATACCTGATTTATTATAGGCACTTCTTCTATAGTGATATCCCCTAAAAACTTTAAAGTTAGATGAAAATTTCCTATATATTTAAATCTACCTTTTTGGGAATTTTCCCTAACTATGGATTGTAAATCTCTAATCTTCTTTTTTAATTCAATATCAAAATCAATACCGATAAATGTTCTCATGTAAACCCAACCTTTACCCTTATTTCATCTTAGTGACAGGTAATATGATATGAAAAATATAACAATTCCTGATACTAAAAATATATAGCTCCAGGGAATCTTATTTTTAGACTCTATCTCTATCTTTTCATGTATAGGAGTTTTCATCACTTTCTTTTTAAATATTTGAAAAGAGGCTACTATCATAACACCCCCAATCAGGGCAAGAATGATGCCTATCCAGAATAAAACTTCGATAAAAATTGATGAATTCATAGGTTCAACCTCTCTAATAAGATAAATAAAAATAAAGCATGTTAAAGGTTAATTCCTTATACATACTTTATTTTAATATATTTTTCTAATTTTTACTACTTCTGAATGTTGATTATTTCGTTATATATTTCTTGAGGGGTCATACCGGATGCGTCAATGACTTTTGCTTTTCCCACCACATCTTGAATCCCCATAATATTTATATCAGAACCTGAAACCACTACTGCATCATATCTGTTCATAGTCCATGAAGACCCCATTTTTTTGCTGTCAAATTCCTTCACATTTATATTATTTTCTTCAAGATATTTCCTTACATTGCTTAGATTAGATTCTATGCCTACTTTTATTTTTCCCATATGTTAAAACCTCCTTGAGTTACTATTTTTAATATCTAACATTATTTATTAAACAAATTGGGTTTAAATATTCATATTTTAGATTTATGTTGGATTTGTCTTTTTTTAGAGAAAAATTTTACGAGAAGTTTACAATTTTTGTCTTGTACAAGTTATGCTCTTTGGTTAAAATATATTTATGTTACAATTGTGTTACAATATTATTTACTGTATCCGAAAAGGGTGATATTCTTGAAAAAGGCTTTCAAAAGCAAAAAGAAGAATCACATTACTTTTATGTACATACCTGAAAATGAATCTTCTATAAAATCCATTAGGATACCAACTTGGAGTTTCAAAGTTGTAGCAGGATTATTAGGAGCACTCATGATTTATTCATCATTTTCCGCATATGCTCTAAATAATCTTAACAAAAAATATGAGACAAGCCTTAAAAACATACAAGAGCTTACGGAGATTAATAATTGTCAAAAGATTGAAATTGAAAATCTAAATTTAAATGCTCAGAAAATCAAAGAACAACTTGAACAAAATATAAAAGCATTGGAAGAGGTAAAATCTGCAGTAGGATTAAAAAGCGAAACATCTACAGAAACTGATGAAAAAGACTTTTCTGATAATATTTCTCACCTTCCTGTAGATGATACATATTCAGTTTATTCCAATACAAATAGCTATGACTTATCAGACGAAATTTCTAATTTGAAGACTTCCTTAATCAGCCTGTCAAAACAAACGTTAAGTCAAAAGACAGAAATCGACGAATCCATCGTCTCTATTAATAAAAGATTGGATTATCTGAGATGCGTTCCTTCCATAGTTCCTGTCGTAGGTAGGATAACCTCAGGGTATGGTTACAGGAAAAATCCTTTTACTAGTCGAGGCAGCCAATTTCATTATGGAGTAGACTTTGCAGCTCCTTATGGAACCGATGTAGTCGCAACTGGAGATGGCACAGTATTGTTTGCAGGCTATCACGCTGGATACGGGAGGATGGTTATTATATCTCACGGCTATGGCTTTACTACTTCTTACTCTCATAATTCAAAACTTCTAGTGAAAAAAGGAGATAAAGTAAAAAAAGGTCAAGTTATTGCAAAAGTAGGAAGTTCAGGCAGAAGCACAGGAACACACCTACATTATGAAGTAAAACTGAATGGTAAAAATGTGAATCCAGCCAAATATTTCTAAGTAAAGGAGATTTAATCATGTTTACTTCCAGTAAAAAAGTATCAAACATTAATAGCGACAGATTAGATACATTAATCGGAAAAAATACAGTCATCGAAGGTGCCTTAACTGCTGAAGGCACCGTTAGAATAGAAGGTAAGTTAAAAGGAGATGTGACTCTCTCTGGCAACCTGATCGTAGGTGAGGGAGGCTATGTAAAAGGAAATGTAAAAGCTGATAGTGTTGTGTTATCAGGTATGGTAGAGGGAAATATAACAGTTGAAAATCATCTTCACTTGACTTCCACATCAAAATTGATAGGAGATATAGATGCAAAAAACATCATTATCGATGAAGGAGCAGTATTCAATGGTAATTGTAAAATGGCTATTTCTGCTGGAAAAGCTGAAGCAGCTGCCACTAAAGAAGCTAAAGATAACAAAGGTACTAAAAAGTAGCACTGTTCCTGTTTACATCTTATGTAAATACCATTTAAGACTATCTATTTCATAACGAAGCTCAAAAATTTTAGCTATACCATTGTCACAGGTTTCGCAGGTATATTTCAACATAGAATTACCTGCGAATTTATTTCTGTCTTTTTTTATTATTTTATCTACCTTCACTACCTGCAGCTCTTGATTTTCATCCTCATATCTAAAACGTATAGGAACAGCATTGCCTTGAAAATCAAACCAAGCTATAACTTCTATTGGTTTTCTCATCAGTTTCACTGTCCTCACTCCTCGTATAAATATATTATAGATAGTTTATAGGTTCGATTCCCAGCAGCCAAACTGATTATAGAACAAGTATAGTAATTACAATATGCTGCTCATCATGACATAATCGTCTTCACCTACTCCACCAGAAACAGGAGAAATTTCTCCATCTGCCAAAGCCCCACGCATTATGGAAGTTTTGCCATATTTTAATCTTATACAATCTATGGCATAATCCAATGCCTCCTTTTTCTCCCTATTTGCATCATCAAAGAAAGTCCCTTGAACAAAATCATCTCCAGAAAGCTGGCTGACTCTTACTCCCAAATGTCTTATTTTCTCTCCTCTCCAGCACTCCTCAAAAAGCTCAGCAGCTACAGTATATATTTCATCGGTTATACATGTAGGTGTAAAAAGCTTTCGCTGATGGGAGTAAGAATTTAGCTGAGAAGTTCTAATCTCTACGGAAACTATACTACAACACGCTTTCGCAGCTCTAAGCCGCATAGCCACAGACTCGGTGAGAGAAAGAAGCACCTTAAAGGCTGTTTCCTTATCCTCTACATCAAACCTTATAGTAGTGCTGTTTCCTATACCCTTTATATTCATAATTTTGCTTCCTGATACTGGTGAGTTCTCTATACCATTGGCATACTGCCATAAAAGATATCCAAAGGATTTAAATTTATTGTATAAAAATTTTGTATCTGTATTGGCCAAATCTCCAATGGTTCTTATATTTATATCATTTAATTTCTTCTTAGTCTTTCTTCCCACCATAAATAGGTCTTCTACAGGTAAAGGCCACATTTTTGAAGGTATTTCATGCTGATAAAGAGTATGTACCATGTCAGGCTTCTTAAAATCACCTGCAATCTTAGCGGTAAGTTTATTCTCTCCTATACCTATGTTTATGGTAAAACCTAATTCTTCTTTCACTCTCTCTTTTATTTTATAAGCAGCCTCAATGGGCTCACCAAAAAAGTATTCCATGCCTGTATAATCTAAAAACATCTCATCTACAGAAAAGCGTTGCACTTTGGGAGAATAATCTTTTATAAGAGAATATAGTGCGTTGCTAGCCTTCATATAAAGCTCATAATTAGGCGGCACCACCACAAGGCCGGGGCATTTCTGTTTAGCCTGCCATATAACCTCTCCTGTTTGTACTCCAAAGGCTTTGGCAGGTATGCTCTTAGCAAGGACTATACCCCTTCTATCCTCTTGGGAGCCTCCAACTGCAGAAGGTATCTGTCTTAAATCTACATCAGCTCCCCTTTGCAAATCATATACAGCCTGCCAGGAAAGATAAGCAGAGTTTACATCTATGTGCATAATTGTCCTTTTTCTAGTCATAATATCACCGCTCATCATTATCGATACTATATTTCCCTTGAATATCCATTCTTCGAACATATGTTCGTTATTTATTATAGCATCTTTATCCAAAAAATAAAAGACCTTTCTTAAGAAAGATCTGCAAAGTAGCTAAGGCTATGTTTATAAGTCAGATACAGTACTATTAAATAAAGGCAGTTGTATTTAGTCTATAAAGTGCAAGCTGCATAACATAAAGTTATAGTATATGTAATAGCAAGAAGCATAAGGCATGTTATAGCAAGATTATAAGCTATGTAGCATAAAGCATAAGACATGTAGTAGCAAAAAAGTATAAGCTATGTAGCATAAAGTATAAGCTATGTAATAGCAAAAGTATTTTCATGCAAGACTTGCTAATGGTACTTAAGAACTGAGCCTTAGAAACAGTCGTATGCGAGACATGGAGGTCGAGCAAGCTTTCACAGGCCACGGATGGCC
>JAAYMO010000216.1 GCA_012521375.1 Clostridiales bacterium
ATGTTGTTCAAAAATAGGTGTATAGAATTTGTTATATTATAGCATTTCAATCATTAATTATCAATAAACTAATCCATTTGGACAGTGTCAATTTATTCTCGGTTTTTAAGAATCAGATTGGCCCTCACATTTCGGTAAATTAAATTATATAATCGTCATTCCTTAAGCCTTTTAATACTCGAGACAACAAGAGAGTAGTCTATTGCTATTTTTAAATCTGGAAATATTTTGCACTAAGTATTATATTTTTTATACATAATATAATCCATTATAAAGGCTGCTATTATGGCACTTACACCAGCAGGAAAGAATATTAAAACCATGATAAACTGCCCTAAATTTTCGAAACCCTGAGAGGGCTGACGAGACATAAAAAATAAGTAGATGGATATAGCTATTATCATGGCTCCCGGTATATATTTAACCCACCTTATATGCCTGAAGAGTTTTCCAAACACATAAGTCATCAACACCATTATAGCTGTTGCAACCAATATTACCAACAATAATCTATTCATTCATATAACCTCTTTATCTTATACTGTTAATGATGATGCTCTTTTGAGATGCCAGCCACTCATCTATGGCATTCTTGCTGAATCTATAGGCTCCATCGATGCATACATATGGTATGCCTGATTCTTTGTTATCCAGCATTGTAACCTCCTATTATCGTCGTTATATATATTGTATACTAAATATTAGACATAATAAAGTTTCTATTAGTTGCAGTGGTTTTTCCTATGCATTATAATTACATTATCAAAGGATTGCATTTTTTGAGGAAAGGATGATGACTTTGGATAATATATTCAAATATTTTGAAGAAATTTCTAAGATCCCAAGGGGTTCAGGAAATGAAAAAGCTATAAGCGACTATTTGGTTAGCTTTGCTAAAAAACATAATTTAGAAGTAATACAAGATGAAGTATATAATATTATTATAAAAAAGCCTGCAACTCCAGGCTATGAGAATGGACCAACGGTAATATTGCAAGGTCATATGGACATGGTTTGCGAAAAGAATAAAGATAAAGTCCATGATTTTACCAAGGATCCTATCACTCTAAGATACATAGATGATATGATATATGCAGATAATACCACCCTCGGAGCAGATAATGGAATCGCTGTAGCTATGGCCATGGCAATATTGGCTTCTGATGATGTAAAACATCCTCCATTGGAAGTAGTGTTGACTGTAGATGAAGAATCTGGTATGACAGGTGCCCATGCCCTTAATCCAGAACATTTAAAGGGAAGAATACTGATAAATATGGATACAGAAGAGGAAGGAAAACTATTAGTTAGCTGTGCAGGAGGCTTAAGAACCACAATAACATTAGAAGCAGATTGGAAGAAGCCTGAAGAAGGATATGAAGCTTATCGTATAGAAATAAAAGGTCTTAAAGGCGGCCATTCTGGTGCGGATATAGATAAGGAGCGGGGAAATTCTAATAAGCTGTTAGGTAGAGTACTAAATGCAGTATATAAAGAGATGCCATTCCAACTATCCCATTTAAGCGGTGGATCAAAATCAAATGCCATACCTAGAGAAGCTGAAGCAGTGGTTTTTATTCCTTCCGATAAATCTCAAGTATTAATAAAAACAATAAATGAATGGGATAATATTCTAAAAAATGAATATAAGATTTCAGACCCGGAAGTCACTGTTAATGTCCATAAAGCTGATAATAGTTTTGAAAATGTTTTAAGCTGGGAAAAAACTGAAAAAGCAATAGCATTGCTTATGACTATACCTAACGGCATACAAACCATGAGTAAATCAATTGATGGTTTAGTTGAGAGCTCTAACAATCTAGGAGTAGTATCAACCAACGAAGAAGGTATAACTTTTGATTCCGCCGTTAGAAGTTCCCTTGACAGTCTAAAGGAATATATAAAAGAACAGATCTATACAGTAGCAAAACTTGTAGGAGCCAACTTTAATGCTTTCGGAGATTATCCTGGTTGGGAATATAATCCTAATTCAAGAATTAGAGAGGTATTCCAAAGAGTATATAGGGAAAAATACGGTAAAGAAGCTGAAATAATAGCTGTCCATGCCGGTGTGGAATGCGGTCTTTTCGGTGAAAAGATAGAAGGACTTGATATGATATCCTTTGGCCCTGATATGTATGATGTTCATACTCCTAATGAGCATGTGTCCATATCGTCCACTAAGAGAACTTATGAGTATTTGCTGGCAGTTTTAGAGACATTAGATAGTTAAACGAAACTAATTGTCCTTTAGCACCTCCGCCTATAAAGGCGAAGGATTTATAACAGGTTAGTATAGTGTTGTGCAAAGGAGAGATAAAATGAATCAAAGTAAAGTAAGAACCAGATTTGCTCCAAGCCCTACAGGATATATGCATGTAGGAAATCTAAGAACAGCCCTTTACGCTTATCTTATTGCAAAGCACGAAGGGGGAGATTTTATATTAAGAATAGAGGATACAGACCAAGAAAGATATGTAGAGGGTGCTATAGACGTTATATATAATGCATTAAAGCTCTCCGGGCTAAAGCATGATGAAGGACCTGATATCGGCGGTCCTGTAGGGCCTTATGTTCAAAGCGAGAGAAAACATATATACAAAGAATATGCTGAAAAACTGGTGGAAAGAGGGGAAGCTTATTATTGCTTCTGTAGTGAAAAAAGGCTGGATGAATTAAGAAACCAAGCGGATAAACTAAAGATACCCTTTAAATATGATAAGCATTGCTGTGGTCTTTCAAAAGAAGAAATAAAAGAAAAACTGGAAAAGGGAGAATCCTATGTAATCAGACAGAATAACCCAAAAACAGGAACCACCACTTTCAAAGATGAGATATACGGTGCCATAACTGTAGAAAATTCAGAACTAGATGATATGATATTGCTGAAATCAGACGGAATGCCAACATATAACTTTGCCAATGTGGTAGATGACCACCTGATGGGAATTACCCATGTGGTTAGAGGAACTGAATATTTGTCTTCAGCACCTAAATACAACAGACTATATGAAGCCTTTGGATGGGAAATACCTGTGTATGTCCACTGCCCTCCGATTATGAGGGATGCCCATAACAAGCTTAGCAAGAGGAGAGGGGATGCTTCTTTTGAAGACTTGCTTGAAAAAGGATTCCTCAAAGAGGCAGTGTTAAACTATATAGCCCTTTTAGGTTGGAATCCTGGCACAGACCAGGAGATATTCTCCCTCCAGGAACTTATTGAAGTATTTGACTACAGAAAAATAAACAAAGCTCCCGCCATTTTTGATATTGAAAAACTAAAATGGATGAACGGAGAATATATAAGAAAACTATCATTAGATGAATTCCATGAACTAGCAATGCCTTATTACAAGAAAGCTTTGAAGAAGGAATACGACTATAAGAAAATCAGTGAGCTTCTCCATACCCGTACGGAAGTTTTGACAGATATACCTTCGCAATTGGACTTCTTCGACGAGCTTCCAGAATACTCCATAGAATTATATATTCACAAGAAAATGAAAACCACATATGAAATCGCTTTAGATAGCCTGCAGAAGGCTCTGCCTGTACTGAAATCTCTAGATGCATGGAATTTAGACATCATCAAAGATAACATAGGGAAGCTGATACAAGAAATGGGTATAAAAAATGGTCAAATGCTATGGCCTATAAGGACGGCCGTATCCGGCAAAGCTTTTACTCCCGGTGGAGCTTATGAATTAGCCGAGATACTAGGCAAGGATGAGACCATCCGAAGGATAGAGATTGGAATAGAGAAGCTAAAAAATGAACAATAAGTGATACAAACCTGCTGGAAGCATATGCTGCCAGCAGGTTTGTATTAGATCATATATGTTCTACCGGATGTCGCAAAACTGTCTTTAATTTTTCCGGTGCTGTTTTTCGCGGATCAGACAAATATATTTCATGATGTTTTCGCTCTAATCCGGTAACATCTCTTAAGTTGTTCTCTGCCATATACTGCTGCATTATTTTAACAGAATCAGGCTCATCAGCATAAGGACCTATATGCATCATCTGAACACACAAACCTTCTGTAAAGGATTCAAATCTTACACGGCTTAAATCCAAATCAGGCTTCTTTCTCCTACATTCATCCACTGCCCAATTAAACACTTCTGCTGTGACAAACTCTGGCTGTCTTATCATGGATGTCCAACGCCAATTATCCCGCTTATCGAATTCAAATTTATCACCCTCACACCACCAAAGGCCTTCCAAAGGTGGAACTACATATTCAAAATATCCTTGTGGCTGCTTCCCAGCCTTTTTGCTCATTTTTATGGTGTATGCCAGGGCATATAATGCTGATACAGCATTTTCATACTCTTCGCCATTTGGGTCACCTTTACCGTCAAGCATAATAAAATTCATCGTGGGCACATCAATCAAAACAGGCTTTCTCTTAGGCATGTATAAATCCTTGAACTCTTTCTTATAATCAAATTTGTCAGACATATTTATCAACTCCTATTCATTTGCTTATTGCATATCTTACCAAAAATAACATGACATCTTTATGCCATGTTATTTTTGAGGTTTTTGTGCAACAATAATAAATCTATGCTCTGTGCTTTCAACAAATCCTTGATTCTCAACTATTGATTGCAATTGGCACAACTTTTCATAACATCTTTCTACAGAAAAGTTGGGAAACTCCCATTCAATTATTTTTGCAAGGTAAACCAAAGCACCGATATCATAAAACCTTAGATATGGAAAATATTCTTCTGATTTTAATACAGTAAAGCCCACATTTTTAATCAGTCTTAAATTATTTTTTAAATCATAATTGCTATTTGTTATTTCTTCAAAATCTTCTATCAAAAACCTTGAAAGTTCCTTGTTGTTTTGGCCGCCTACCTGCTGAGTTATGAATAATCCGTTAGGCTTAAGCACTCTATATACTTCATAGACATCAAAAGATTCATGCCTGTTTATTATCATATCAAACATGCTATCATCAAAAGGCAGATGCGCATCGTCGAATACCTGTCTCACTTCAATGCCAAGAGGCTTAAGTTTTTTCATGCATAGTTCAACATTTGGAGGATAAGCTTCCGTTACATAAGTGTTTTTACAAGGATGACCTAAAGACAGAAGATATTCCCCGCCGCCAGTGCCCATATCCAGCAGAATATGCTCTGGTTTTAAATATTGTCGTACAATCCTATCATAATCCCAGGGCAAAGGTTCCTCTGCCATTCTATCATTTATGTAGGAAAAATCCCATCCTTGAAAGTTTTTCTTTTCTTCTGACAACCAATACTCCTTTAACCCCACTTTACGACTCCCCCATATTTCAGTATTCTTCAGCTTTTTTTCACATACACCACAATTTCTTTTATATTCTTTTTATCTGTCCAATCACAACTTTGTCCAACGGCTTGCATTAGTGCAGCTTCCCATGGTTCATAGGTGTCTGGGTCTTTTTTAGCAACAGCCTTTTTCAATAAATTGCAAAGGGTTTTATCTTTCCATGACATAATAACATCATATTTTTCTAGTTGTTCAATAGAAGCTTTTTTTGTTTCGATTAAATCACAGGATAACTCTTCTGCTAACCATTGGGCATATTTTTTCGTTGCTCCATATTTAGACTGATAAATCACAACTGTGTTGCTCATATAATCACAGCACCCTTTCAAAATTATTTCCCATTCTTGTATATCTCTAAATAGACATCATATAGAGTCTATTACATAGCTTCTTCCTCTTCCGCCTTGTAATGAGAGGTATCCCCCATCAGTATAAACTTTCTACTATCCTTATTCACCTCTAATATATTCAAACATGTAGGATACATAAAAGGGCCTCTCCAGAAATCCTTTAAATCTTTATTTTCGATATAGGCGATAATCCCTTTTAGAGCAACCGCATGGGTGACGATTAGTATATTTTTATTTTTATTCATAGCTATTATTCTTTCTATTTCTTGACCCACCCTGTCTATAACTTGTGAAAATGATTCTCCTCCAATAGGCTTATATAGATGCGGAAAGTTCCAGAAATTTTTTAGCTCTTCTGACCATAGCTTTTCAACCTCTGTATTTAACATGCCTTCCCATCGTCCTAAATATATTTCCCTTAAATTATCATTTGGTATTATCCTAATTCCTCTTTCTCCTCTAATTTTTTCAGATGTGGTTATAGTTCGTCCGCTTGAGCTGGAAATAATAACATCTATTCTTTCATCCTTCAATCTCTCTCCAAGCCATAGAGCCTGGCTTTCGCCTAACGGAGTAAGCTTTGAATCCGCCCTTCCTTGAAATCTTCCCTCTACATTCCATTCTGTTTGGCCATGTCTTGTTATATATAACCTAGTCATGATATCCCCCTTTAAATATAAAAATATTGAATATCCCTTTTCTATAAATACTGAAATAACCTGTGAAGTCTTTCAGGCATGTCCTAAATATTTGATCTTCTATAATTCATAATTAGCAAAAGAGTTAGTATAAAAGTAAGCAAAATACTGATTGTAAACGATATATCATAAATTCTCTTTAATAACTCTATGCTCCAATTATCTTCTCCTATTATGTACAATGCAAATCTGCTATGTAAGCCTATGCCATCGTTTATGCCCGGAATAGCCCCTGCAACATAGTTTATTCCTAAATCGATGGTTAACAAATAACTGATCAAAACTAGTGGCAATATTGCATCTGAAAACCTAAATTTATCCTTTGTGACGCTCTTTAAGATTATTGCAAATATGATCCATAATACTAATACAATTATAGCAAATAACATTATATATCGCCTCTTGATTGTATCTGTTTATCTTCTATATAAGATAGGTATAAGGTTAACAAGCCTATAAAGGGTTATAGCCGCTATAATTATTACAGCTATCCATATAAGTATGGTAAACCAATATTTATTCCAATGCTCTTTGATAAAAAGAATCCTGTTATTGTGCTCGACAAACTCTTGAAGCCATTTTCTTTTCCACCATGCTATAGCAAACAATATAAGAAGCATTGCAACTGAAACTATAACAGGGTTCAGGTTTTCATATGTTAAGCCATTTCCAGTAAAGGCTAGTATAGCATAACCTGGCAGTCGTCACAGCACTGAAATAATTACCAGAGAACGAATTGGGATGGTCGTAAGCCCAGCAATAAAAGATATTAGATCATCAGGGAAAACAGGCAGTAAAAAGATCAGGAAAAATACTAATTTCCCTTTACCTTCAATAAGATGGTCAAATTTATCCATAGTTCTTTTATCAACAAAATATTCAACAAAAGGCCGTCTATACCTGCGTGTCAAGACAAAAATCAGTGTAAATCCTACTGTAGCCCCAATCATGGGTTAACTTAATCCGAAGCTGAAATCTGAACTGCTTGAAATTTCGCAGCCCCTAATTATCTTCAATTCCATATCTTTGTCCATTCTTTTCATCCTCCCCTGATTTAATAGGATCATCAAAGCACCTATTTATGGTATGAAAATAAAAAAACAGTACGAATCTAATAAAGACTGTCATCATTTCATGTGCTTACTTTCTAGTAAACAAATCTTTCCTCTTCAATCCGTTTGCTTTTATGGATTTTCTCCATCCCATTTCTGCAGCAAGTTTATACAATATTCTAGGAAAATTGGGAGAGATGAATATATTATCTTGTGAGGTACCATTCAAAATATTATTTGCTAACTCTCTAAATGCCTTCCCCAAACTCTTCTTTGGTCCATGCCCCAATGGAACATTTTTAATCATTGGCAGCATTCCACCTGCACCAATCCCAACTCCTTGTCCCCATTTAAGCTCTGCTTTTGAACACCAATTCTCCATCATTTCCATTGCCAGCTTAGTCTGATGACCTTCATAAAATCCACAGTTCACTATGGAATAAACTTTAATATCTTTTTCCTTTACGGATGCTAAAAATGCTTCCAATTGAGTAAGACAATTTAACAGATGAGATGGGATACCATCTACATATAATGGAAAGGCAAATACAAGAGTATTGTGAACTTTCATTTGTTCCATCTCTTCTATGCTCAACATAGGTTTGTTAAAGTTATAATCTGAAGTTGTAATACCATCTTGCTCTAAAAGAGATTTCAACTCCTGTAATAATGAAGCAGAGGCGCTATCTTTTGTTTTAGGGCTTCCGTTGATAAAAGCTATTTCCATATTATCTGCCCCTCCATCTCCTCAATACTTTGGAAAAATGAAACTCTGCCAATATTACAATCCAGATTAACAGAATTGGCTTTCACCAGCTTTTGAGCAGTCAG
>JAAYMO010000217.1 GCA_012521375.1 Clostridiales bacterium
ATATTTTTAAATATTATCATGATGATGCCTTTTGGATTTTTGTATCCAATTATAAAGAAATCAGGTATCCTAAAAACAGTTGCCATGTGTTTTCTTTTTAGCCTAGCAATCGAAAGCACCCAATTATTAAGTGCATTTTGGGGTGGATTAGCATCAAGAACCTTCGATGCTACTGATTTGATTACTAATACATTTGGAGGTTTAATAGGATATTTGTTTTTTGTTATTATAAAGCCAACTATTTTAAGAATTATAAACGAGCAATAATCATGGAAAAAATGTGATTCAGATTTATTGGACATTATTTCTATATTACACATCAGTAAAATTATGTGAAACAAAATTATTTAACTCTGTGAGGTGGATAATGAAGAAGGTAGCTGTTGTATTTAAATCTAAATATGGAAGCACAGAAAAATATGCAAAATGGATTGCAGAAGACACATGTGCTGAAATTTTTAAAGTTAGTGAGATAAAAGCAGATAAATTAGAAGAATTTGATACTATTGTATATTGTGGAGGACTTTATGCTGGGGGTATACTTGGATTTTCTTTTATAAAAAATAATTATTATAAGTTTTGTGATAAAAAACTGATTGTGGTTGCAGTGGGTGCTACTCTAAAAAAAGATGAGGAACTTGATGATGATACCAAGGGGATGATTGCTACCTATGGCCAAGTGGCTGATTTTACAAACAAAAATGCAATTACACCAATAATCAATGCTATTAATAATTAGGTTCATTACTAAAGAAAACGAGCATAATCGCAGATAAAGCAATGCACATAATTTTATTATAGGTCACTATTTTAGTAGAATAATGCGAACAAAGGTTATTTATATTTTGGAGAAAGAAAGGAGGAAACACAATGAAAAGTTTTCTTGAAACCTTTGTAATAAGCTTAATACTGTGCTTTATTTTTCTTTTCTTTGGTGGGGCATTTATTTTTGGGAATATTTGGGCTATTTTAATTTTTGTATCATTTATTATGGCAATTTTAATTACTGCATTTTCGCATCAAGAAACAAAGATTTTAGAATTAGAAGAACGAATTAGAGCACTTGAGTCAAAAAACTAACCACCGACAATTTATGTGTGTCTGATTGGATCGGACTTGATAATTTTTATTTTTTGTGTACTGAGGAGGCATACATGAATAACGATAGAAACATTGATCGCTATAAAAGATTCTATTTAGATATGAATTTTGACAGGGCAGGGTTGTTTGAAGTATTAAAAAAGGAATATACCTGTAATACAGTTTTATATCCGGGCTGCTCCATACATATAACACCTTCTTTTTATTTTCAGCATGTGGTGTATGTGGATATCAGTCAGGATGCCAAGAAATTCTTTGATGATATTCATAGTATTTTAGATTATATAAACAGCAATAAGAAATATAAGCAGTCTGCCTATGTTCAGTTTATTCATGGAGATTATACAAAGCCCCTTCCTATTAAGGGGGAAAATTATGATTTGTTGATTGCATTATATGCCGGAGAGATTACTCTATCATGCAAAAAGTATGTTAAACCTGGCGGAATCATATTAACCAATAATCATCAAAAGGATGCAGAAAAGTTATTGGAAGATGCTTCAATAACTTTAGACGGACTGATTTATAAAAAAGGAAAGAAATATGTGATAGAGAGGGATATCAAAGGCGATTTTAAAGATATACTTAAAAGGTATAGTAAAAAGAAGAAAGGTATGAGAAACACCAATAAAGGGTTGGAATATGTAGATAATCAATGCTACTTTGTGTTGAAGAATAATAGGTAGACAGGAGGGAATATAGTGAGTACAGTAAAAGTAGAAGTTGTAGGATACAATAGAGATTGGGCGACACTATTTGAAGAAGAAGCTGAAAAGATTAAAAGTATCCTTGGAGATGAGTTAATCGAAATTCATCACATTGGAAGTACTGCAGTTGAAAACTTAAAGGCCAAACCGATCATTGATATTATGCCTGTAGTAAAAGATATTGAGAAAGTTGATAAATACAATGAAGAATTTATTAAGCTGGGGTATGAGCCAAAAGGCGAATATGGTATAGCTGGCAGAAGATTTTTTAGGAAGGGATCTACAATAAGGACTCATCATATTCATATATTCGATATAAGGAATACCTATGAGATTGAAAGGCATTTAGCAGTGCGGGATTATTTAAAGACACATCCTCAGGAAGCATATGGATATGGAGAGTTGAAGGGTAAATTAGCAGCTTTATATCCCTATGATATTGAAGCCTATTGTAATGGTAAAGATGCCTTTGTTAAAGAGTTGGAAAGAAAAGCATTAGAATGGTATTTGTCTGCATCTCATGTTTAAATCAAGTTTTATTGGCTTTGAATGAGGAATACTGCATCAATGAGAAAAAGGCTGTCAGAATGATTAATGGCTTTTGTATAAAGCCATCAATGGCTGGCTCAATTATCCTAAACTCAATAATTTAGACAGTAATATCAATATGATAAACTGTTATAATTTTGATGATTTTAAAACCTGTGATAAATCACTTTTAAATCTTATAGAAAAAGTAAAAAGGATAGCATCCTACGGTTCAAATGTGCTCATATACGGTGAAACTGGTACAGGGAAGGAGATATTTGCACAGAGCATACATAATGCAAGCAATAGAAAGAATAAGCCCTTCATTGCACAAAATTGTGCTGCAATTCCTGAAAACCTTTTAGAGTCAATTCTTTTCGGAACGGAAAAAGGAAGCCTCACTGGAGCCATTATCTTATGATAATGTAACATTACTTCCCACAGCAAATTCAGATAATTACTGCTTTGCTGTGGGCTTTATTTTTTCTTTACAAAAGTAAATTTAAGATTATAATGTACATATACCCCTTAGAGGTATATACTGATTAGTGGGAGGTATTGTTTAAGAGTATATCTATTTCAGCAAATTAATTGTCTCCAAATACATACAACAATTGCATATTTTCCACTTTTATGCTAGTTTATTCTTAATATTTATGATTATAGGAAGGGTTATAGCAATGCACCTGCCAAAAGGTGGAGAGAATAAGAGATTAAATTTGAATATGAGGAGGAAAAGCAATGAGTAAAAGAATTTTAGTTGTAGGCGGTGTTGCAGGAGGAGCATCTACTGCAGCTAGAGCAAGAAGGCTTGATGAATCAGCAGAAATTATAATATTTGAAAGAGGACCTCATGTATCATTTTCCAATTGTTCATTGCCATTTTATTTAAGCGGAATAGTTGAAGATGTGGATTCATTGATATTGATGGATCCAGAAAAATTTAAATCCAGGTACAATATTGAAGTTAGGGTAAATAATGAAGTTACTAAGATTAATAGAGATAAAAAAACCATTGTAGTTAAGGATTTAACTACAGGTAGGGAATATGAGGAATCATATGATAAATTAGTTCTATCTCCAGGGGCAAGTCCAATTCTTCCAAACAGCATTGAAGGGGTACACAATAAAAATGTATTTACTGTAAGAAATGTAGTGGATATAGACAATTTAAACACATATATAAAGGAAAACAACATAAAGGATATAGCAGTAATAGGAGGAGGATTTATAGGTCTTGAAGTAGCGGAGAATTTGCGTTTAGCAGGCATTAACGTATCTATAGTAGAAGCTTTAAACCAAGTTATGGCACCATTCGATTATGATATGGTTCAAATTCTTCATAAGGAGATAATTGACCAGGGAGTAGAATTAATACTTGAGGATGGCGTTAAGAAAATTGAAGAAGGCTATATAGAATTACAGTCAGGTAAAAGGGTAAATGCTGAAGCTGTCGTGATGGCCATAGGTGTAAGACCAGAAACTCAATTGGCTAAAGAAGCCGGTCTGGAAATTGGCGAAACAGGAGGAATCAAAGTAGACCATAACTTTAGGACTAGCGACAAGGATATATATGCAGTAGGAGATGCCATTGAAGTATATAATAGATTAACTCATAAGCCATCAAGACTTGCTCTTGCAGGGCCTGCACAAAGGCAGGCAAGGGCTGCTGCAGACCATATGTACAATATGACTGTAAGAAATGATGGAGTGATAGGCTCTTCAGTCATTAAAGTATTTGATATGAATGCAGCTTGCACAGGGCTTAATGAAAAGCAAGCCAAACAAGCAGCTATCAGTTATGACTATGTATATATAATTCCTAGAGATAAGGTTGGGCTTATGCCAGATAACAATCCAATGCACTTTAAGTTGCTATTTGAAGTTCCAACAGGGAAGGTGTTGGGTGCTCAAGCCATAGGAAAAGGTGCTGTAGACAAGAGAATTGATGTTATTGCGACTATGATAGCTATGGATGGAACATTGGAAGATTTAAAGGAATTAGAACTATGTTATTCACCAATGTTTGGCACTGCCAGGGACGTTGTCAACTATGCAGCATTGGTTGCATTAAACATATTAAATGGTGTATATAGGCAGGTTCCAGTAACAAAAGCAAGGGAGCTGGTAGAAAACGACGCCTTTATTATAGATATAAGAGAAAAGCATGAATATGAAAAAGGTCATCTAAACAATGCTATAAATATTCCTTTAAGCCAATTAAGACAGAGGGTAGATGAAATACCTAAAAATAGACCTGTATATCTATACTGTCGTTCAAGTCAAAGAAGCTATATTGCCATAATGGCACTTAAGCAAATGGGATTTGAAAACCTATATAATATATCCGGTTCTTTCCTGGGTATTTCTTACTACGAATACTTCAATGACCAAGTTACTGGCAGAAATAAAATACTGACCGGATATAATTTTGAATAAGTACAGGGTGGTGCCTTTTACCCTGGCCGGAACTGATAAAGCTTAGATTCCAAAATCCCGCAGTAGATGCAAGAGAAATCTTTATTTACTGCGGGATTTGATTTTTCCTTTGGATCTGTCCTTTAAAAAATCCACTTTATTTTATTATATTTTTCAATTAAGTATTGACTTAATCAAAACAAGATGTATAATTTAATTAAGCTGATACTTAATTAGAGAAATGGAGGTTAATTATGGAAGTAACAAAGATACTTAAAGCCATAGCCGATGAAACGAGATTTAAAATGCTTAAATTGCTTTTACAACATAATTATTGTGTAAGAGCATTGGCAAGAAAACTTGGGCTGTCTGAATCGGCAATATCACAACATATAAAAGTTTTAAAGGAAGCAGGTCTACTTATAGGGGTGAAAAAGGGTTATTATATGCATTATGATGTAGACCGAGATATATTGCGCCAACTTTCTACTAAAATTGAAGAGCTTGCTGCAATTGAACGGGAACTTTGCAATCCTGAAAAGGTAGGATGTAAATCTTCAGAACAAAAAATCTGCCATGTACGAAAGAGCGGCCATAAGTGTTCCGATGAAGTTAAGTCAATTTGCCATGGAGATGATAGAGAGGAAGTGGGCGTAGAAAATCATGGGAATTGTAAATGTCACAAATCTTAAAAAGGTATACGGAGAATTCCAAGCAGTTAATGAAATTTCTTTTAGTATTGAACAGGGTGAAGTTTTTGGATTTTTAGGCCCAAATGGAGCAGGAAAAACTTCAACTATCAATATGATGATTGGGTTATCCAAGCCAACCGGCGGCCACATTATGATCGATGGAATTGACGCCATCAAAGATATTAAACAGGTGCAGAAAATTATAGGGATTATTCCTGATGAGAATAATCTATATGATGAAATGAATGGCTTCAATAATTTATGTTTTTGTGCTTCTTTATATGGGATACCTAAAAAAGAACGTGAAAAAAGAGCAATGGAATTGTTGGAGCAATTTAACTTGACTAAAGCAGGCAAACGTCCTTTTAAAGCGTATTCAAAAGGGATGAAACGAAAACTTACAATAGCCGCTGGAATCATACATAATCCAAAAATATTATTTTTAGATGAGCCAACAACAGGCATAGATGTTGAAAGTGCAAGGCAAATAAGAGAACTTATATTGGACTTAAAAAAACAAGGTAAAACTATTTTTATAACTACCCATTATATTGAAGAGGCTGAACGAATCTGCGATAGGATTGCTTTTATTGTAAATGGCAAGATTGTAAAGATAGGTACATTAACGGAATCGATGGAAAATGTAGAAGGTGAACATAAAATTAAGTTGCAGCTTAACAGTAGTATAAAAGATATGAAGGAAGAACTAGAAAACAGTTTTGTAAATTGCAGGGTAGAGATTCCGGATGAAAATTCTTGTCTGATTATTTCTAAAGAACGTGTAGCCTTATTTCCTATCCTTCAACTATTAGATAATAAGGGCATTTCTGTTTACGAAGCAAAAGCAATAAAACCGTCATTAGAAGATGTGTTTGTTAAAGTAACAGGTATTGAAGCATCAAAACTAAAAAAGGAAAAAGAAAAGGCAGGGAAATAGTATGCAAACTTTAATTGCATTTTGGAATATATTAAAAAAGGATATTGAAAACTATTATCTAAAACCACCAAACATTAGTTGGGGGATTATATTTCCACTTTCTTGGACGTTGATGCAACTTATACGTTCACCAGGGAATATAGGAATTGTAGAGCTGCTGCCAGGTTTAATGTCCATGAGCGTATTGTTTGGAACAACTTCAATGCTGGCGGTTACAATCACATTTGAGAGAAAGGGTCGTTCATTTGATAGATTGCTGCTTGCACCAATAAGTATAAGTACATTAGTCTTTGCTAAAATTCTAGGGGCAGTTTTATTTGGAATTGTCAATGCATTTGTACCTGTTGTCTTTGCAGCATTCTTCATAAACCTAAGTGGAGTTAATTGGGGTATTACAGTTATAGCAGTTATATTAATAGCAATTACTTCTGCTTTACTGGGTTTGTTAATTGCTATATCTGCTAAGGAAGTATTTGAAGCCCAAACATTTTCAAACTTTTTTCGATTTCCAATGTTATTTTTATGTGGTCTATTTGTACCCATTGCTAAATTGCCCGTTATATTAAAACCAATATCATTTTTGTTACCTCTAACCTATGGAACGGATATATTAAACGGTGTGATTACAGGTAATTCTATCTTTGGTACTATATTTAATATCTTTATCATGTTGGTTTTTGCTGCTTTATTATTTTACTTGTGCCAGAGAAATATAAAAGAAAAATGGATTCTTTAGTTGGTTTAGCTATATAACCTTACAGTAAGTGCAGATATAATCTTGTTTGCTGTAGGGTTATATTTTTTTATTTATGCATAATTGGCATTTGACAATAACATAATATGGATATATAATATAATTGGCAAATGCCAATTATATAAGGAGGAATCAATAATGAAAATAGCAGTCGCAAGTGAAGGAAAATATGTAAGTGAGCATTTTGGACATTGTGAAGGGTTTACATTTTATGAAGTTAAGGAAGATGAGGTAGTAAAGAAAGATTTTAAACAAAATCCAGGG
>JAAYMO010000218.1 GCA_012521375.1 Clostridiales bacterium
TCTATGTTTTCAAGAATCGATACACTTCTTAACAAGTTTGATTTAAACTGCAGAAAAGCTGAAAGCATTAAGACATATGATGAGGTTTTTGATATTGATTATTCCCACGTGCCGCCTATATTAGAACGAGAACGCAAGAAGGCTATTGATTATCTAAAAGAAGCTTTAAATGTTAAGGATGATAATTAAACTATGAAAATTAATCAGTTAAAAGCAGGAGCTGCTTTATCGTACATATCTATGGGGCTTGGCTATATTATTTCAATTATATATACACCCATCATGCTCCGACTATTAGGTCAAAGCGAATATGGGTTATATAACTTGGTAGCATCAGTCGTAAGTTATTTAGGACTACTTAGTTTTGGTTTTGGAAGTTCTTATATGAGATATAACTCTAGATATAAAGTAGCCAATGATGAAAAGAATATTGCAAGGCTCAATGGCATGTTTTTTACAGTTTTTACCATAATCGGTTTCATTGCATTAATAGCTGGCAGTATCCTTGTTATTAATACAGATTTGATATTTGGAGAAAAGCTTACTGTAAATGAGTTGTCAACTGCCAAAGTATTGCTAGCAATCATGGTATTTAATCTTTCTCTATCATTTCCGGCAAGTGTATTTAATTCATATATAACAGCTAACGAGGAGTATCTTTTTCAAAAATTTTTACAAATGATTAGAGTAGTTATTAGCCCATTAGTCATGCTTCCAGTATTGTTAATGGGTTTTAAATCTGTAGGAATGGTGATAGTTACAACGATACTAAATATTACTATAGAAATATCCAATGCGGTGTTTTGTTTTAGGAAATTAAAAATAGAGTTTTCTTTTCATAAATTCGATTTTGCTTTAATGAAAGAAATGGCAATATTCTCTTCATATATATTTTTAGAGTCGATTACTGATCGAATAAATTGGAATGTAGATAAATTTATACTAGGAAGATTTAGAGGTACGATAGCAGTAGCAGTATATGGATTAGCAGCTCAGTTAAATAGTTACTATATATCACTATCTACTGCTATATCTAATGTTTTTATTCCAAGGGTCAACAGGATGGTGGCAGCAAAAAACGATAATAAAGAGCTGACTAGCTTATTTACAAGAGTAGGTCGAATCCAATTTATTTTACTTTCATTAATATGTTCAGGTTTCATATTTTTTGGTCGACCGTTCATAAGTATGTGGGCTGGCAAGAATTATGTTGAAGCATATCATATTGCATTACTTTTAATGATGCCTGTCACAATACCATTAACACAAAATTTAGGAATTGAAATACAAAAGGCCAAAAATATGCATCAGTTTCGGTCTTGGCTTTACTTTTTTATGGCGATAAGTAATTTGTTTATAAGTATTCCCCTGGCCAGAGCATACGGCGGGGTAGGAGCTGCTACAGGCACGGCAGTTTCTTTGCTTATATGTAATGTCTTAATTATGAATTGGTATTACCATAAAAAAATAGGTCTTGATATAATATATTTTTGGAAAGAAATATTCGGGCTAATAAAAGCCCTTTTGCTGCCTACAATTGTAGGTATATCGATATATTTATTTGTAGACTTATATCGTATAACCATATTTTTAATATATGCATTTATTTATGTGATAATTTTTTGTATTTCTATGTGGCATTATGGTATGAATCAATATGAAAAGGATCTTATAAGGAAACCTACCAAGAGAGTAATAAGAAATTTAAAGTGCAGAATAGTGCATGGAAACTAATAAGGTGTGATAGTATGAGATTAATAAAAAAAGTCTTAAATGTGGGGCGTAGATTGATATTTAAAATACCAAGGTTTGAAAAGAACGCATTACGACCATTAACATTAAGAGATTTTAGCGGATACAATCAACCCTTTCACCCTTCAGTAATATATGTTGAAGATGGATTGTTTGGTTACAAGTATTGGATGGTTCAGACACCTTACCCTATTGGTGGCCTTCCATATAGAGCTAGATGGGAGTGCCCATGTATATATTGGTCTAATGATGGTATAAATTGGGGAACAGGTAAAAATAACAATCCGATAGATGATTTAAATTCAACTGAAATTGAAAATGGCGATTATTTTTCCGATCCTCATTTAGTTTATAGGGATGATACAAAAGAACTAGAATGTTGGTACAGAATAACTCATATGGATAGAACCCAAAAAGAAAAAAAGATGCAATATCCTACCTATTTAGTTAGGAAAACGAGTAAAGATGGTAGGAATTGGAGCAAAAGAGAATTGTTAATGGACTTTCAAAGTAGCAAAAGCTTAGACGCAATGGTTAGGAGCCCCTCAATCATATGGGATTCTGATAGAAAAACATATCGTATGTGGTATGTTGATACATTACCAACACTAGCTAATAGAAATATTATATACGCCGAGAGTAATGATGCGCATAATTGGGCGAAAAAAACAACTATTGCATTAGAACATTATATAGATCCTTGGCACATTGATGTAAACTACTTTGACGGAAACTACCATTTAATAAACTATACTTTAACAGGTAATAGAGGAATTAACTATTATGAAAGTGATGATGGAATTAATTTTAAATTTATAAGAGAACTATTAAGGCCGTCTATTTTATATATAAACAGCTTCTATAGAGCACAGTTATACAGAAGTTGTTCTGTTAAAGCTCATGATGGTGTGAGGGTTTATTTTAGTGCCAGTGACGGTATTAGTACTTTTATTGGGGTTATGAGGGGCAGTAATTTTAAGGATTTGAGAGTTATTGATGCGTCGGGACTAAATAATTTATAGCAGTTAGGTAATAGGATCATTGTATACTCATTTTTATTCGATATTTGTTTTCTCTAAATTTTACTTTTTTAGAATTTCTACCAGGGAGAAAGAATTATGATTAACTTAGAAATAAAAAATAAAAAGGACTGTACGGGCTGTCATGCTTGTTCTACTATATGTCTTCAAAATTGTATTTCTATGGATATTGATAATGAAGGTTTCTGGTATCCGAAAGTTAATTATGATAAGTGCATAAATTGTGGTTCATGCA
>JAAYMO010000219.1 GCA_012521375.1 Clostridiales bacterium
GGTGTTGCACTGCTTACTGCATCTGTACCAGGTGTTAAGAATGCTGATGAAGTCATTCTCACTGGCCAGGAAGCCAATAACATAGCTCTTGCTGCCAATGCTGGGTTTATGAAATTATGTCCTAAACCGCCAAAACAGTGTTTTACTATTGCAATAGCAAATATGGAGCCGATGGCTACCATCCACAATGGAGCGGTTGAGGGTACATTAAATGCCAATAAAATGCCTGTTACAACTGCACTTAAATCATCTACAGTTACAGGTCTTTTCATTATTTTTTGCATTGCAACCTCGGTTGCCACTGCAAATAAAACAGAAACTAAAGTTACGATTAATGATCTCATTCCAAAATAGTATATTCCTGCAAATAGTGCAGGCAATAATGCAATGATTACATCCAGCATTATTCTTTGAGTGGTCTCTCCTGATCTAATGTGAGGAGAAGAAGTTACTCTAAACATAGTGCTATCCAACATAATACCTCCCATCACTTGGACTGCGCTTTTTTACGCTTTGCCAGAATTTCTCTTTTTGCAACCCTAATAGAATCAACCAAAGGTCTCTTTGCAGGGCAAATAAAAGAGCAGGAGCCGCACTCTATGCAGTCCATAGCATTTACTTCTTCGGCCTTATCAAATCTATCTAATAGTGAATAATTGCTTATCATGAACGGCATAAGGTTTATGGGACATACATTAACACATTTGCCGCATCTAATGCAATTTGACGGCTCAGGTAACTTTGCTTCTTCTTCTGTCAAAACTAAGATGCCTGAAGTTCCTTTTATTACAGGAATATCAATAGAATACTGAGCTATACCCATCATAGGGCCACCTGCAACAACTTTTCCTACTCTACCAGAAAAACCACCGCATTCATCAATAACTTCTCTAAAGGATGTCCCAATTTTAACTAGCAGGTTTTGAGGATTCTTTACGCCTTTTCCTGTTACAGTTACGATTCTTTGAATCAAAGGCATGCCTGTTTTTATAGCATCAGCTATTGCAGCTGATGTTCCTACGTTATTTACAACCACTCCTACATCTGCAGGTAATCCTCCGGAAGGTACTTCCCTACCTGTGCAAGCATAAATCAGTTGTTTCTCTGCACCTTGGGGATATTTAGTTTTAAGAGCTACAACTTCTATATCCTTTTCATCCTTAGCAGCATTGTACATTGCCTCCAATGCATCAGGCTTATTGTTTTCAATGCCTATAAACCCCTTGGTAACACTTAAAGCCTTCATTAAAGCTTTCAATCCGTAAACAACAGCATCCGGATTCTCCAGCATAAGCCTATGGTCAGAAGTCAAATAAGGTTCACATTCTGCACCGTTTAAGATTACTGTATCTACAGTTTTTCCCGGAGGTATAGCAAGTTTTACATGAGTTGGAAAAGCAGCTCCTCCCATACCCACAATACCTGATTCTTTTATTATCTCCTTTATTTCATCAGCAGATAAAGTTTCAAGACTGCCTTTAGGCTTAACAGTCTCCGATATAGTGTCTTGCATATCATTCTGTATTACCACACAGTTTACTTTCGTTCCGCCTGAATAAAGTCTGGGCTCTACTGCAATGACTTTTCCAGATACGCTGGAATGCACAGGAGATGAAACAAATCCCTTGGGTTCACCAATTTTTTGCCCAACCTTTACTTCATCACCAACTTTAACAATTGGTTCGCAAGGTGCACCGATATGCTGCTGCATTGGTATTACAACAACTTCTGGTGATTTAGCCTTTACAACGGCTAGTTTTTCTGTTGCTTCCTTGCTGTGCGGCGGATGAGTTCCTCCCTTAAAGGAAAGTGTTCTTATATTCATTTTGCTCACCCCTTATATTAATAACAGTATATTTGCCCTTGATATAATTTTATGACACCTAAGGGCTCTAGAAGAGTTAATCCATAATCTTGGACTATATATATTTTTATTTATTTATAATGTTATCATCAATATATATTAAATTA
>JAAYMO010000220.1 GCA_012521375.1 Clostridiales bacterium
AAAAAATAAAAAAATGACTTGAATATATGAAACAAATTGTATATACTTTAGATGTAGATTAAATTAGTAAGTTTGTATAAATATCTCATACATACAATTTCATATTAATGGATGAAGATTGGCGGGAGATACCCAATATATGTTGGGAGCCGAAGGAGAAAAAAATATTAAAAGCCCGTTAATGAAACTCTCAGGCAAAAGGACCGCAGTCGGACATAACTCTGGAAAGCATTTGCACCGAAGGAGCAATTCTATTTTTATAGAAGAATCTCTCAGGTTGATGACAGAGATGGAGGCTACTGCTTCTATCTCTTTTTTGTAATATATGGGAGAAAAAGAGGCAATTCACGGAATAATTCAGCATTATAAACAAAAAATGCACCTTAAAAAGATTACCCATGATTATAAAAACATATACTAGATATACAAGCAGGGCTGAGAGGTGATTGACCTGTTAAAGAATATGAAAATAATAACAAATAATTCATATATATGTGAATTATTTAACGAGATAATAGATGTTATATATATAAAGGGTGGATATTTAGACGTATTATATGCGGCAAGGGATAAAATACATTTGGGAGATATTCTGGTATCACATCCTTTGATGGGAAGCCTTAAACCAAATGAGACACCCTACAGAAGTATATTGCTTGATGAAAAAAAGGGGCCTTTGTGTTATCAATCCCTTTCGATTATAGAATCAAGCATAGAAAGTTATAAAAAGCTGGCTAAAGATAATCCCACTCCTCAGTGGAGTGAAAAAGTGTTAAAAGATTTTCAGTTACTTGATGCAAAGTTTATAGAAAGTGCATTATCAAGTCTGGGAATTTCAATATAAAAATGCGAATAAGTACAAGGAATATATCTAATGATATACATATCAAAACTTTGAAAGGGGTAGAATAATGGATAAAGTTTACGATGTTGCCATAATAGGCGGAGGACCTGCAGGTCTTTCAGCAGGCTTATATGCATCAAGAGGCAGGTTAAATACAGTGATAATTGAAAAAGGCAAATGGGGAGGACAGGCTGCAACAACTGAAGAACTAGAAAATTTCCCAGGCTCTATTGAGAATCCAACAGGACCTAAACTGACGGAAAGAATGAGAGAACAAGCGAAAGCTTTTGGTACAGATTTTCTAGAAGGTGAAGTAGTTGGATTTGATCTCAACGATAAGATTAAAGTGTTAAAGTTAAAAGAAGGAGAGGTAAAGGCAAAAGCAATAATAATTGCTACTGGTGCTCAGCAAGTAAACTTGGGAGCTCCTGGAGAAGATACTTTCAGAGGAAAAGGAGTTTCTTATTGTGCTACTTGTGATGCTGATTTCTTTACTGAGTTAGAAGTAGTAGTAGTAGGTGGAGGAGATGCGGCAGTAGAAGAGGCCATTTATCTTACAAAATTTGCTGATAAGGTTACTATAGTGCACAGAAGAGATCAATTTAGAGCTGCAAAATCCATTGTAGAAAAAGCATTGGCTAATGAAAAGATACAAGTAATGTGGGATTCTGTTGTAGAAGAAATATATGGCGACGGAATTGTAGAAGGAGTTAAACTTAAAAATGTTAAAACCGGCGAGATTACTGATTATAGAACTGACGGTGTATTCATTTTTATAGGTACAAGACCAGTATCTGAATTTGTAAAAGGTATAGTGGATTTAGATGAAAAAGGATATATTATAACAGATTCAGAGATGAAGACATCAGTCGAAGGTATTTTTGCAGCTGGTGATGTAAGGAATACTCCTTTGAGACAGGTTATCACAGCTGCCGCTGATGGAGCTGTAGCAGCTATAAGCGCTGAAAAATATATAGATAAGTATTTTGGATAATATGGCTTTGTAAAGTTAATATGAAAAATTAGCATTAAGATTCGTAGAATAGCTCAAAATTCCGCAAGCAAGATTAAAACTGCTGCACTGTGGATAGTCAAGGGTAAAAATGAACAGGCTAACGCCTG
>JAAYMO010000221.1 GCA_012521375.1 Clostridiales bacterium
AATATTTTTCTGATGACCTGCTTCATCGTATTAAATCTAGAGTAGATTGTTTGACTCAACATGGCCTTGATAAAGGAAGAGGAGATATTCTTACCAAAGTCATGAAGGAAGAAGATTGGGCTACTTCTTGGAAAAAATATTTTAAACCCTTTAAGGCAGGAGAGAGGGTGGTTGTGAAACCTACATGGGAAAAATATGAGGCGCAAGATGGAGATATAGTTGTTGAAATCGATCCAGGTATGGCCTTTGGCACTGGCAACCATGAAACAACTATTATGTGCATAAAACTATTAGAGAAATATGTAGAGAAACAAAATTATGTATATGATGTAGGTTGTGGTTCAGGTATATTGGGAATAACAGCTGCAAAGCTGGGTGCGGAAAAAGTATTATGTGTTGATTTGGATGAGGTAGCTTGTAAAGTAGCAGACGAAAATGTAAAAATAAACAAAGAAAGTCATAGAATCAAAGTAAAGAAAGGAAATTTGCTGGATATAGCAGCAGAAAAGGCAGATTTAATTGTTGCAAATATAATTGCTGACGTAATAATATCCTTTGCTCATCAAGCATATGTTTTTCTTAATCCTGGAGGTATATTTATATCTTCTGGGATAATTCTGGATAGACAGGAAGATGTGGTCAATGAATTAAAAATAAATGGGTTTACAATTTTAGAAATTGCCCAAATGGGTGAATGGTGTGCAATAGTAGTAAAGAGGGATTGATATGCATCGTTTTTTTATAGATAAAAAAGATATTAAAATGGATAGCATAATTATAACAGGAGAAGATGTTCAGCATATTACTAAAGTATTGAGGTTGAAGATTGATGATGTTATAGTGCTTTGTGATGGTGAAGGTGTTGACTATTATGCAGCTATAAAAGATATGGACAAACATATAGTAAAGACAAAAATTTTAAGAAAAGAGTATACTAATACCGAACCAACGATTAAAGTTGTGCTTTATCAAGGAATTCCAAAAGGAGCTAAGATGGATACAATAGTTCAGAAATGTATCGAGCTGGGAGTTAATCGAATTGTCCCTGTTGTAAATGCAAGAAATGTTGTAAAACTGTCAGATGAGCAAAATATAAGAAAAAAAATCGAAAGATGGCAAAGGATAGCTATTGAAGCGGCTAAGCAATGTAGAAGAGGTATAATACCTATAATCGATAGGCCAAAAGAGTTTAAAGATGCTTTAGAAGAGGCTGCGACTCTTGATTTAGCAATAATGCCCTATGAAATGGACCAAAACAATCCTCTAAAAGATGCTATACATGGGAAAAATATTAGAGAAATAGGAATCTTTATTGGACCTGAAGGCGGGTATGAAAATTTTGAGGTTATGGAAGCTTTAAATAAAGGAGTAATTACAGTAACTTTGGGACCTAGAATTCTACGAACTGAAACAGCAGGGATCGCTGTATTAAGCTGTTTAATGTATGAATTTGATGAGATGCAATAAAATGGAGGAAAGACATTGAATAAGGTAGCTTTTTATACTTTGGGATGTAAAGTAAACCAATATGAAACGGAAGCTATGATAGAAGCTTTTGAAAATGCAGGATATGAGATTGTTGAATATGATGGTTATTCAGATATTTATATTATAAATACCTGTACTGTAACCAATATGGGAGACAGAAAATCACGTCAAATAATAAGAAGAGCAATGGATCATAATCCGGATGCAGTTATTGCAGTTGTGGGATGTTATTCACAAGTTGCTCCTGAGGAGATTCTGAATATACCTGGAGTTAAACTTGTGGTAGGTACTAATGAACGCTCAAAGATAGTGGAGTTAGTGGAAGAGGCGCAAAAAACGGACAAAAAGATTACTGTTGTAGGCGATATAATGGAAGTAAAAGAGTTTGAGGATATGAGCATCAGAAACTATAAGTCCCGTTCCAGAGCTTTTATTAAGATTCAAGAAGGATGTCAACAATATTGTACTTACTGCATTATACCCTATGCTAGAGGCAAAATAAGAAGTCGTAGATTGGAGAGCATATTGGAAGAGGTAGAAATATTAGCCGATGCAGGTTATAAAGAAGTAGTGCTAACAGGCATACATGTAGGTTCTTATGGCAAAGATTTTGGAAATATTGGACTTATAGATGTAATTGAGAAGGTTCATGAAGTAAAAGGTATAGAGAGAATACGGTTGAGTTCTGTGGAGCCAATGACTTTTGATGATAACTTTTTTACTCGACTTCCTCATCTTTACAAGTTATGCAGACATTTTCATTTATCATTGCAAAGCGGCTGTGATGCTACGTTGAAAAGGATGAATAGAAAATATACAACTCAAGAGTATAGGGAAGTAGTGGAAAAATTAAGGGATATATATCCTGATGTAGGAATTACAACAGATCTTATTGTAGGCTTTCCTGGAGAAACAGATGAAGAATTTGAAAAAACTATAAAATTCATAGAGGAGATTTCTTTCAGCGGTATGCATATATTTAAGTTTTCACCGAGAAAGGGTACACCTGCAGAGAAGTTTAAAGATCAAGTCAATCCTAAGGTAAAGAATGAAAGAAGTAAAATTGTGTCTGAAATAGCAAGAAAGAATAGCGAAAAATTTAAGAAAAGAATGATAGGCAAAAGCCTAAAAGTTCTCTATGAGCAACAGATTGATGATAGTAGTAAATATTATGAAGGATTGACAGATAACTATATAAGAGTTATTGCTGAGGCTGCATATGATATTAAGGGCGAAATAATCGATACTCAATTGAAAAGCATAAAAGATGATATTATGCTTGGGACTTTGGAAAAGATTTAGTTGATAGAAGGATTTTCAAATGTTTTGTTGAATATTTTTCTTAGCCCATTTAGGGAGGTGAATTATAATCATGGACCAATGCGTATTTTGCAAAATTATTAAGGGTGAAATACCTTCCAGTAAGGTATATGAGGATGATAAGGTGTTGGCATTTAATGACATCAATCCGGAAGCTCCGGTTCATATTCTTATTGTTCCTAAGACTCATGTTCAATCTATTATGGAACTTGATGAGAATGGTTATAATATTATCGGCCATATATTTAAAGTTGCCTCCAATATTGCAAAAAATCTTAAGTTAGATGAAAAAGGATTCAGAATA
>JAAYMO010000222.1 GCA_012521375.1 Clostridiales bacterium
ATCCATTAGATTACCTTTACATCAGTTACAGTGTGTATGTTAGATATATACTGAAGATATATTGTGAGCTTTGTAGCAGTTCTTAGCGAAGAACGAACTAAAAAGCCGTAAGGCTGGCACGGATGCCAGCCTAGGCATCCTTGGACATGGATGTCCTTTGGATGCAAAACTCCAAAGCGAACTCTTATATCTGAAGCACATATCTAATATACAGGCACTGTAGCTTTCTTCTATTTATTTGCCTGAGCCCACTGGCTGTAATCATCTGTTTCCTTTAAGTTTTGAGCTATAACAGGCCAGATGTCCTCTGTTTCAAATCCTCTTCTCCAAGCCGCAGCTCCAGCTAAATTATACTTGTGAACCAGCGAAGATTTAAGATTTATTGATTCAGCATCTTCTATCCATATCTTATAAGTTACTCCATCTTCAGTATATTGAGCATAATATTGCCCGCTATCCTGATCCCAAATAACTTCTGGCTTTTTCTCATCTAGTATACTTTGAACTTTACCCATGGACAAGGCCTTGGAAGTGACCTTTGTCTTTCCATCCACCTTCTCTTCCTGCCATAATCTAGTATAAAATGGCATCCCAAGTATTACCTTTTCCTCTGGTACCTCTTCCAATATTCTTTTTAAATTGTTCTCTACCCATTTATATTGTGCTACTGAGCCAGCTTTTGGACTTGTAGCCCAGTGTTGGTCGTAAGCCATGACAGCCATATAATCAACCGCTTCTGCCAAAGCCTTTCTATCATAGCATTGAGACCAGTTTGCACTTCCTGATATGAATGTAACATCCATAGAAAGAGTAAGTCCTTGTTCTCTGCATAAAGGATATAGCTCTCGCATAAACTGAGTAAGCATGTCCCTATCTTTTACATAAATATTCTCAAAATCTATATTAATACCATCCAGCTTGTAGAGTTTTGCATAAATGAGAAGCTGACTTATTATTTTTTCTCTTATATCTGTATTATTTAAAAATTCATGAGTTATATCTGGGTTAAAATCATTGGAGGCCAGACCCCATACCTGATAACCATTCTTATGTGCCCATTCAACATACTCCATGTCAGCATTATTGGCCACATTCCCTTCTCCGTCGACTACCGCAAACCAGGTTGGAGAAATTACATCCAATCCTTCTATAGGTTTCAGCTTTCTCACATCAGGGTTTTTATTTATAACATGCTCCCATACCATATTTATTTTACCCTTATCAGGCTTAAATGGCTCAATATCAGGCTCTTGAGTTGGTGGTCCTTTGATAGTTGCCTCTGTAATATTCAAATATTTTCCTTGTAGATATCCAATTATGCCATCTGCCGTTCTCACTTTATACCACTGGCCTACTTGTTCAAAAACTCTAACCTTGTCCTCTTTTTTAAGAGGCTTTGTCACATAGGGAGAAAATATAGTGGCATCTCGCTTTAACCCTTTATTTACCATTAGTTCTCCCATTATTACAGCATCTTTATTATAATCTATAACAGCAATTCTATTTGAAGCCAGATTTACCTGTATATTCAGCATGTCCTCTAAAAATTTTATTGGTATATAAGGAACATCATCTACCATTCTTGCAGGCACATTTAAATCAAAAGGTTTTTGATTAACCATAGCAGTAAGCTTGTCTGTTTTCATCGTAATAAGTTTGTCCTTAGTAGTAAATACCACCTTTTGAACCTTATCGTCCCAAAATACATTAGAGTCAAGATATTTTTTTATGGTTTTGAAAGAGAGAAGTATATTTCCATCTTCTATCAATGGTTCTTCCACATCCGTAATAATATCCGCTCCTATTAATAAATAATTTTGATCTTCTGCATATGGAGATTGAGTCCATAGTGATGTTATATAGAAAGCTGCTCCGGCAGCTAATATAACCATACACAGAAGCACAGCTATAAATTTTTTCAACCTCACTTCCCCCTTTAAATAATCCTATC
>JAAYMO010000223.1 GCA_012521375.1 Clostridiales bacterium
GATAACTGGTGAGGGTAGTGATTTCTTATATCGTTTAGACCCATGATCTTTAAGATTTCATCTGTCTCAGATATCTTATTCTTATCTTTTCCCAATGCAAAGGCAACATTGTCCCAGGCTGTCATATTGGGAAAAAGGGCATAATCCTGAAATACAATACCTATATTTCTCTTTTCAGGGGGTATCCATATGGTTGGACTGGAGATTATATTATCCTTAAGCCATATTTCACCTTTATTATGAGTCTCGAAGCCGCATATTATCCGAAGCAAAGTGGTTTTACCACATCCACTTTTACCTAGGAGAGTTACAAATTCACCTTTTTCTATCTCGAGATTTAGCCTTTTTAATACATAATCAGAAGATGCATCATATTTTTTTGATAAATTTTTTATCTCAAGATATGCCATTTTCCTTCACCTTCTCTTTCCTAACCAAATAATACAATGGAATGATTGATGCCAACACAATGAATAATCCAGAAGGAGCGGCATTTATATAAAAACCATCACTGGCTGCCAACCACAATCTGACTGATAATGTGTCATAGCCAGGAGGCCTTAACATCAAAGTCATGGGCAGCTCTTTTAGAGAGCTTACCAGTACCATAGCTCCGCCGGATAGTACTCCTGGGGATATAGTAGGCAGTATAACCTTATAAAGTACGGTGCTGAATTTCTTTCCCAGGCTGAAGGCGGTTTCATCCAATGCAGGGGATATGAGGGACATAGAAGCTTCTGCCGATTGAAGATTCCTTGGTATAAAGCGCATGCTGTGACCTATTATCAAAATCAGATGGCTTCCTACCAAAAATGTAAAATATCTATTGATTATAAAAACAATGCCTAAAGCCAATAGTATTCCCGGGACTATAGAGCCCAAGTGGCAGATGCTGTTCAATACAGATGTTATTTTTGATGGATGTCTGTATTTCATATATGCAATTGGCAGAGATAACGTCATTGTAATTAAAACTGCACCAATACTGACTACCAAACTGTTTTTTATATAATATAGAGATTTTATACCCAGTGCCCCCTGATGTATTGCTTTTATGCTCCATATTATCAATGTAGACAAGGGTAGTATAAGTGAAAAAAATATAACCAGAAGTATAAATATCCAAGCCAAAGGTTTCAATTTTCTCAGCTTAATAGGATTCTTTACCCTATTGGATTTGGGGCTTTGATAAAAGGATACTTTTCTTAATATATTTGCTTTTAATGCTAACAATAAGAAACCTAATACTATCAAAAGAGTGCTCAATATGGCTGCACCTGATCTGTCCAGCTTCCCTATCATCTGAAAATAAATGCTGCTGGTAAATGTAGTATATCGGAGCATTGCCACTCCTCCAAAATCAGATATTATATAGAAGATAATTATCATGCTGCTTGATAGTATTGCAGGCTTCACAAGGGGAAGCATTATTCTCATAAATATAGTAGAATAAGGAGCGCCACAGGAGCGGCCTGCTTCCTCATAGTTGCCGCTTATCTTTCTCATACTGCCCGAAACCGTCAGATAGGTATAGGGAAAAGTAAACATGGAAAATATAAAAGCTACTGAAAAGAAGGAAAACACATCTATTATACTGCTGCCTATCAATGAGTACATGACTCCCCTTCTGCCGAATATTATTATATAGGTGAGAGCGCCTATATAGGGGGGAAATACTAAGGGTAATGTAAATATTAAGCGCATGTATTTTTTAAATGCCAGATCTGTGTATTCCGTGAGCCAAGCCAATATTACTCCTATGACAGTAGTAAACAGTGCTACAGTTAAAGCAAGTGATATTGTGTCCCATAAAAGTATGGGAATTCTAGAACGAAAAAGCACACTCCATTTTTCCCAAGGTGAAGTGATAGCCCTTGATAGTATATATATCAAGGGCATCATCAAGATACAAGCTGAAAAAAGATTTATGAAGAGAAGGGTCAAGCTCGGTGGTTTACCCTTCCAAATATTTAACCATATTTTATTTAAGGAATTCATATTATACCTCCTAGTCTGAATAACCCGCCTCTTCCATAAGTTTTATAGTCTCTTCCCATAGTGGACCTACATCGCTAAGAGAGGTATTTGCAGTCTTGTATTCATCATATTCTACTCCTTCAATACCTGGTATTATAGGAGTTTCATCATTTAGCTTCTGCTGTTCCGGCTCAAGGAGGAATTGGATGAAAGCAAGAGCGTTTTTAGGATGTTTTGCATGCTTAGTAATGGCTGCTCCTGATACATTGGCAAAGGTGCCCATCTCTCCTTCCCCCTGGTCAGGGAATATGACCCCTACATTATTCATGCCTTCCTCTAGAAGCTGCATTTTATAATGATAATTGTTAACAAAGCCGAATTTAACTTCTCCACTTCCAACTGCCCTTCTGACATCGGTATGGCTTTGTAGTATAAGCGGCTCATTGGCCATTATTCCTTTGAGTAACTCCAAAGTTTCTTTAGGTCCTACAAGGGAATTTACTGAAGCAAAATAGGTTACCATGGATTCATTTCCAGCTCTGTTTATGGTGAATTGACCTTTATACTTAGGGTCAACCACATCAAACAATGATTTAGGCATATCCTCAGGCTTTATTAAATCTTTGTTATATATGAATACTCTACATCTTACAGTAACACCAACCCAAGTATTATCCACTGCTCTGTAATTTACTGGTACCACTTTCAGTACATTTTCATCTATAGGTGCTAGCATATTCTCACGACGAAGATATTCTAAAACACCTGCATCGTTGGATAAGAATACATCTGCTTGGGTATTTCTGCCTTCTTCCACTATTCTGTGGGCATATTCTGTTGCTTTGCCTGAAATGAGATTCACTTTTATACCTGTCTGCTGCTCAAACCTTTCCACCATGGGTATGATGAACTTTTCTTGTCGACCGCTGTATATTGTAAGCTTCTTTGGCTCTTCGGCCATTGAATCATCTATATCTTTTTCTACGGAACTTATTTTTGGCATGCAGCCTGACAAAATAATGACCATAGAGAGAATAAATACTGAAACTATAAGAATCGCTTTTGATAAAAGCTTAATCACAAAAAACACCTCTTTTTTTAGTACAAAATATGCAGATTTGTCCCAAGTGTTACAAATGCATATAAGCAGAATTGATAAGGGAGAGGGAATGAAGCCCAAGCTTTGGTTAACTCAGTGATATACAGGAATTGGAGAAAAAAAGAGAAAATTAGTACAAAAGTATCAGAAGTATTTACATCTATTGGTGAATTATGCATGATAATATATAATTGTGTATATTTTTAGACTTTAGATTTCACTTGTAAAATACTTCTTAATAAACTTGGGATGTGAGTTTTTATGTTGAAATTCATATTATTTGTACTTTTTGCTTCTGCTTTTATTCTATTTGTTTGCAATAAAGTAATAAAACTGGCAAATAACCTTTTACTAAGAAAGAACTATAGGTTTTCTGAAAAATTCTCATATTTTTTAGCTGGTTTTTTGGTTTTACTTATATCTCTGCTTTTAGGAAAAAACATTATATACTACTTGATGTAATAGCAAATATATTATTGGGCTTGTTCATAATAATTTAGAATAAAAAATAATAGATACAATAAGGGGAGAGATGTTATGTCAAAAATGATAAGTATGTTGGAAAAATTCAAAATAGTAGAAAAAGCAGATAACGAGAATAAGGAAGGAGGTGTAGACCAAGTTAAGCCTCTAGAAAAAACTAATGAAAAACCAATTCTCAGCGATACATACCAAAAGGTTCAAAGTAATACTGAAGGCATTAAACAAACAAACAGAGAAGATAACAAGCCAGGATATGAAAGAATAAGCTATGATAAGAATAAAACCATAGAAGAGATATATGCATCCTACGAACTGGTGAACAGCAATATAAATACAATTTTTATGCTAGGAAAC
>JAAYMO010000224.1 GCA_012521375.1 Clostridiales bacterium
ACTGAACCATGTTACCTATACCAAAAGCAGCAATTGCACCAAACACCGCAAATACATAGGCCAACCATTTCATCTTCAAGCCTTTTTCAATATAGTACATAGGACCGCCAACAAAACGACCATCTGGGGTTTTTTCTCTGTAATTGATAGAAAGGACAACTTCACCAAACTTAGTAGTCATTCCAAATATAGCCGACAACCACATCCAAAATACAGCTCCAGGGCCTCCCAATGCTATTGCTGTAGCAACACCAGCAATATTTCCCGTACCTACAGTTGCTGCCAATGCTGTTGCAACAGCCTGGAATGCTGTAATTTCGCCTTCGCCTTTTCCTTCTTTTTTAAACATCTTAAATAAAGTGTTTTTCAGAATATAGCCCAATTTTGTAATAGACATAAAATTAGTGCGTAGAGTTAGATATACACCTGTGCCTACTAAAAGTATCAACATATATGGGCCCCAAACAAAGGAGTTAATAATACCGTTGATTTCCATTAATTTATCCATAGGATACCTCCTATTAATTTATTTTTGCATAAAAATCACCCATAAAATGTTTTTCTATTTATCATATTGCTTGAGGATGATTTGTATGCAAATCATAATTCTCTTTACATTTTAGCAATAATTCAAGATATTTACAACTTAATTTTTTGAATTGTCGATCAATTATCTATATTCGTAATATTTCGACACATAGTGTTTTATTTTTTCATTATTTATTATTATAACTGAGCCCTAAGCTTGCAAATTTCATATATTTCAAAACATTTATTAACAAATATGATTGTAACGGCACCAGCTTTAATATATAAACATATAATGTTATTAACATTGTTCTAGAGGTGTATGATATGGCATATGACATTCGAGAACTATTTGCAAGATTGATAAAATGCGAAGCAGGCGGGGAAGGAGAAAACGGAATGAAAGCAGTAGCCACAGTTGTGATGAACAGAGTTCATATTCCAAATGGCGAGTATTTCAGAATATGTCAAGGCGATTTAAGAAGAGTATTAAATCAACCAGGACAGTTTGACTGCATGACTTCTGTTCTCGGTGGCAGACCTAATCCCCAGACTATATGGGCTAATCCTCCTGAACAAATACACTATGATGTCGCAGATTGGGCTTTATCAGGAAATAAGCTTTTAGGAGTAGCTTGGTGTCTCTGGTACTTTAATCCTTTCCAGCCTATATGCCCTCAAATTTTTCCTAGAAACGGCACAAGCACCTTTGCTGTAAGAGTAGGTGAGCATTGTTTCTACAATCCTACTGAATTATATTATTTAACTTGATTTGAAAGGAGTGTAATAATAGCCTATATGGACAATTATAGAGTTAACAATATTCCTGTTATACCTTTGCAGCAAATGGGAGGCACTACTTATCCATATGGATCATATAACAGTCAAATGATGCAAAATCAAATGCCTGCAACTGGTCAGGGCGTATCACAAGTGCCACAAGTATCTCAAGCATCTCAAATGCCTCAGATATTTCAGACACCCCAGATATCCCAGATGCCTCAAGTAACCCAAATGCCAATGCAAGATATGCTTCCATCTGCAATTCCTCCAGAAGTTATGGAGACTCAATATACACAAGGCTATCTGAGAAATAATATCGGTGCTAGGGTCAAAGTAGAATTTCTTATAGGTACAAATATGCTTGTAGATAGGGAAGGCACATTAGTGGATGTGGGAGTCAGCTATATCATAATCAATGAAGCTGAAACCGATGATTTGCTTCTGTGTGATATATATTCAATAAAATTTGTTCGATTCTACAGGTAGTAAAGGCAGGCAAAGGGGTGGGCCAATTGAAATCTTATTTAATAACTTATGACATAGCTAGGAACAGTAAAAGCGTATACAATCTTCACAAAATAATAAAAGAAAGTTCTTATGAAGACAATTGGGTTCAGTGTTTTAATAACTTATGGATTATAAAATCTGAACACGATATAGGCAAAATATATGAATCTATAAAAGAAGTAACAGGTCCTAACGATTGTTTCTTAATAGTTGAAATTACACAAAACTGTGACGGATGGTTAGAAACAAATCTATGGGATTATTTAAATAACAACATATTTAAATAGAGTAGGCTTATATTGAAAGTAAATTTTAAATAGCATCTTGATAATACAAGGTGCTATTATTTTATTTTCCGAACATAGCAGCTAGAATTATACTTTAAATATATATTTCTAAATTCATTAGTATTATTTAGTATAATTACCTATTGCATTTGAAACAAATAACTAATATAATATAAGTAAAATATATACCCGTTAGGGGTATAAGGTTTTAGCGAGGTGTGATTTATGAATATTACCATATCTGAAGCTGCTAAAAAACAATTTTTGGAAAGCGACTTAAAGAATTATAGAATTGTACTAAAAGGTTATGGATGAGCAGGCCCTGTATTTGGATTGGTTCAGGGTGAGCCCCAAGAAAACGACGAAACGTATACTGTAGATAATATCAACTTCTCCGTTGAAAAAGAAATCGCTGATTTATTGCCTGGTATTGAAATTGACTATTATAAAGGTTTATTCCAAAAAGGTTATATTGTATATGTAACCGGGTCAAGCAGAAGCTGCTAGATGGCAGCTTCTGCCCATGCAATTGTTAAAGCTCCATAATCAGGTTTATATTTTCCCATGGTTATTTGAATTTGTGGTAATTCTTCATTGAGTTTTTTTATTATTTTTTTTCTTATCACATCTGTCTCTGTTAATATACTTCCTGACAATGATAGATTAAAACTATCCATATCCATTTTAATTTTCAGGCCATAAACCATTTGCCAGAGGTTATTAACAGCATCATCTACTATTTTTGCAGCTATTCTATCTTCACTGGCTTTTTCAATTACTATAGGTGACAGCTCTGCTATATGTTGTTTTTGGGTATTAGGATCATAAACAAATGTAATCAGTTCATCTAAATTGCTAATATTCAATTTATTCAATATGGCTTCAGTTAGTTTAGTCTGGGGAATTATACCATCTATACTGCGAGTTATTGCATTTAAAGCGTCTCTCCCTATAGCATAACCACTACCTTCGTCACCTATTATATGGCCCCATCCGCCAACACGAACATGTTTTCCATCTTTACTTATACCATAGGCAATTGAACCAGTGCCGCTTATTAAAACTGCTCCTTTTGCCTCACCATTTGCCCCCACCAGTGCAATATAAGCATCATTATATATAAGGAGTTTTCCCTTATATCCTAGTTCTTTAATCATGTTAGCATAAATCATTTTGTCTTGTTTATTGTTTGCTCCAGCACATCCTAGACAAATGCATTTAATATCACCAATAGCTACTTTAAAATAATTTTCGCAATAATTAAACAAAGATGCAAAATTTGCTTTTGTTTTTTCAAGTCCTGCAGATTGATAGTTTACCGGACCAGATTTAATAGCCCCGATTATTTTTTTATTCTCATCTCCCAATAATGCTTTAAGACTGCTTCCACCACCATCAATGCCCAAATAAAAGTTCACAGTAACACCCTCGCTTTTCATATAATTATTTATATTCTGCTTAAAAGCTCCCCTATTTCATGCTATGTATTCTTTTTTAATAAGCTGTTTCTTATATAATATAGTAACTCTTTCCTCCCTTTCTTCCAATATTTATCTTAATAGTTTCCATATTATGTTAATTCTTAGCATGATTTATCATATAGTTTTGTTATATTTCCTATTAAAATATAAAAAATTCAGTTGTTTTTTTGTCTATTATAGAACATTATTGCTTTAATTCTATTTAAAGTTATAATAATATTAGCGGCATAAGCATGAAAGGGGGGCAATGCTTTGACTGATGATACACAACTTATAGCTGATAATTCTGTTTACACAGAAAAACTCAGTCAGGTCTTTGGCATACTAGAAAAGACTTCTATTGTACTTTTTGAATGGTCAATATGTGCTGACACCCCCGTCAAATATGTATCAAAAAATATCTCTAACTATGGATATAGTGCGGAAGATTTTCTAAGCGGCAAAATAGATTATTGGGACTTTGTGCATAAAGATGACGTAGAGAGAACAAAAAATAAAGTTTATGAAAAAAGAGCATCCCGTGAGAAAGAATACAAACACACCTATAGGGTTGTATGTAAAGACGGGAGCATTAGATGGGTTGAAGAGTGGACCTTATGGGAAAGAGATGTAAATGGTAATCCTATTTCAGAAAAAGGTATTATAAGAGATATAACTGAGCAAAAGGAAACGGCAATCAAATTAAAATTAAGTGAAGAACGTTACAGAAAACTTTTTGAGAACGCATGCGCTTTAATTTGCACCTTTGATAAAAATGGTGAATTTATTTCTATAAATAATGCTTGCGCTGAAACAACAGGTTATACAAAAGAAGAACTGAAAAACATGAATATATTTGATTTACTAGTATTAACAGAATCACAAAAACGAATATATAAAAAACGACTATTAAATCTTGTCAGTAAAATGCAAAACACAAACATAGAAGTTACAATCCTTAATAAAGAGAAAAAAAGTATTATATTAGAAGGCAGACTCATAATAATAGATGATAACTACTTCACCTCTGAAATACAAGCCGTACTTCAAGATGTCACATTAAGAAAAGAAGCTGAAAGTAAAATATATCACTTAAGCTATCACGACAAATTGACAGATCTTTATAACAGAGCATACTTCGATGAAACACTTGAAGGAATGAACAAGTCAAAACAGTTTCCTTACAGCCTTATAATGGGAGATATGAATGGTCTTAAAAGCACTAATGATTTATATGGTCATAAAGCTGGGGACAAACTGATTCAAACAATGGCTGACATATTAAGAAAATGCTGTAGGAAAACCGATATAATTGCCAGAATCGGTGGAGACGAATTTGCCATTATTCTTCCTAATTGTTCAGGTAAAGAAGCTCTCAAAATTTGTAAAAGAATCAAACAAATGTGTATGCAATATGATAATGAAAAGATTAAACCAGACATTGCACTAGGTTATAGCACCATAGAAAACTCAAAAAAAACCAACGATGATTTATTACTTGAAGCTGATAGAAGAATGTATTTAGATAAAGCTTGCATACAAAAGATATAATAAAGGCTTCCTAATTAAAATATTTTAAGCATTGAGGAAGCCTTTATTGCACTTATTCTTTGTTAAATTCAATCAATTCAACTTCATCCTCTAAATATCTTGCCATTGCATAGATTACATCAGATAATCTATTTACATATTTCATCAAAACTGGGCTTACATATTCTTCTTTGCTTAAAGTTATTATCCTTCTTTCAGCCCTTCTACAAACTGTTCTGGCAATGTGCAATGCACCACTTGATTTGCTGCTTCCCGGAAGTATGAATCTCGGATTAGCATTAGATCTGCTTATATAGTAATCAATAAGCTTCTCCAACTCCGCTACATCCTCTTCCACAATCTTATGCGGAAATTTACTTCCGTCCTTTGTTGCCAATTCTCCTGCCACATTAAAAAGCATTCTCTGTATTTTTTTAATCTCTTCCACCATTTGGCTGTTATCAATAAAATTTTTGGCAAAACCTAAAAAACAATTAAGTTCGTCAACGGTCCCATAACAATCTACCCTTATATCGTCCTTATCTACCCTAGTATTATCGTATAGACTAGTTTTTCCCTTATCGCCAGTTTTCGTATAAATCTTCATAAATTTGCCTCCTTTTTTTAATATTCGTTTTGTAAAGTTAAATGAAAATTGAGGACTTGCCACACTTTCTGGTACAATGTTTCTGCAAAAAACAAATTATCTCCCAGAAAGGAGCAAGTCCTCGTGCAGAAAATTGTATCATTAAAAT
>JAAYMO010000225.1 GCA_012521375.1 Clostridiales bacterium
GATATAGAATCTTTACTAAATCTAGATTTTCAGGCTCTTTGTTGTCAGCTTTTTTCCAACCTTTAGACGCCCAATTAAACATCCATTGATTAACTATCTGCACCACATAGGCAGAATCTGAGTAAATTAATATTTCTCGCGGATTTGTTTTATTGAGAATTTTAGCAATTTGAATTGCAAATATAACTGCTTTCAGTTCTGCCCTATTGTTTGTGGTGTTAAAAACTGGTATGCTGTATTCTTTAACAACTTTATTATCTTTTACTAAAACAACTCCTATTCCACCAAAGTTTTCCTTTTCCCCATTTCCACTGCAACTTCCATCTACATATATCTCAAACACCTATTCACCCCTTTTTATCTTTTCCAATCTTTATAATATATTATACTATATTTTTTTAAAAAGTACAAATCAAGACCCTGTATAATAGAGTCTTGATTTTATTTTTAGTTTAACTTAAATATTTTCTCTAGGATGGTGTTGCTTAATATTCCGGCGACTGCCGCGACACTCATACTTGAAAGTGAAACCACTTCTGTTATATTTAATTCAGTTCTAAAACCAGTAATTAGCATAAAAATTATAACTATTATCTTTCTTATACTTTTATATGATTGATCTCTATATATAGTCTTTATTCCTATCGCAGATATCATATTAAAGAGTGTTAAACTAATACCACCTAGTACTGCAGTTGGTATACTAGTGAATATTGCTGCCAACTTACCAGCAAATGAAATTAGTATTGCATACACCGCTGCTATCCTAAGTGTTTTTGGGTCGTAATTCTTTGTTAATGCCAAAATTCCAGTATTCTCTGAATATGTCGTGTTAGCTGGCCCACCTATCATACCTGCGAACAATGTTGCAACTCCATCTCCCAACAAAGTTCTATGTAGCCCGGGATCTTCGAGGTAGTTTTTACCTGTGATAGTTTGATTAGCTATTATGTCTCCAATGTGTTCCATGAAGACGGCTAAAACAACAGGTGCAATAATAAATATACTTGTTAAATCAAATTTGGGTAAACTAAAGTCAGGTACTATCAGCCAACTTGCACTGACAATAGGACTAAAATCTACCGCATTGAAGAATACTCCAATTATATAGCCCGAAACAATTGCAACCAATATTGACATTTGTTTTATAAAACCCTTTGCAGATAATTGTATCCATAGTGCAATTGTAGCGACTATTGAACCCAATGCTACGTTTGAATTCACCATATCAATTGCTGTTGGTATTAAAGTAAAACCAACTATGAAAATCATCGTGCCGACTATATGAGGTTGGAATATTCTTGAAATCTTATCCACTCCTATTTTGTATACAAGATAAGAAAATAGTGTATACAATAGACCAGCCACAACAATTCCACCTTGTGCATATTGTAAATTTCCAGTTCTTTCTACTACCAATATAACCACTGGTATAAATGCAAATGAAGAACCTAGAAAAATTGGTACTTTATATCTAGTAACCATATGAAATATTAAGGTACCCGCTCCAGCAGAGAACAGTGCGACTGGCACACTGAACCCTGTTAATAGCGGGACTAGAGTTGTTGCTCCAAACATTGCTAATAAATGCTGAAATCCCAAGATAATATCTTTTGATGAAATATTAAAAAGTTTCACATTGTTCACTACCTTCCATTTTTATTTTAAGTGCAGTCAGTCATCTACTTCTCTATATACTCACATTGGCCATGTCAGCATTATCTTCAATGAATTTTCTCCTATTAGAAACGCTAGTACCCATCAAGTCTTTAAACACTTTAGCAACAATCTTTTCATCATCCATTGTTACTTGCTTCATCCTTCTTTTCTGTGGGTCTAAAGTTGTTGCACGAAGCTCTTCTGGGTTCATCTCTCCGAGACCTTTGAAATAACTTACATCGAATTTTTTGCCTTTATTTTTCTGCTTATAAGCTTCTAATTCAGAATCATCCAATAGGTAATGAAAGTTCTTACCTTGCGTTACCTTATACAATGGAGCCATTGCAAGATAGATATTGCCATTTCTAATTAGTTCAGGCATATATTTAAAAAAGAATGTTA
>JAAYMO010000226.1 GCA_012521375.1 Clostridiales bacterium
AAGGAGGCAAATATAGATATTCGAAATGATTACAATAACCCAATTTATACAATTGAAACTTTAGAATTTAAAGAAGGTTTAACACATGCTATTGAATTATTACCAGAGAAAGAAAAACGCGTAATTACTCTTTACTATTTTGAGGAACTTACATATAAAGAAATAGGTTCTATACTTCAAATATCTGAGTCCAGAGTTTCCCAACTTCATACTAAAGCTATATTAAGATTAAAAGCAAAGCTTGAGTTATTATTTTATAAGCAATAATGCAACATAGCAATTTAAATATAAATTTCTCAACATGGATTTCAAGAATTATTCCTCATTCCGTATATACGCTTACAATCAAAACTCTTCTTATAAAGAGTAATTCATTTATTAACAATGTTTTTTAGGAGTTGAAAACATGAATAACAACACGATAACTCTCCAAGGAAAAGATTTAGAAAAACTTATTATGGAAGCAGAAAAATATTTTAATACAACCAGAGATAATATTAATATTGAAGTGATAGAAGAAAGAAGGACTTTATTCAATAAAATTTATAAAATTAACGCAACTATAAAGTTTGTTCCTGAATTGAACAAGATGGAAAAACTGTTAAACAATATAGAATATGATCTAAAAGGTTTGGAAGAAAACAAGCTAGAGGATTTAGCAATTGAAAGTGATGAAGAATCAGGTAAAACAATTGATTCTGAATATGAGATAACAGTTGATAAAGAAGGCATGGAAGCATATTTAACAGTTTATCCACCAATTGGCGGCAAAGAGATTGATAAAGAGGATATTTTAAAAGTTTTGGAGGAAAAGCATATAAAGAGTGGAATATTTTACGAAGACATTGACAAGATTGTAAGCGAAAAAAAATATAACACCAAAATACTGATCGCTAAAGGGAAACCTGCAATACACGGTGAAGATGCTAGAATCGAATATAATTTTAATATTATAAAAGAAAAAAAAGTACGTATTACAGAAGATGGCAGAGTTGATTATAAAGACTTATCTTTAATAAATAATGTTGATGAGGGGGAATTGCTTGCTACCATAATTCCTGCAACAAAAGGAGAAAATGGAGAAGATGTATATGGTAATATCATTAAAGCTAAAGATGGCAAAAAAATTAGTATACCAAAAGGGAAGAATGTATCTATAAGCGAAGATGGGTCAAAAATTATTTCTATGATAAAGGGAGAAGTAAAAATTATCGACAATAAAATTAATGTATTTCCAATTCATACTATTGAAGGTAGTGTTGATAACTCTACTGGAAATATTAAATTTGTCGGTAAGGTTATAGTAAAAGGTAACGTATTAACCGGATTTACCATAGATGCAGATGAAGATGTTGAAGTATATGGAGTAGTCGAAGGGGCGAATATTATTTCTAAAGGAAATATCATATTACACAGAGGCATACAGGGTATAAATAAAGGAGAATTGATATGTGAGGGGGATTTAATAGCTAAGTTTATAGAAAATTGCAGAGTATATGCAAAAGGTAATATCCAAACTGAAGCTATAATGCATAGCGTAGTTTATTGCGGTAAAAAGCTTGAAGTATTAGGGAGAAAAGGACTTATAGTTGGAGGGGAAATTAGAGCATCAGATGAAATAAAAGCAAAAACAATAGGATCACCTATGGCAACAATTACTTCTGTCGAAGTAGGGCTAAATCCAGATGTTAGGAAAAAGTATGACGAATTGCTTAAAGAAAAAAACAGGTATACTGAAAATTTAGGAAAACTATCTCAAGCAGTTGATTTATTGACAAAGCTTAATCAAAAAGGGGAACTTTCTGATGAGAAAAAAGAAATGTTAAACAAATCTATTGTGCTGAAGTTACAAACTCAAAAAGCTTTAGAAGACATAACAAAGGAAATTGAAGAAATAGGAGCATATATAGAAGATATTTCAAACGGAAAAATAAAAGTTGAGAACATGGTATATCCCGGTACTAGAATTACAATCGGTACTAATTGTATGTATATAAGAGACCAGATTCAATATGCAACTTTTTATAGGGTTTCAGGGGAAATAAAAATAGGCTCCTATGAGCCATAAGGTGGTAATATTATGTCAATAAGGTCTGTAGATTTTCAGGTTCTTATACCTAAAGCGCCAGAAGTTCAAAAATTAAAACATATGGAAATGGAAAATTACAAAATCAACCAACAAATTAATATTATGCAAGATTCAACTAAAAAATCAGAGGATTTAAAACGAATTAATAAATCAGATAAAACTTATAATCTTGCAATAAATAGAGACGAAGAAAAAAGTAGAAAAAGAGATAGCGATAAAAATAAAGAAAAAAAAGATAAAAAAAAGAAAAGAAATAACTATTATGCAGGATCAAAAATAGATATTCAAATATAATGGTGTTGATTATGGTGAACTATATTAATTATGCTTTGACAATTATAGGAGTATTTTTCATTATACTTTCCTTGTTTTTAATAACTTCAGAAAAAATAAAAGGAAACAATATTTATAATAATTTACAAGTAAAAGAAAAAGAAATACGAAAGGCCATTGAAGAAGCGCAAGAAGTGATAAGTGAGTTAGTTTATACATCCCAAACTATTGTTGATGAAATTGAAAATTATATTTCTAGTAAGAGGAAACTTATCAAGATTGATAATTATAATAGTATAGTGCAAATAAAAAAAGAAGAAATGGAATCAGATGAATTAGTGAATAAGAGTAAAACAATTAATGAGAATAAGGAAGAGTATGATGAAAATAATAAATTAGAAAAAAGAATATCAAACTATGAAGAGATTAAAAGGTTGTTTAACCAGGGCATGACCGTTGATGACATCGCTAAAAAGCTTAAAATTGGTAAGGGCGAAGTCAAGCTTATAATGTCATTAAATAGAGGGATTAAAGATAATGAAAACATATGATATAAAAAGTATAATGTTAGGCATTGGTTTAGGTTTAGTAATAGCTTCAATCATAAATATAAATACTTACGGTAATTATGGCAGAGTTTTAAGTGACGATATTTTAAAGATGGAAGCAACTAAAAGGGGTTTTATCATATTTGATCCAGAAGATATAATTAATAAGAATACTATTAATGAGAATAGCGGCAATATTAGTAGTGCAATGACAAACAACAAAAAGTATGACGAAGAAGCTAAAATAGAAATAATGAAAGGATATGATGCTTTTACAACGTCGAAACTTTTGTTTAAGAGCGGACTTATCCAAGATGTTTCGGAATTTTTGCGAAGGATAGAAGAAAAAAATAAGGATAATAAAATTCAATATGGTACTTACATTATTAAGAAAGGAACAAGTTATGATGATATAATAGACATAATAACCATACCATAGAAAAATTGATAATTAGTTGAATAAAATATCCTTCAATGGCAAGTATAAGAGTATAATTTAAAAAATAATTTTATTGCCAACAAAGTACATATATGCTATACTACATTATGTGAAAAACACACATAGCTTGATTAGTTGAAGGGTGCAGAAATGCTTTCAGCTAAGAAGATAGCTATGGAGGAATAACCATAGGAGGTGACGATAATGTCAGTAATTACCATGAAGCAATTATTAGAAGCTGGTGTGCATTTTGGCCACCAAACTAGACGATGGAATCCTAAAATGGCTGAATACATCTTTACTGAAAGAAATGGCATCTATATCATAGACCTTCAGAAAACTGTAATAAAAGTTGAAGAAGCCTATGAGTTTGTTAAGGAAATTGCCGCTTCAGGAAAGAGCATTCTTTTCGTTGGAACTAAAAAGCAAGCTCAAGAATCCATAGAATACGAAGCTGTAAGATGTGATATGTTCTATGTTAATCAGCGATGGTTAGGAGGAATGTTGACCAACTTCAAAACCATCAAGAGGAGAATAGAAAGATTACGCGTGCTTGAACAAATGGAGAATGATGGTACTTTTGAAGTTCTGCCAAAAAAAGAAGTAATAAAACTCAAAGCAGAAAAACAAAAGCTTGAAAAGAATCTGAATGGTATTAAGAATATGGATGAGCTACCAGGAGCCTTATTTGTTGTTGATCCAAGGAAAGAAAGAATAGCTATTCAGGAAGCCCGTATATTAGGAATTCCGGTTGTTGCTATTGTTGATACAAACTGCGACCCAGAAGAAGTTGATTATCCAATACCAGGTAATGATGATGCAATAAGGGCAGTCAAGCTTTTAACTTCTAAGATTGCTGATGCAGTAATAGAAGCAAGACAAGGCGAACAATTATCGGAATAGTGATTATGCGGTAAGGGTCGGAGTTCTATTTTTAATTTCTCCATCCCTTACCTTTAATAATGTTAGGAGGAGATAATATGGTCAAAGCTTCAACTGTCAAAGAACTTAGGGAAATAACCGGAGCAGGTATGATGGATTGCAAAAAAGCTTTGGTAGAGACCAATGGTGATTTGGAAAAAGCAATAGAGTTATTAAGGGAAAAGGGCTTGGCGGCTGCTGCAAAGAAAGCAGGTAGAATAGCTGCTGAAGGCCTTATAGGTACATATGTAAATGACGAGAGAAAAGTTGGAGCAATTGTTGAAGTAAATTGTGAAACTGACTTTGTTGCTAAGAATCAAGAGTTTATTGACTTTGTTAATTCTTTAGCAAAACTTATAGTTGAAAAAGAGATTAACGATTTAGATGAATTAAATGAGGCAGATTTAGGAGGAGCAAAAGTTAAAGAAGCACTTAGTTCATTAATAGCAAAAATTGGTGAAAATATGGCAATAAGAAGATTTGAAAGATTTATCACGCAAGATGGCGTTATTGTGTCTTACTTACATGGCGGTGGTAGAATTGGTACATTAATTCAATTAGAAAGTTCTATTGTTAATGATACATTGATTGAGTTAGGTAAAGATATAGCAATGCAAGTTGCAGCAATGAATCCTTTATATATTAATGCTTCAGATGTTCCTTGTGATTATATTGAAAAAGAGAGAGAAATATTAAGAGTACAGGCTATTAACGAAGGTAAAAAGCCTGAAGTTGTAGAAAAGATGATCGAAGGCAGACTAAGAAAACAACTTAAGGAAATATGTCTAATGGACCAATTGTATGTGAAAGATAATGAAAGAACAATATCTAAGCTTTTAAAAGATAAAGCTAAAGAAATTGGTTCAGAAATAGTAATTGCAAGATTTGCTAGGTATGAAAAAGGTGAAGGCTTGCAAAAAAGAGAAGATAATTTTGTAGATGAGGTTATGAGTCAAATAAAAAAATAAATATTTACAATTGAAAAAAGAGAACACTTTGTGTTCTCTTTTTTTCTAAAAACAGAAGGAATTTTAGTCTATATGTAGAAATTTTAGCTTAACTGGAGGCATGTTTTATGAGAACAATCAAGTATAAAAGGATTATTTTAAAACTAAGTGGAGAAGCTCTAGCCGGGGAAAAGGATTTTGGGTTAGATCAGAATACTATAGAGAATATAGCAATAAAAGTGAAAGAGTTAGTAGGTCTGGGTGTACAAGTAGCTATAGTAGTAGGTGGAGGTAATTTTTGGAGAGGAAGAAGCGGTATAGGAATGGACAGAACCACAGCTGATAATATGGGTATGTTAGCTACAGTGATTAATGCATTAGCATTGCAGGATGCTTTAGAAAGAATTGATGTAGCTACAAGAGTCCAAACTGCAATAGAAATGAGACAGATAGCAGAACCTTATATCAGAAGAAGAGCTATTAGACATCTAGAAAAGGGAAGAGTAGTAATATTTGCTTCAGGTATAGGCAATCCATATTTTTCAACAGATACAACTGCTGCACTTAGGGCTGCTGAGATTGAAGCGGAAGTAATTCTTTTAGCAAAAAAAGTAGATGGTGTATATGATTCAGATCCGATTGAAAATAAAAATGCAAAAAAATATGATAATCTTTCATACATAGAAGTGATAAATAAAGGATTAGGAGTAATGGATTCTACTGCAGCATCTCTTTGTATGGATAATAAGATTCCGATAATAGTATTCAATTTAAATAACCCAGACAATATTATTAAAGTTATAAAAGGTGAAACAATTGGAACAATAGTAAAGGAGGATTAATTCATGATTAAAGAGATTGAGAAAACAGCAGAGCAGAAAATGAACAAGACTATTGCTATTTTAAAAAAAGAACTTGCTTCACTAAGAGCAGGTCGAGCAAATCCTGCTATGCTAGATAGGATTACTGTAGAATATTACGGTGTTGAGACACCTCTTAATCAGATGGCCAACATATCTGCACCAGAACCAAGAGTTATGCTCATTCAACCATGGGATACACAAGCAATTGGCCTGATTGAAAAAGCCATATTAAAATCAGATCTTGGCATTAATCCGTCTAATGATGGAAAAGTTATAAGATTAGTAATACCCCAACTAACTGAAGAACGAAGAAAAGAACTTGTAAAATTAATCAAAAAAATGGGAGAAGAATCTAAAGTTGCAGTGAGAAATACTAGAAGAGATGCAAATGATAGTTTTAAAAAATTAAAAAAAGATGGAGAAATAACAGAGGATGAACTAAAAAAAGCAGAAGATGATATGCAAAAATGCACAGACCGTGCTGTAAAAGAGATAGATAAAATTATTGAAGCTAAAGAAAAGGAAATTATGGAGGTTTAAATTTGAACGTAAACCAATTATTAATAGGCTATGAACTTAATGATGCGTTGTTGAAATTATCTAATAATAAAGAAATCATTATTGATGTAACTAAATCCCCCAATGTTAACATATCTGAAATGTCAAACTCTTTTAAACATATTGTTGTAAAACATATTGAAAATGAAAAAAGTGTTTTTTTAACAATCAGCTATTTTAAATAAATGCTTAATTTCCCCCCTCATACTGAGGGGGGTTTTTTTTAAACCAATAATTGTGTAAAATATAGATAAGTAAAATATTCGGAGGCATTTATATGAATGAACAGAAGTTAAAAAATATACCTGAACATGTGGCCTTGATAATGGATGGCAACGGTAGATGGGCAAAACAAAGGGGCTTACCAAGAACTCTAGGTCATAAAGCCGGAGTTGAAGCTTTAAAAGAAATAGTAAGATATTCAAGTAACATAGGAATTAGAATTTTAACTGTGTATGCCTTTTCTACAGAAAATTGGGCAAGACCAGCTGAGGAAGTGGATTATCTTATTAATACTCTTTTAGTGGAGTATATGAAGAAGGAATTAAATGAATTACATAAAAATAATGTGAGGATTAAGATACTAGGAGATATAGATAGCTTGCCTGATCTAACAAAAAAGCAGATAATAGAAGCAGTTGAAACTACAAAGAATAATATGGGGTTAAAATTTAATATTGCATTAAATTATGGAGGCAGAAAAGAAATAATAGATGCGATTAGGAAAATAACGAATATGGTTCTAAATGGTATGATTTATGAAAAAGATATAGATGAAGAGCTTTTTTCAAGATACTTGTATACTGAAGGAGATAAAGACCCTGATCTGATAATAAGAACCAGTGGAGAAATGAGAATAAGCAATTTTTTGATATGGCAGAGCGCATATAGTGAACTATATTTTTCTAAAAAATTATGGCCAGATTTTAGGAAAGAGGATTTAGATGAAGCTATAAATGAATATGCAAGAAGAGAAAGACGCTTTGGAAGTGTTTGATAATGGAGGATATATATGCTAAAAACTAGAATTATAAGTGCTTTTTTCGGTTTACCCATAGTAATTGGCGTTTTATTATTAGGCGGAAAATTGTTTTATATTTTTATATTCTTACTTTCTATAGCGGGATTATATGAGTATTATAAAGCATTTTTAAATACAGATTATAAGCCCATACCTTGGGTTGGATATATAATAACAATTATTTATTATTTGCAGATTTTAATAAATAAATATAATTTTATTACATTTACAGCATTAATCTTTATTGCCTTACTAATGATATTTTTGGTCATTATAAGAAAGGGATATAATATTTTAAATGTGGCTATAACAATTTTAGGGATTATATATATACCATTTTTATTTAGCAACCTTGTATTTATTTATAATACTTCATTTGGTAAGTTCCTTGTTTGGCTTCCTTTTTTAACAGCTTGGTTTTCTGATACTGGTGCATATTTTATAGGAAGTTATTTTGGTAAGAATAAACTATGCCCTAATTTAAGTCCAAAAAAAACATTGGAAGGCGCCATTGGAGGAATAATAACAAGTGCAATATTTTTAGCTATTATTGGTATCATATTCAATAATGCAAATTTTAAACTAAACATAATACACTATTTGTTTTTGGGATTGATTTGTGGAATAACGTCTATTCTAGGAGATTTATCTGCTTCTTCAATAAAAAGATTTACAAAGATCAAAGATTTTGGCAATATTATTCCGGGACACGGAGGAATATTGGATAGATTTGACAGTATATTGTTTACTGCTCCTACTGTATTTATTTACATAGCTATCATTAATAATCTATTATAAGGAGTATAATATGAAAAATATAACCATATTAGGCTCAACTGGTTCTATAGGAACACAAGCTTTAGATGTAGTAAGAAACAATAGAAAAGAGTTTAATGTATCTGCATTAACTACTAATACCAATATAGATATTTTATACGATCAGGTTCTAGAATTTAATCCTGATATAGTTGTCATAACTGATTATGATAACTATAAAGAGTTTAAAACAATCATAGCTACAAAGGATATAAAAACACAAGTGCTCTATGGTGAAGAAGGCTTAATAGATGCAGCAGTATATGACAAAGCAGATATTATTTTATCTTCGATAGTTGGTATTGCTGGTCTAAAGCCGACTTTTGAAGCCGTAAAAAAAGGTAAAACTATAGCGCTTGCAAATAAAGAAACTATGGTTACTGCAGGTAAAATAATAACAGAGAAAGCAAAGGAAAGCAATTCCACTATAATACCAGTTGATAGTGAACATTCAGCAATATTTCAATGTATAGGTGAAGAAAGGGAGTATGTGTCAAAGATTATTCTTACCGCTTCTGGAGGACCTTTTAGAAATAAATCATTACAAGAATTAAAAAATGTAACAATTTCAGATGCTCTGAAACATCCAAATTGGACTATGGGCAAAAAGATTACTATAGATTCTGCTACATTGATGAACAAAGGATTAGAAGTTATAGAGGCCAGATGGTTATTCGATATAGAAGCTGAATCCATTGATGTGATTGTACATCCGGAGAGTATAATACATTCTATGGTAGAATTTATTGATGGAGTGATTTTGGCCCAATTAGGTATTCCGGATATGAGAATACCGATTAAATATTCCTTGACTTTTCCTGAAAGAACTATGGATTATGGTAAAAGATTGGATATTTCTGAAATTAGCAAATTAAGTTTTGAAATTCCTGATGTTAAGAGATTTCCTTGCCTTAAACTTGCTTATGATGCTTTAAAAAGCGGAGATAGTAGTTGTATTGTGCTAAACGGAGCTAATGAAGTAGCTGTAACTTCGTTTCTTCAAGGGAAAATAGGTTTTACAGATATTTACTATATAGTAGCAAGTGTTTTAGAGAAACATACTAATGTGAAAATAAATAGTATAGAGGATGTATTTGAGGTTGATTATTGGGCAAGAAAAATTGCTTATGAAATGTTTAATAAGAGGTGAATGATATGAATTTTGGGAATGCGGTAGTATCAATATTAGTTTTTGCTATCATTGTTATGATACATGAATTTGGACATTTTATTATAGCAAAACTTTCAGGTATTAGAGTAGAAGAATTTGCCATTGGAATGGGTCCTAAAATTTATGGAAAAAAGAGAGGCGAAACTTTATATTCTTTAAGAACTATACCTATTGGAGGATTTTGTAAGATGACTGGAGAAGATGAATCATCAGATGATGTGAAAGCTTTTAATAAAAAACCTTTGCATATTAGAATGGCAGTGATTTTCTTTGGGCCTTTAATGAACTTTTTGCTGGCTATATTAATATTCTCTCTAGTAATAACTCAAAGCACTATAATCAATGAGGTGATTCAAGGTAAGCCTGCTCATGTTGCAGGTATTCAAAAAGGCGATAAAATAATTGAAATAAATGGCACAAAAACAGAAGATTGGAGTAGCATAAAGCATAGTATTTCATCAAATCCTAATACTCCAATAAATATTACTTTAGAAAGAAACAAAGAAATTAAGAATATTACTGTAACGCCAATTGTAGATAATGAAACAAAAGACACTATTATTGGAATAACACCTTCTCTTAAGATAGCCGGTATATCATTTAAGAACGGTTTTTATTCAACATTTGAAATGACCAAAGCTATGGTAAATTTTTTGGGCAAACTTTTTACTGGTCGAGCATCCTCTGATGATGTATCAGGACCTGTAGGTATAATAGTGTTTATAAATGAAGCCGCAAAGTTTGGTTTTTTATATCTTTTGAATTTAACAGCATTTTTGAGTTTAAATTTAGGGATAATAAATTTGCTACCAATACCAGCCCTAGATGGTGGTAGATTGTTATTTTTGTTTATCGAGCTTATTAGACGAAAACCGATAGAAGCAGAAAAAGAGGGATTTATTAACTTTGTTGGATTTGTGGCATTAATGGTTCTTGCAGTTATAATAGCATATAAAGATTTGATAAAATTTGGTTTATTGAATTTTTTTAGGTAGGTATTAATATGAGGAAAAAAACAAAAATAGTGAAAATAGGTAATATTGAGATAGGCGGAGGAAAAAGAATTGTAGTACAATCCATGACTAATACTAAAACTGAAAACATAAAAGAAACTGTTAAACAAATAAAAGAACTTGAAAGTATAGGATGTGAAATTATTAGATTAGCTGTTCCAACTTTTGAAGCCGCTGAAGCATTAAGAACTATTAAAAAGTCTATAAAAATTCCTATTGTTGCAGATATTCATTTTGATTATAGGCTTGCCTTAACTTCAATAGAAAATGGAGTTGATAAAATCAGGATTAATCCTGGTAATATAGGAGGAATTGAAAGGCTAAAATATATAGTTAAACTTGCAAAAGAGAGGCAAATACCTATTAGAGTAGGAGTAAACTCCGGGTCTCTTGAGAAGGATATACTGGAAAAATATGGTGGACCAAAACCTGAAGCTTTGGTTGAAAGTGCATTAAAAAACATAAGAATGATTGAGGAACTTGATTATGATCAAATTGTAATTTCAATTAAATCGGCTAGTGTAATGGACACCATAGAAAGTTATATGCGTATATCTTCGATTGTTGATTATCCTCTCCATCTTGGCGTTACGGAAGCTGGAACAATAAGAAAGGGGACAATAAAATCTTCAATAGGTATTGGATTTCTTCTGTATCAAGGAATTGGTGATACAATAAGAGTATCATTAACAGGTGATCCAAAAGAAGAAGTATATGTAGCATATGAAATATTAAAAAATTTGGAACTCATAGACTCAGGAATAGATGTAATTTCCTGTCCGACATGTGGCAGGTGTTCTGTAGATTTAGTAAGCATTGCCAATGAAATAGATAAAAGATTAGAAAGTATTAAAATAAAAAAGAAAATAAAAGTAGCTGTAATGGGTTGCGCTGTTAATGGACCAGGAGAGGCAAAAGATGCAGATATTGGTATTGCTGGCGGAAGGGGGGAATACTTGCTTTTTGTAAAAGGAAAACCGGTAAGAAAAATAAACGAGGATTCTGCTATAGATGTGTTAATGGAAGAAATAGAAAAAATCAATAAATAAACTCAGGAGGTATAAATTATGGCTGTAGCAGCAATTATACCTGCATATAATGAGGAAAAAACCATTGGAGATGTATTGAAAGTTGTTTGCGGTATGGATTTAATTAATCAAGTCATAGTAGTAAGTGATGGCTCTTGGGATAATACAGCTAATATCGCTAAAAAACACGGAGCAAAAGTGATAGAGCTAAAAGAGAATATTGGTAAGGGAGGAGCTATAAAAGTAGGAGTAGAAGAATGTGACTCTGAAATAATTTTACTATTAGATGCTGATTTAATTGGATTGAGGAAAGAGCACATATTAAGCTTATTAATTCCAGTTATAAATCAACAAGTAGATATGACTGTAGGGGTTTTTAAGCATGGTAGAGTCATAACGGATATTGCTCAGAAAATAGCTCCTCATCTTTCAGGACAGAGAGCTTTAAGAAGATATATAATTGAAGAACTAGAAGACATGGATATAGCAAGATATGGTATAGAAGTTTCTTTAACAATCCATGTCAATCGAAAAACTTATAAGACATTGGAAGTTTATTTAGAGGACATTACACATTTAACAAAAGAAGAAAAATTAGGTGTAATTAATGGATTCTCATCTAGATTAAAAATGTATAAAGATATAATTAAAGTATTGAGTAAATCTGTTATACATTAAGCAAAAATTATGATTATTTGGTGATGAAATGCAAACAAAGGTCAAAAAATATAATGATTATGTTAGTATTATTAGAAATAGATTTGATATAAAAAAAGTTATGGTGTATCCGAGAAAAAAAATATGGGAATTGTATATAAAGCCAAAAGAATTGATTGATGTAAATGATTTGAAATCAATAGAAAGTAAACTTGCAAAAGAGTATGATTTATCCCAATTGAAAATTGTTTTATTAGACAATATACAATTTGAAAGCAATTATTTTAATATCAAAGATTCTTTAAACCAGATACTAGATAAAATATGTGCTGATAATCCTAGTTTTATTGGGTTTTTAAGCGATTGCTCCATTGAATATAGCGATAGTAAAATTCAAATTACATTAAACTCAAAGATTTCTTATGATTATGTGATGGAAAAAAATTTATGTCAGATGATTAAAGAGAAAGCTTTAGAATTATGCGGAATCAATATATCTATTGATTTTAAATATATTGATGTTGACTTTGACTATGATGAATATATTCAATTATTGATAAAAGAAGAGAAAAAACTGATTGCTGAAACATTGGATTCTAATGAAAGCAAAAGCCAAGAGAAAAATAACAATACAATAACAAAAAACCAAGTTATATATGGTAGATCTTTTTCTGATGACATAATTACATCAATAGATGATTTAAACGAAGAATCAGGCAGAGTCGTAATTAAAGGTAATATATTCCATTTGGATAGCAAGATATTAAATAACGGAAAAAAAATAATAAATGTTTATATAACTGATTATTCAAATTCCATAATATGCAAGTTGTTTTTAAAGGAAGAAGAAAATTTAGAAGATATAGAAAATAAACTAAGTCCAGGTACCTGGGTTAGAGTTAAGGGGGATGTACACTTAGACACTTATAATAAAGAAGTTGTCATATATCCAATTGGCATCCTAGAAGAAGAAAAAAAAGAAAGAAAAGATAACGCAGCTATCAAAAGAACAGAACTTCATGCGCATACATCTATGAGTTCAATGGATGGAATGGTTTCAGCTACAGAGCTTATAAAAAGGGCTAAGGAATGGGGGCATAATGCAATTGCAATTACAGACCATGGTGTGGTACAAGCTTTTCCGGAAGCTTATGAAGCAGGGAAAAAGTATGGAATAAAAATTCTTTACGGTGTGGAAGGTTATTTGGTAAATGATGGCGCACCTATTGTTTATAATGAAATTGACTATAGTTTCGATAATGAATATGTTGTATTTGATATAGAAACAACTGGTCTTAACAATGTTAATGACAGGATAACGGAAATTGGAGCTGTATTAATCAAGAATAAAAAAATTGTATCCACATTTTCCTCTTTAATAAATCCGGGTATTCCAATACCAGAAAAGATACAAAAATTAACCGGAATAACAAATGAAATGGTATCAAGTGCTCCATACATAGAAGAAATACTGCCCAAATTTTTGAATTTTGTAGGCGATAGACCTTTAGTAGCACATAATGCTATGTTTGATGTTGGTTTCATTAAATATAAAGCTTCACTATTAGGATTAAGCGTAAACAATCCAATTTTGGACACTTTGCAACTTTCTAGAAATTTGCTATCAATAAATAAACACAAGCTGAACAACTTATGTGAATATTTCAACATTAAACTAGAAAATCACCATAGAGCTTCTGATGATGCAAGGGCGGCTGCTCTTGCACTTTTAGAGATGTTTAAATTACTTGAAAAAAGAAATATTAAATCTTTAAATGAAATAAACAGTATCACTAAAGACGATAAAAACCTAAAAACATCAGAATCATATCACATTATTATTTTAGTTAAAAATCAAGAAGGATTAAAAAATCTATATAAGTTAATTTCTATTTCTCATCTAAAACATTTTTATAAAAAACCTAGAATACTTAAGAGCCAGCTTATGAAGTATAGAGAAGGTTTAATTATTGGTTCTGCCTGTGAATCAGGAGAAATATTTCAGTCAATAATGAAGAATGTCGATAGGAGTTTATTGCTTGAGAAAGCAAAATTATATGATTACTTTGAAATACAGCCATTAGCCAATAATGAATTTTTGATTAGAAATGGCACTATAGATATGAAAGGACTTATAGAAATTAACAAAAAAATATATGAATTGGGGAAGGAACTTAATAAGCCTGTTGTAGCTACAGGCGATGTTCACTTTCTTGAACCTGAAGATGAGGTTTTCAGAAGAATATTAATGGCTGGGCAAGGATATAGTGATGCAGATGAGCAAGCGCCATTATATTTTAAAACTACTGAAGAAATGTTGGAAGAGTTTAATTATTTCAATAAAGAAATTGCATATGAAATTGTTGTAGAGAACCCAGCCAAAATAGCTTGTAGTATCGAAGAAGTAATACCAATACCAGAAGAAACTTTCCCGCCCAAAATTCCTGGTGCCGAAGAACAAATAAAAGAAATGACAATGAATAAAGCTCATAGAATATATGGTGATAAATTGCCTAAGATAGTGGAAGAAAGACTGAATAAAGAACTGAATTCAATAATAAACAATGGCTATGCGGTTTTATATTTAATCGCTCATAAGCTCGTAACAAAATCTATGAAGGATGGCTATTTAGTTGGTTCTAGGGGTTCAGTTGGTTCTTCATTTGTGGCTACAATGTGTGATATAACAGAGGTTAATCCTCTTCCTCCCCACTATATATGTGGAAATTGTAAATACTCAGAATTTTTTACTGATGGAAGCATAGGTTCAGGAGTCGATCTGCCAGATAAAGAATGCCCGAATTGTAAAAGTATATTAAAAAAGGATGGGCACGATATACCATTTGAGATTTTTCTTGGTTTTGAAGGAGACAAAGAGCCAGATATTGATCTAAATTTTGCCGGTGAATATCAGCCTATTGCACATAAATACACTGAAGAGTTATTCGGTAAAGGACATGTATTTAGAGCAGGAACAATTGGTACTATAGCTGAGAAAACAGCATATGGTTTTATAAAAAAATATTTTGAATGCAAAGGCAAAAAACTTAATAGTGCTGAAGCTAAAAGATTAATAGAAGGTTGTACTGGAATCAAAAGGACTACTGGTCAGCATCCAGGTGGAGTTATGATAGTTCCATCTGATAAAGAGATTTATGAATTTACACCTATTCAACATCCTGCAGATGATACTGATTCTTCAGTGATTACAACACATTTTGATTATAACTCTATAAGTGGAAGGCTGTTAAAACTAGATATATTAGGGCATGATGTACCTACTACAATAAAAATGTTAGAAGATATTACTGGCATACCTGCTCAAAGTATTAGATTGGACGACGAAATGACAATGAGTATTTTTACTTCAACAGAAGCTTTAGGGGTAGATTTAAAGGAAATTGACTGCCAAGTAGGAACCTTAGGAATACCTGAGTTTGGAACAAAGTTTGTGAGGCAGATGTTAATGGATACAAAACCTTCAACTTTTGCAGAATTATTGAGGATATCAGGTTTATCCCATGGTACTGATGTTTGGCTCAATAACGCACAAGATATTATAAAGAGCGGCAAGGCTACTTTAAAAGATGTAATATCTACTAGAGATGACATAATGCTATACCTTATTTATAAAGGAATTGAACCAAAATTGGCTTTTAAGACTGCAGAAAGCGTCAGAAAAGGCAGAGGGTTAAGCCCCGAATCTGAACAAGAAATGAGGAAAAAAGATGTACCTGATTGGTATATCGATTCATGCAAGACAATAAAATATCTTTTCCCTAAAGCCCACGCAACTGCTTATGTAATGATGTCTTATAGAATAGCGTACTATAAAGTTTATTACCCAGAAGCATTTTATGCTACATACTTTACTATTAGGTTAGAAGATTTTGACGCAGATTTATTTATAAAAGGAAAAAATTTAGTCAAAGAAAAATGGATTGAATTAAACAAATTAGGGAATAATGCAACTACAAAAGAGAAAAATTTAATGACTTTAGCAGAGGTTGTTTATGAAATGTATTGCAGAGGCATAAAACTGTTACCTGTTGATTTGTATAAATCAGAAGCAGACAAGTTTTTAATAACAACTGAAGGCATAAGGCCGCCATTGAGAGCATTGCAAGGCTTAGGTAACAATGCTGCTTTAAGCATAATAAAAGAAAGGGAAAAATATCCATTTATTTCAGTGGAAGATTTAAGGGACCGAACAAAGCTTTCAAAAACTGTTATTGAAATAATGAAAAACCATGGTTGTTTAAATGGATTACCTGAAAATAATCAATTGAGCCTATTTTAAACTTGCATGAATATGTAAACAATGATATAATTTTTCTGGGCATAAACTTATTATTTTCATTTAGAGTGGGGCTTTCCCACTCTTTCCTATTATAAACATATTTCTAAATGCAATAAAGAACAATTAGACTTTTTATATTATGATAAGGAGGAATTAGCTTGAATAAGAAAAAAGTAGAAGATATATTACAAGAGTTAAGTATACCAATTTTGGAAAAATATAAATTTGAGTTTGTAGATGCAGAATATAAAAAAGAAGGTGGACAATGGTATTTAAGGTTATTTATAGATAAAGATGGCGGTATAACCATAAACGATTGTCAACTAGTTAGTGAAGAGTTAAGTGAGAAACTAGATGAAGTTGATCCAATCGACCACTCTTATATATTTGAAGTATCTTCACCAGGAATTGATAGACCATTAAAAACTGAGAGAGATTTTAAAAAGAATTTAAATAAAGAATTAGAAATAAAGTTTTATGAACCTTACGAAGGTAAAAAAACAATTGAAGCAATTTTGTTAGATTTTGATGATAAAAAAGTAGTTGTGGACCTAAATGGTAAACCAACTGAAATTGATAAAAAGATGATAGCTATAATGAGACCTACAATCAAGTTTTAAGGAGGGTTAAATATAAATGAACGGAGAATTTCTCCAGGCAATTCAACAAATTGCAAAGGAAAAAGGAATAAAAGAAGATATATTATTTGATGCTATAGATACAGCATTAGTAACTGCATACAAAAAAAACTACGGAACATCACAAAATGTGAGAGTATCTATAAATAGAGAAAGTGGTGATGTTGATGTATTTGCGAGAAAAACAGTAGTTGAAGATGTTAGTAATGAGTTGTTAGAAATTAGCTTAGAGGATGCTAAGAATATAAACAGGAATTATGAAATAGGAGATATTGTAGAGATTAAAGTTACTCCAAAAAATTTTGGAAGAATTGCTGCACAGACAGCTAAACAAGTAGTTGTTCAACGTATTAGAGAAGCTGAAAGAATAAATATTTATGAAGAATTTGTTAATAAAGAGGATGAGATTGTAACTGGATTAGTTCAAAGAAAAGAAAAAAATATAGTTTTTATAGATCTAGGTAAAACTGAAGCTATTTTAGGATTAAACGAACAAACACCCGGAGAAACTTATAATGTTGGAGACAGATTAAAAACTTATGTAGTAGAAGTCAAAAAAACAACTAAAGGACCACAAGTTATTTTATCAAGAACTCATCCAGGGTTAGTAAAAAGGCTGTTTGAGCTTGAAGTGCCAGAAATAAAAGACGGTATAGTAGAAATTAAGGGTATATCTAGAGAAGCCGGTTCAAGAACTAAAATGGCAGTATACTCACATGATGAAAATATTGATGCAGTAGGAGCTTGTGTTGGTCAAAAAGGACAAAGAGTTCAGGTTATAGTAGATGAATTAAGAGGAGAAAAAATAGATATTATTGAATGGAGCAATGATTTAGCTGAATTTGTAGCTAGCGCATTAAGTCCTGCAAAAGTGATAAGTGTATCTATCGATAAAGAAGAAAATATTGCCAATGTTGTTGTTAGTGATTCACAATTATCATTAGCAATTGGCAAAGAAGGCCAAAATGCTAGATTAGCAGCAAAGCTTACAGGTTGTAAAATAGATATTAAAAGTCAATCTCAAATCTTATCAATGGAATAAGAGGTGGTTTGATGTCAAAAAAGAAGGTTCCAATGAGAATATGTGTGGGGTGTAATGAAAAAAAACCAAAAAGGGAAATGATAAGAGTAGTGAGAAATCCAGAAGGCAATATATTTATGGACTTAAAAGGTAAAGCATCAGGAAGAGGGTGTTATATATGCCCTACAATTGAGTGCGTTGAAAATGCAATAAAATCTAAAAGCATAGAGCATGCTTTAGAGACAAAAATTGATGCTCAATTAATCGAAAGTCTAAAGGAGCAGATACTATCAAATGAAAAATCGAAATAAGTTGTTATCGATGATTGGTTTTGCATATAAAGCAGGAAAAGTAGTATCAGGCCAAGACCCTACAAAGCTTGCTTTAAGAAAAAATAATATTAAACTATTGATAATAGCTGAAGATGCATCTGATAATACAAAGAATAGGTTTATAAATTCGGCACGTTATTATCATATTCCATATATTATTTGCTTAACTAAGGAAGAATTAAGCATGAGTATAGGCTTAAGAATAAGATCTGTTATTGGTATACTAGATGAAAACATTGCTAAAGGTTTAATCAGTTTAATGGTGAATAATGGTCATTAAAAATGGGGGTGAACTATTTGAGTAAGAAGAGATTATATGAACTAGCTAAAGAATTGGGATTGTCAAGTAAAGAGTTAATTGCTAAAGCCAAAGAAATAAATATTAATGTAAATAACCATATGAGTAATATTGATAGAGATGAAGAAAAACTGATAAGAGATTTATTTGCAAAAAAAGAAGAAAAAAGAGAAGATAAAAAGAACGAAAGTAGAATCAATGAATCTGTTAATGTGAAAAATAGAAATGTACCAAGTTATTCCAATGCTAAAAAAAGTACTAAAAAAGAAGAAAGCGTAAATAGAGAATCAGTTGTTAATGAAGAATATGAAAAAGAGCTTAGTAATGATAAGTCATTAAAAAAGAAAAAAAGAGTATCGCAAAGCAGAAAAAATGATAGCAATAAAAAGAAACTAAATGTAAAAGGTAATAAAAAGAAAGAAAAAGCAGCGTCTGCTAACCAGACAAAAGATGATGAGCCTATAATATCCAAAAAACCAATAAAGATTGGAAATACTATAACTGTGAAAGACTTAAGTGAAAAAACTGGTAAAACTGTTGCAGAGATAATAAAAAAATTATTGCTTCTAGGGATTGTAGCAACTATTAATCAAGACATAGATTTCGATACAGCAGAATTAATTGCTGACGAATTTGGAATCAAAATTGAGAAAGCAATAGATAAAGACGATGAAGAATTGCTTTTGAATGAAGAAGAAGATAAAGAAGAAGATTTAAGACCAAGACCGCCTGTTGTAACAATAATGGGCCACGTAGATCATGGAAAAACATCACTTCTAGATGCTATAAGACAAACTAATGTGATTGCTACAGAAGCAGGAGGAATTACACAACATATAGGAGCCTATATGGTTAATATTGAAGGGAGAAAGATTACTTTCCTTGACACACCGGGACACGAAGCTTTTACAGCTATGAGAGCAAGAGGTGCCAAGGTTACAGATATTGCTATTTTAGTTGTTGCAGCAGATGATGGGGTTATGCCTCAAACAATAGAGGCCATAAATCACGCCAAAGCTGCAAATGTACCTATAATAGTTGCAATAAATAAAATCGACAAGCCTGGTTCCAATCCTGATAGAATTAAACAAGAACTAACAGAGCATGGGCTCTTGCCAGAAGATTGGGGCGGGGATACAATCTGTGTACCAGTATCTGCAAAAAAGAAAATAGGCATCGAAAACCTTTTAGAGATGGTATTATTGGTTGCAGAGATGCAAGAACTTAAAGCTAACCCTAACAGAAAAGCAAAAGGTACAGTCGTTGAAGCAAAGCTAGATAAAAGTAGAGGGCCAGTTGCAACAGTTTTGATACAAAATGGTACCTTAAATCATGGTGATTTCTTTATTGTTGGAAATACTCATGGTAAAGTAAGAACGATGTCAGATGAAAAGGGAAAAAGTGTAAAAAAAGCAGGTCCATCAATGCCTGTGGAGATAACGGGCTTATCGGAAGTTCCTGATGCTGGTGATATATTTATCACAGTGGATGATGAAAAAACAGCAAGAACAATATCAGAAAAGAGAAAAGAGAAATATCGTGAAGAACAATTACAGAGCACTCAAAAAATATCGCTGGATGATTTGTTCAATCAGATACAAGCAGGTAAAGTTAAGGAGTTAAATATTATTATTAAAGCAGATGTCCAAGGTTCTGTGGAAGCTTTGAAACAATCTTTAGAAAAATTAAGTAATGAAGAAGTAAAAATAAAAGCAATACATGGTGGTGTAGGTGCCATTTCAGAAACTGATGTGATGTTTGCATCTGCTTCTAATGCTATAATAATAGGATTTAATGTTAGACCTCAACCTGCAGCTATAATGTTGGCAGAAAAAGATAAAGTTGATATTAGATTATATAGGGTAATATATGACGCTATAGAAGATATGCAATCTGCTATGAAAGGAATGCTAGAGCCTGAGTATAAAGAAGTTTTAACAGGTCATGCTGAAGTTAGAGCTATATTTAAAGCTTCTAGTATTGGTACTATTGCAGGTTGTTATGTTACTGATGGTAAGATAATAAGAAACAATGAAGCAAGGTTAATTAGAGATGGAGTAGTTGTATATGAAGGGAAAATAGCGTCTTTAAAACGTTTTAAGGATGATGCAAAGGAAGTAAATGCAGGCTTTGAATGCGGAATAACTCTGGATAAGTTCAATGACATAAAAGAAGGAGATGTCATTGAAAGTTTTACAATGGAGGCTGTACCAAGAAAATAAATGAGCAGGTGATTTAAAGATGTCTAGTCAAAGATTAAATCGTATATCTGAAGAATTAAAAAAGGAAATCAGTAAAATTGTGATGAATGAACTAAAAGACCCGAGGATTTCTGCTATGTGCAGCATTGTGTCAGTTGAAACAACTCCGGATTTAAAGTATGCAAAAGTTTATGTCAGCATATACGGTAATAAAGAGGAAAAAGAAAGGACTTTTAAAGGTTTAAAAAACGCTAGTGGATTTATTCGAAGAAGACTTGGTGATGAAATAAAAATAAGATATCTTCCTGAGATACAGTTTATATTAGATGACTCTATAGAACATGGCGTAAAAATCACTGAAATTTTAAATGAAATTAAGAAAAAGGAAGAAGGAAAAAAATTGATTAACCAAGTGGTTCTAAAATTGATTAAAGAGAGTAGAAATATTGCTATATTGTCTCATATCATGCCTGATGGAGACAATATAGGCTCTTGTCTTGCATTATATAATGCACTTTTAAAGTTGGGTAAAAACCCATTAGTAATATTAGATGATGATGTACCTGAAGTCTATAAATTTCTTAAGAATTCTAATAAAACTGTAAAACCTGAATTGGAATGCAATTTTGATTTAGTTATAGTACTAGACTGTGGAGATGCTGACAGACTTGGTAAAAGTATTAAATATTTAAAAAATAACAATGTAATAAATATTGATCATCATATGAATAATACTAATTTTGGATGTATCAACTTAATCGATATAAGTGCTGCTGCAACGGCAGAAATAGTATATAGATTAATTAAAGGCCTTGATATACCCTTAGATAAGGATATTTGCCAATGTATTTACACAGGAATAGTCACTGACACAGGCCAATTTCAGTATAGTAATACATCTTCATATACTCATGAAATAGTAGCTGATTTAATTAGAAATGGTGTAGAGCCGTCAAAGCTTTATAAGGCTATATATCAAAACAATTCAAAAGCAAAAATTAAACTAATAAGTGAAGCCCTTAGCACATTAAGGTTTGATTTTGAGGATAAAATAGCTTCTATGACTATAAAAAAAGAAATTTTTGATTTAATTGGAGCAAAAGATGAAGATGTAGACGGCATCATCAATCTAGCAAGGGATATTAAAGGTGTTGAAGTAGCTTTGTTATTTAGAGAGACAGAAGATGGGAAGGTTAAGATTGGTTTTAGATCAAAAGATTTTATTAATGTAAACGAGATTGCGGAGATATTTGGCGGTGGAGGCCATAAAAGGGCAGCAGGAGCTATAGTTGCTGGCGATTTAGAAAATATAAAGAATAATATTATTGAAACTGTAATACATGAATTCCGGCGGTGAAAAAATGAACGGCATCATCAATGTTTTGAAACCTCCTGGCATGACTTCTCATGATGTAGTCAATTTTATTAGAAAACAATTAAAAATCAAGAAAGTTGGACACGCTGGCACTTTAGATCCTGAAGCAGCAGGAGTATTACCTATTTGTATAGGCAAATCTACTAAAGCTGTCCAATATCTTATGGAAAAAAGAAAAAAATATAGAGCAAATATTAAATTTGGAATTACTACTACTACCCATGATAAATACGGTGAAATAATTAGAAAGACTCAAACACCGGATCTAGACCAAGAAACAATTACTAATCTAATTAACAGTTTTAAAGGTAAAATTTTTCAAATACCTCCAATGTATTCTGCTATAAAGTATAAGGGTAAAAAGCTTTATCAATATGCATTAGAGGGTAAAAAAATAGATATAAAAGGAAGATGGGTTGAGATTTATGATATAAAAGTTATTGATAAAATCCATATTGATGAATTTATGATCGATATATCATGTTCAAAAGGAACTTATATCAGGACATTATGTCATGATATTGGTGAAAAATCAGGCTATGGAGCACATATGTCCCAGTTGATTAGATTAGAAGTATCTCCTTTTATAATAGAAGAGTCTATTACTTTAGAGGAGATTAGTGTTGCAGTTAGAGAGAATAGTATTTATAAATTAATTTATCCTCCAGATATGCTTTTTACACATTATGAAATTATTCATATAAAAAAAACAGCTGAAAAATCTGCATTAAATGGGAACCCAGTTTTTGCCCCAGGTTTAGATAATGACATTGAAAAATATAAAAAAGGAACTATTGTTAGGTTATATATTGATAATAAGTTTATAGCAATTGGAACTATTGAGTTTGACGAAAAATTAAAAAGAAATTATGTAAAAATAAAAACATTATTTACCTGATCAAGAGGAGATTAAAATGGTAGTATATACTAATTATGAAGAAGCAAAAAAAGATATCCCATATTGTATAGCTCTTGGAAGTTTTGATGGAGTGCATATTGGACATCAAAAATTGCTTGAAACTGTTATTAATAAAAGCAAAGAACTAAAGTGCAATAGCATGGTTTATACATTTAAAGATCATCCAAAAAAGGCTCTTCTGCCAAGACTATCCATAGAAATGATAACCCAAAATCATAAACGTGCCGAGATTATGTCAAATATGGGAATAGATGTTATTTATTTTGAAGATTTTGCAAATATCATGAGAATGGATGAGGAAACATTCGTAAAAGATATATTAATATCTAAATTTAATGTCAAATGTGTAGTAGTAGGATATAATTTTACTTTCGGTAATGGTAAAAAGGGAAATGCTGAAATTTTGAAAACCTATGGCAATTTATATGGTTTTGATGTATTAGTTGTAGATGCAGTAACTATAAATGGAGAGATTGTATCAAGTAGTTTGATAAGAAAAAAAATAAAAGATGGTCAGGTTGATGATATTTATATTTATTTAGGTCGTCATTACAGTATAGATGGACAAGTAATTATGGGCAGGAAAAATGGGCGAAAAATAGGTATAAGAACAGCAAATATAGATATTAATAATGGTGTAGTAATACCAAAACCAGGAGTATACTTAACAAGTACAATTGTAAATAATAAAGAATATAAAAGCGTTACTAATATAGGAACTAATCCAACATTTAATGGTAGAGGAATGAATATAGAAACTCATATAATTGATTTTTATGGAGATTTATATGATGAAACTATTGAGATATTATTTCTAAAATGGAGACGTCAAGAAAAGGTATTTAATACACCAATGGAATTGAGATTACAGATAATTGAAGATATAAATTTTAGACTAAATTATAAATAAACTTTACACAGAGTCTTGGCTGTGTTAAAATTTATTTGTCAATGATTAGACCATTTGCCAGGTGTATCGATTCACCGACGTTATGCTTAGCAGATGGCGTAAATATAGGAGGTGAAAATATGGCTTTATCAAAAGAAGTTAAAGAGCAGATAATAAAAAAGTATCAATTAAAAGAAGGAGATACTGGTTCTCCAGAAGTACAAATAGCTTTGCTGACTGAAAGAATAAATATCCTAAATGAGCATTTGAAGATTAATAAGAAAGATCATCACTCCAGAAGAGGGTTGCTGAAGATGGTCGGTCAGAGAAGAGGCTTGCTCAACTATTTGATGTCCAAGGATATAGAACGATATAGGAGAATAATCAGTGAACTTGGAATAAGAAGATAGAATTTACTGGTAATGAGCGGTTAATCCGCTCATTATTTGTGTTTTTAAAATTATAAAGAAGGAAATAATAGATATTATATAGAAATATTCATTTCATGGAAGGAGGTAATAAATTGGAAAATTTCAGTATGGAGTTATCAGGAAGATTACTCACTATTGAAGTAGGCAAAGTAGCTGAGCAAGCAGATGGAGCAGTTGTTGTAAGATACGGAGATACAGTAGTGCTTGTTACTGCATGTGCTTCAGATAAACCAAAAGAAGGTATTGATTTTTTCCCACTAAGTGTAGATTACGAAGAAAGACTTTATGCGGTTGGTAAGATACCAGGAGGTTTTATTAAAAGGGAAGGAAAACCAACAGAGAAAGCTATATTAAATGCAAGGCTAATTGATAGGCCTATAAGACCTTTGTTTCCAAAAGGCTATAGAAATGATGTTCAAGTGATTGCTACTGTTTTGTCAGTTGATCAAGATAATTTACCTGAAATAGTAGCAATGATAGGCTCATCTGCTGCATTATCAATATCTACCATACCTTTTATGGGGCCTACAGGATCTGTTTTAGTTGGGCTGGTAGATGGAGAACTAGTTTTAAATCCTACTGCAGAACAGAGAGATAAAAGCGATCTTCATCTAGTAGTATCTGGGACTAAAGATGCAGTCATGATGGTTGAGGCAGGTTGCAATGAAGTTACGGAAGAAATTATGTTAGAAGCTATTATGTTTGGGCATGAACATATAAAAAAGATAGTAGAGTTTATAGAAGATATAGTATCAAAAATAGGAAAAGAAAAGAAAGAAGTTGTTTTAGCAACCATAGATGAAGAATTAGAAAAAGAAGTTAGAGACTATGCAGAACATAAAATATTAGATGCCATAAGAACAGTTGACAAGCAACAAAGACAGGATAATATAGAAAAGGTAAATGAAGAAGCTCTGCTATTTTTTTCAGAGAAATATGAAGAGAATTTAAAAGATGTTGAAGCTGTATTATACGAAATAACTAAAGAACAGGTTAGAGATTTAATTATAAATCACAAGATAAGACCTGATGATAGAAAATTAGATGAAATAAGGCCAATCTCTGTTGAAGTAGGTCTTTTACCAAGAGTCCATGGCTCTGGACTTTTCACTAGGGGCCAAACACAAGTATTGACTGTTGCAACTTTAGGTGCTTTACGCGACGTGCAAGTATTAGATGGTTTAGGAGAAGAAGAATCTAAGAGGTATATGCACCATTATAATTTTCCACCATTTAGCGTAGGAGAAACTAGATTTTTAAGAGGACCGGGAAGAAGAGAGATAGGACATGGAGCTTTAGCTGAAAGAGCTTTAGAACCAGTTATTCCTTCTATAGAAGAATTTCCATATACAATTAGACTGGTATCCGAAGTATTAAGCTCAAACGGCTCCACTTCACAAGCTAGCGTTTGCGGTAGCACATTAGCACTATTAGATGCAGGTGTACCCATTAAAAAACCTGTTGCGGGAATTGCTATGGGTTTGATAAAAGAAGAAAATGAAGTAGTAATTTTATCAGATATTCAAGGGCTGGAAGATTTTTTAGGCGATATGGATTTTAAAGTTGCAGGAACAAAAGATGGCATAACTGCAATCCAAATGGATATAAAAATAGATGGGATAGACAAAGATATATTAAAAAGAGCATTACAACAAGCAAAAGAAGGCAGATTATTCATATTAGAGAAAATGAATAGTGTTATCAGTACCCCAAGAGCTGAGTTATCACCTTATGCACCTAAAATACTCATTACTAAAGTTGATCCAGATAAGATTAGAGATATAATTGGTCCTGGTGGTAAAATCATTAACAAGATTATTGCTGAAACAAATGTAAAAATAGATATCGAAGATGATGGAAAAGTATATATTTCATCGCCGGATATTAAGAATGCAAAGAAAGCTTTGAAGATTATTGAAGGATTAACTAAAGATGTTGAGGAAGGAGAGCTATATATTGGAAAGGTTAATAGAATAACTAATTTCGGTGCATTCGTTGAAATATTACCCGGCAAGGAAGGTTTAGTCCATATATCAAAATTAGACAAAAAAAGAGTAGAAAAAGTAGAAGATGTGGTAAGTATAGGTGATGAAATTCTTGTTAAGGTAACTGATATTGATAAACAGGGAAGAATAAATTTATCAAGAAAAGATGCAATAACGGACAACGAAAATAAAGGGATTGATAATAAATAATTTTAGAAACATAAACCATGGTTTATGTTTCTTCATTTTTTTGTATTTTATATATCCTTTAAGAATAAAATTAATTAAAGATATTCGAGGAGGGTTTATATGAAAGTATTTATAATAAAAAAGAAAACTATAATTGCAGCAGTATTGATAATCATTGCATTAAGTATTGCGTTATTTTTAATGAGCCGAAGAAGCATAAATACCTTTAAACAATTTGAACCTATTTATAAGGGTAATGAAATGGAAAAAAAAGTTGCTTTTGCATGTAATGTTGTTTGGGGCAACGAGTATTTGCCTGATATGCTAAGAGAGTTCAAGAAAAATAATATAAAAATCACTTTCTTTATTGGCGGTGATTGGGCTGATAAGAATAAGGAATTGCTGATGAGAATCTATGAAGATAATCATGAAATAGGCAATCATGGATATAATCATTTAAAACAAACACAGATCAGTGAAGAAAAAAATAGAGAAGAAATTATAAAAACAGAAGAAGCAATAAATAATATAATAGGTGTTAAAACAAATTTATTTGCACCTCCCTATGGTGATCTTAATAAAAAAGTTGTAACTATAGCTGAAAGCCTTGGCTATAAAGTAATTATGTGGAGTATAGACACAATTGATTGGAACACAAAAGATTATACTAAAATATTAGAAAGGGTGAATAAAAAAATTCATAATGGAGCTATCATTTTGATGCATCCTACAGAATCTACAGTTAAAGCTTTACCAATAATGATAAATGATCTAATAAAGAATAATTATAAAATTGTTCCTGTAAGTGAGGTTATTAAAACCAATAATTGAAAATTTTATTAATATAGATTATAATTCATAGGAAAGTAAAGTTTTCATAGTAATATTAATTCAACTATTCATCATTAAACATAGGAGGTAAAAAATGTACATTAAACATAAATTGGATAATGGGGTAAGAATCGTTGCAGAGAACATAAAATATGTAAATTCAGTATCTATTGGGATATGGATTAAAGCAGGATCCAGAAATGAAAGTACGGATAATAACGGAATAACTCATTTTATAGAACATATGCTTTTTAAAGGTACCAAAAACAGAACAGCAAAAGAGATAGCTGGTTCAATTGATAAGGTAGGTGGCCAGTTAAATGCTTTTACCGCAAAAGAGTGTACATGTTATTATGCAAAAGTTTTAGATTCACATTTCGATATTGCTCTAGACATATTAACGGATATGTTCTTTAATTCTGTATTCTCAGAAAAAGAGATTGAGAAGGAAAAAGGTGTAGTTTTAGAAGAAATAGGAATGTATGAAGATTCTCCTGAGGATTTAGTGCATGATATATTTACCCAAACTGTATGGAGTGAAAATTCTTTGGGAATGCCCATATTAGGCACTGAAAATACTTTAAAAGCCATTACTAGGGAAGATATAATTCAATACATATATAATAACTATACCTCCGATAATATAGTTATATCAGTTGTAGGAAATTTTGACAAAGAATATGTATTAAATAAGATAACCAAGGCTTTTTCTAACTATAAAATACTAAATAATAATAAAACAATGTTCCATAAACCATCTTTTACACCTAAATATAAACATAAAGAAAAAAATACTGAACAGGCTCACCTTTGCTTGGGTTTTAATGGCTTGGAATTAGGTAATAAGCATATGTATTCATTATTAGTCTTAAACAATATATTCGGTGGGGCAATGAGCTCTAGGCTTTTTCAAAAGATCCGTGAGGAAAAAGGATTAGCATATTCTGTATTTTCATATCCATCATCTTATACAGATTGCGGAATATTATCTATATACGCGGGCATGAAACCAAGTCAATTAGATTATGTCATCGAACTCATTCTTAAAGAAATAGATTGTATTAAAGAAAATGGAATAACTGAAGAAGAATTATATGATTCTAAAGAACAAATAAAAGGTAATTATATACTAGGTTTGGAGAGCACAAATGGTAGAATGACTTCTATAGGTAAATCAGAGTTACTTTTAGATAAAATATATTCGCCAAAAGAAATAATTAAATTGATAGATAATGTTACAATGGAGGATATAAACTACGTAATTGATTTAGTTTTTAAAAATGATAAAATGGGAGCTGCGGTCATAGGCCCAAATAAAAGTACAATATTAAAATAGGATGGATTTTAACATGTATATAGATATAAAAATAAAAAGGATAGAAAAAAATTTTCAATATGATTTCTCAATGCCTAAATACGCTACCTCTGGCTCTGCAGGTTTGGATTTACATGCATGCATAGAAAAACCCATTACTATCAAACAAGGACATATATATAGGATTCCGACAGGTATAGCAATCCACATAAAAAACAAAGGAATAGCTGGTTTTATTTTTCCGAGGAGCGGTATAGCTTCTAAGCATGGTATCTCACTTGCTAATTCTGTTGGAGTTATTGATTCAGATTATACTGGTGAATTAATATGTCCTATAATTAATCTCGGGAGAGAAGACTATACTATTAACCCTGGGGAAAGGATAGCCCAAATTGTTTTTTTACCTGTATATACTGCAAGACTTATAATGACAGAGCAATTAGATGAAACAACCAGAGGATCGAGCGGATTTGGTTCAACAGGCAAATAGTTGGTATATATTTACACCATAATCATATAAATACTATTGACAAGCAATAGAATAAAATGGTGTAGGAGTGAAATGTGATGAGGTTAAGCAAACTATATGGAAAAGAAATTGTTACATTGCCAGATTGTGAAAGACTAGGATATTTGGGAGACTGCGATATGCTTATAGACGATGAAACTGGAAAGATAAAATCCTTGATCATTCCTGAAAGTAAAGGTTTCTTTTCCTTATTTATTGATAAAAGATATTTAGAAATACCTTGGGAAAGAATAAAAAAAATTGGCAACGACATGATTATAATAGATTTTGCAGATATATTGAAATGAGGAGTGATGATATTCCTTATTTTAACTCAAAGAGACTTATGAATAAATTGACACAGAATAGTCTTTTACTAAATAAAATTTCCTTACCGCTATATATAATTACTTAAATGATATAATAGACTTTTGAGAGAAAACTATTATAACCAATGACAATTGATAATATTTATTAAAAGCGAGAGGATATGTATGAAATTTATTGTTCAGAAATTTGGAGGAACTTCAGTCGCTGATCACGATAGGAGAAGTTTGGTAGTAGATAAAATTGGTAATGCAATTAAAAATGATTATTTTCCTATTGTAGTGGTTTCAGCTATTGGAAGAAGTGGAGATCCATATGCAACGGATACACTAATCAATTTTGCGAAATCCGCAGGTGTTGAACCTAATGCTAGAGAATTGGATTTATTGATGTCTTGCGGTGAAATAATTTCCTGTGTAGTTTTAGCTAATACATTAAAGAAAAACAGATATGAAGCAAAAGTATTTACAGGAGGTCAAGCAGGAATAATAACTGATAATAATTATGGAGATGCTGAAATAATAAGAGTTGAGCCTGATAGTATATTAGCTTGCATGGAAAATAATATAATACCTATAATAGCTGGTTTTCAAGGAATAACTGAAGATGGAAATATAACTACATTGGGAAGAGGAGGAAGTGATGTAACAGCAGCAATTATAGGAGAAGCAATAGATGCAGAGTTTGTAGCGATATATACAGATGTAGATGGAGTTATGACAGCAGATCCAAATATAGTACACGATGCGAAAGTAATGGAAACCGTTTACTATGATGAAGTATTTCAAATGGCCGAATACGGTGCTAAAGTTATACATCCAAGAGCAGTTGAAATAGCAATGAGAAGCAATATTCCACTTTTAATAAAAAACACGCTTAAAGAAAGCAACGGGACTTTAATAACTAACTATGATAAATCTAGAAGATACAGGCAGGATAAGGATGATAAAATTATTACTTCGATTGCACAAATAGGTAATAGGACGCAATTTAAAGTTATATTCGATGGTAGTGCAAAACAATATGAGGATGATACTATATTATTCAATATTATAGCTGCTGAAAAAATCAGTATTGATATGATAAATATTTATCCAGATATTAAAGTTTTTATAGTAGACGGTGCCATTGAATCAAGATTAAAGGATATTTTAGCATCTCAAGGTTATAATTTTGAAATTATATCAAACTGTACAAAAGTAACAATCATCGGTAATAGAATGAGAGGCATACCTGGTGTAATGGCCAAAATGGTTGAAGCCTTAAATGAAAATAATATAGAAATACTTCAAACCTCTGATTCTCATACAACAATTTCCTGTTTAATAAAAAGTGATAAAACAAACATTGCCATAAACGCATTACATAAAAAATTTGAATTAGATAAAGATAGGTAAAATCTATTGATTAAAATTATACACCTCATAGTCTAAGTGACTATGAGGTGTATAATTTTGAATACAAAAAGGGTAAATGGAAAAAATACATTTACTATCAAGTTTAGGAGTGAATTGAATTGGTTAATAAACTTTTATCAGAAAAGAGCTCAGAAGAAAATGATCGAAAACAAGTCATTGAGAAAACTCAGGAAAGCATTAAAGAATTAGGCCAAACTAATGTTCCAGAAACAAAAAGCAATATTCATGCCATGACTATAATAGGACAAATTGAAGGTCATATAGTGCTACCACCTCAGAATAAAGCTACAAAATATGAACATATAATACCTCAGATTGTTGCTGTTGAAGAGAGTGATGATATAGAAGGATTATTGTTAATTCTTAATACTGTAGGAGGCGATGTTGAAGCAGGTTTAGCAATTGCTGAATTGATTTCTAGCATGAGAAAACCTACAGTTTCCATTGTATTAGGTGGAGGGCATAGTATAGGAGTACCTTTAGCTGTTTCGACTGACTATTCCTATATAGCACCTACTGCAACAATGACAATACACCCTATACGAATGAATGGCTTAATTATTGGAGTACCTCAAACTTATGATTATTTTAATAAAATGCAAGAAAGAATAATAAATTTCATTGTGGATCATAGCAATATAAAAAGATCCACATTAAAAAAATTGATGTTTACCACAAGCGAATTAGCCAATGATGTGGGTACCGTTTTAGTAGGTTTGGAAGCAGTAAATTATGGATTAATTCATGAAATTGGTGGATTAAAAGATGCTTTAAAAAAGCTTAGAAGTTTAATAAAGGAGAAAAAGTAGAAAAACCTGATAACAAAATTATAAATTAGTATTTTCAAAGATATCACCTTATGCATAAAAGTCCAATAAACTGTATAATGTTTTATCCCTGTTTACTTTCAATAAAGGATTTTTCAATTTTATGTAGAATTTAAATTTGGGGTGATATCATTGACGAAAAACAAAAAAGCAAATAGATTAAAATATGATATGCTTGGCATCTTTTTTATAGTTATAGCGATTTATTTTTATATTTCCATGTTTGATAATGATTCGGGTCTAGCTGGTAGATTAATTAATAAAATATTATTTGGAATGTTTGGCATAGGTGCATATATTTTTCCTGTACTGCTTATTATTTTAGGTGTAGCAGCTTTTTATTTTAAAGGCAATGTAAAACTAAATATAAAATTTTATTCTTTTTGTTTAGCATTTTTTACACTTTTAATGCTGTTATTCTTGATTAATATAGACATTTTCCAGGAATCTGGCTTGGATTATATAGAAACTCTTTTTGCAGCATATGAACTAGGTTCACAAAATATCGGTGGCGGTATAATCGGTACCGCTGTTGGTTTTTTAATGGTCAGCATATTTGGCATTTCAGGGACCTATGTTGTTATATTTGGATTATTTTTTATTTCTTTAATAATGTTTACCGGAGTTACTGCAGCTAATATATTAAATTTCCTTAAATCAAGTATCCTTAAATTACTGACTTCTATTAACTCAAAAGGGAAAACAGTAAAAATGAATTCGAAAAAAAATGAAAGAAAAGAGAAAATTCCCTATGATTTATCAGATGAAAATGATGATGACAACAAAATAGGTGATAATAAAATAAAAATAATAGACTTTACAAAAAAGTTCGATAGTAGCTTTAAGAATAAACCAAAGGAAACAACTAAGGAAAGACAAAACATAATAAGCGTTGAAGAAAAAATCACATCGAGTAATACAAAATATTATCCACATTATACATTGCCAAGTACAACATTACTTTTTCCGCCGCAAGATAATAAAAGTGGAAATATGAAAAAAGAAATAATGAGTAATGTTAAAATATTAGATGAGACTTTAAAGAATTTTAATGTAGATGCTACAGTATCACAAGTGAGCGTAGGCCCATCTATTACAAGATATGAGCTTCAACTAAGCCCAGGAGTAAAGGTCAGTAAAATAGTTAATCTAGCTGATGATATTTCTCTAAGCATGGCAGCACAAGGTATAAGGATAGAAGCCCCAATTCCAGGTAAAGCTGCAGTAGGGATTGAAATACCTAATAAAGAAATCACTACTGTTTACATACGGGAAGTTTTAGAATCAGATGAGTTCAAGAATGTAAAATCTGATATTGCTTTTGCATTAGGAAAAGATGTTGCAGGAAAGAATATAATAGCAGATATAGCAAAAATGCCACATTTACTTATAGCAGGTGCAACCGGATCTGGCAAAAGTGTCTGTATAAATTCAATAATTATTAGTATATTATTTAAAGCTAAACCAAATAAAGTAAAAATGCTGATGATTGATCCAAAGGTAGTAGAGTTAAGTGTTTATAATGGCATTCCTCATCTTTTAGTACCAGTTGTTACAGATCCAAAGAAAGCTGCTGGTGCACTAAATTGGGCTGTGTCAGAAATGACAGATAGGTATAAACTTTTTGCATCAAAGAATGTAAGAGATATTAAAAGCTATAATGCATTGTTTTCTAAAGATGACGATAGGTTACCTCAAATTGTAATAATTATAGATGAGTTATCTGATTTAATGATGGTTGCACCAAACGAAGTTGAGGACGCTATATGCCGTCTTGCTCAAATGGCTAGAGCAGCAGGTATACATTTGGTAGTAGCTACCCAAAGACCATCTGTGGATGTAATAACAGGTCTTATAAAAGCAAATATTCCTTCAAGAATCTCCTTTGCAGTAACATCGCAAGTTGATTCTAGAACCATACTTGACATTGGTGGAGCAGAGAAATTACTTGGGAAAGGTGATATGTTATACCACCCAGTAGGCAAAGCAAAACCTTTAAGGGTTCAGGGAGCCTATATTACTGAAAAAGAAGTCGAATCTGTAGTAGAATATATTAAAGGACAAGTATCGCCATCTTATAATGAAGATATTTTTGAAGAAATTGAAAACCATAAAAATGATAAAATTGATGAAGAAGCGGATGAATTGCTTAATGATGCCATATCTCTTGTTGTTGAGACTGGGCAGGCATCTATACTAATGCTTCAAAGAAGATTAAAAATTGGTTACAGCAGAGCAGCAAGGATAATAGATCAAATGGAAGAACGTGGAATCATTGGAGGTTATGAAGGTAGTAAACCAAGAAAGGTATTGATTAGTAAAGAAAAATGGGAAAGCATGCAAGAATCAGTAGAAAAACCACAATAAAATAGAGAAATATGGAGAAAAGAGGTAATATATTGATATATTTGACGTATTTCAATTATAATCGAAATATTTCATTACCCGGGAAATCTATTATTTACAAAAATGGTTATTTAGGGAGAGATGTTACCAAATGAATGTAGCAATGATATCATTAGGATGCGCAAAAAATCAAGTAGACTCAGAAGTAATGATGAAATTATTAAAAGATGGGAAGTATAAAACAACTGAAAACCCATACTTAGCTGATATTATCATAATCAATACATGTGGATTTATTGAAAAAGCAAAACAAGAATCTATTGATACCATAATTGAAATGGGACAATATAAAAATGTAGGAAAATGCAAATTACTAATAGCTACTGGTTGTTTATCAGAAAGATATAAAGATGTATTACTAAAGGAAATGCCTGAACTTGATGCAGTTATAGGAACTGGAGATTATAAATCCATTGTTAGCGTAATAGAAAAATGTTTAAAAGGGGATAAAATTATTTTATATGGAAATCAAGAAAAAATAAGTATAGATAAAATGAATAGATTGATTTCAACAAAAAAACATACTGCATATTTAAAAATTGCTGAAGGTTGCGATAATAGATGCACCTATTGTATAATACCCTCACTAAGAGGCAGATATAGGAGTAGAAATTGTGATGAAATATTAGCGGAGGCTCAATGGTTAGCATCGAATGGAGTAAAAGAGCTTGTTTTAATTGCTCAAGATACTACAGTATATGGAAAAGATTTGTATAATAAACTTATGCTCCCGAATCTCCTTAAATCTATAGCAAAAATTGAAGGGATAGAATGGATAAGACTTTTATATGCTTATCCTGATGAATTTAATGATGAATTGATTGAAATTATAGCTAAAGAAGAAAAGATTTGCAAATATGTAGATATTCCTATTCAGCATGCAAGTAATAAAATACTTAAACTTATGGGGAGAAATACGTCGAAGGAAAAAATAAATGATTTGATAACAAAATTAAGAAAAAAGATACCTGATATTACTATTAGAACTACATTCATTGTTGGATTTCCAGGTGAAGATGATAATGACTTTGAAGAATTAGTAGACTTTATAAACCAAGTTAAATTTGACAGAATGGGAGTTTTTACTTATTCAAGGGAAGAAGATACACCTGCTTATAAATTACCTAATCAAATAGATGAAGAAACAAAACTTAAAAGACAGGATATATTAATGTGTACACAAATGAATATTTCTTTAAAGAAGAATTTAAGTTTGATCGGAAGAACAATGAAAGTGCTAATTGAAAACTATATAGATGATCAATACATAGGCAGAACCTATAGAGATGCCCCTGAAATAGATGGTTTTGTTTATTTTACTTCAGACAAAGATTTAGAAATCGGCGAGTTCGCTAATGTGCTTATAACAGATGCAACTGACTATGACTTATTAGGAGAGTGCGAATATGAATATAGCAAATAAAATAACGGTCATTAGAATTATACTTATACCAATATTTATGTTTTTTATGCTAACAGATATTACATATAATATGGAAGTAGCACTTATTATTTTTTTAATTGCATCTTTAACGGACAAACTTGACGGATATTATGCAAGAAAATATAATTTAATAACTGATCTAGGTAAGTTTTTAGATCCTTTAGCAGATAAGTTGCTTGTAACAGCTGCTTTTCTTATATTTATTGAACTAGGAAGAATAAGGGCATGGATTGTATTTGTCATATTAGCAAGGGAATTTGCAGTAACAGGATTAAGAGGAATAGCTGCCAATAGAAACATTGTTATTGCAGCTAGCTATTATGGCAAATTAAAAACTGTTATTCAAATAGTAACTTTAGTTATACTTTTCTTGGAAAACTATCCATTCACTCTTATTAATCTGCCCATGGATATTATATTAATATATATTACTTTGTTTATTACCATTGCCTCTGGTATAGATTATTTTATTAAGTATTTTAAAGCTATAGAGAAAAATAATAATACAAAAAATTGAAAGGAAAATAAGGCTATGAATTGCGAAATCATATGTGTAGGAACAGAATTACTACTAGGTGATATAGTAAATACTAATGCTCAATATTTATCTCAAAAATTGTCTTATGCAGGCATAGATGTTTATCATCAAATTGTAGTCGGTGACAATCTTGAAAGATTAGTTGAAGCAATAAGCATTGCTAGTAAAAGAGCAGATATAATTATTACAACTGGAGGATTAGGGCCAACTGATGATGATATCACAAGATATGGTATAGCAAAAGCTTTGGGTGTAGGAGTAGTACTTGATGAACATTCATTGGAAAAGATTAAAGAAAGATTTGTAAGAAGTGGAAGACCTATGCCGTTTATCAATGAAAGACAAGCTTATATTCCAGCAGGCAGTAAGGCTATAGAGAATAATAACGGAACTGCGCCAGGGATTATTGGGGAGTATGATAGTAAAATATACATTGCACTTCCCGGCCCGCCTAGAGAAATGAAACCTATGTTTGAAGAACAAATACTGCCATATCTAATACAAAAATCTAATTATACTATTAAATCACGGACATTAAAAGTAATTGGTGTAGGTGAATCAGCACTGCAAGAAAAACTTGGGGATATTATGTTAAAGCAAAAAAATCCTACAATTGCATTATATGCAAAAGAAGGAGAAGTACATATTAGAATAACTTCTAAAGAGAAAAATTCCAATGAGGCAGACAAAAAAATAAAAGAAATTGAACATAAGATAATATGCATTCTAGAAAATAATGTATATGGTTACGATGATGATTCCTTAGAGTCTGTTGTGAATGATTTACTTCAAAAAAGAAAATTGACTGTTTCTTTTGCTGAGTCATGCACTGGAGGTATGATTTCAAGCAGATTTACAAATGTTCCAAATGCATCAGCTAGTTTCCTTAATGGAATAGTGTGTTATAGCAATGAAGCAAAAATAAATATTCTTGGAGTAAAGCGCGAAACAATAGAAAAATATGGTGCTGTAAGTATGGAAACAGCTGGAGAGATGGCAATGTGTATAAGAAAGCTATCCAAAACTGACATTGGCATATCTGTAACAGGTATAGCCGGTCCAACAGGCGGCACAAAAATAAAACCTATAGGATTATGTTATATAGGAATAGATACTGGCAATGAAGTAAAAGTATTCTCTAATATCTTCAATGGTGATAGAAATAAAATTAGGAGATGGGCGACCACGAGGGCATTAGATATATTAAGAAGAACAATTGTAGAAAATTTATAAAGATTATGTTTGGTATTATTATTTGACTTATATTAGGAATTGATTTATAATTAAATAAGAACAAATGTTCGGATAAAGGAGGTGTAGCAGGGTAGCCTGCTATTGATTATGAATGATAAGAAAAAAGCGCTAGAAGCTGCTATTAGCCAGGTTGAAAAACAGTTTGGGAAAGGCTCAATAATGAAATTAGGAGAAAATAGCAAATTAAATTTAGAATCTATTTCAACTGGTTCTCTAGATTTAGATATTGCTTTGGGAATAGGTGGTGTACCTAGAGGAAGAATTGTTGAAATTTTTGGACCTGAATCATCTGGTAAGACCACCGTTGCCCTGCATATTATAGCTGAAGCTCAAAAAAACGGAGGAAACGCAGCCTTTATAGATGCAGAACATGCTTTAGACCCTGTATATGCAAAGAATCTTGGTGTAGATATAGAAAATCTTGTAGTTTCACAACCTGATACAGGAGAACAAGCTTTAGAGATTTGTGAAACGTTAGTAAGAAGTGGTGCTATAGATGTTATAGTAATAGATTCAGTTGCCGCTCTGGTTCCAAAAGCTGAAATAGATGGTGACATGGGTGATTCACATATCGGATTACAAGCAAGATTGATGTCACAAGCATTAAGAAAGCTTGCAGGTGCTATTAATAAGTCTAAAACTACAGCTATATTTATAAATCAACTGAGAGAAAAGGTTGGGGTTATGTTTGGTAATCCAGAAACAACACCAGGAGGTAAAGCTTTAAAATTTTATGCTTCCGTTAGATTAGATGTACGAAAAGTAGAGACCATTAAACAAGGAAATGATATGGTTGGAAGCAGAACACGTGTCAAAGTAGTTAAGAATAAGGTAGCACCACCTTTTAAACAAGCTGAGTTTGATATTATGTATGGAAAAGGTATATCGAAAGAAGGCAGTATTTTAGATGCTGCTGTTGCAAGTGACATTATTCAGAAAAGTGGATCATGGTATTCATATGGTGATACCAGACTTGGTCAAGGTAGAGAGAATGCTAAACAATACTTGATTGATAACCCCGAATTTGCAAAAGAGATTGAAGAAAAAGTAAGAGAAATATATGATTTAAGTTTTTCTAAAACTAAAGCTTCTATAGATGATGAATCAGAGTTATATATAGAAGATTAATACTTGAATATATAGCGCATAAGGATAATAGCCATATGCGCTGTTATTTTATTGTGGAGGGATATGATGGACATAAACCATGCATATAGTTATTGTATAAAGCTATTATCAATTAAAGATCGGACCACAGCTGAAATAAAAAGAAAGCTAAAGGGAAAAAACTTTTCTGATGAAATTATCGAAGCAACGCTAAGTAAATTAATAGATTATGGATATATTAATGATGAAAGATATATAGAGAACTGGATAAAAAGTAAATCTACACAACCTGGAATAAGCAAAAAATATATGTATTATAATTTGCTACAAAAAGGTCTTGACAAAGAACTAATTGACTATATTTTTGAAAAAATAATTATCGATGATTATATTTCAGCCTATAATTTTGCACAAAAAAAAATCAAACTATTAGAAGGTGATGACAAAACTAATAAAAACAAGCTTTTTTTGTTACTTACAAGAAAAGGGTATAGCATAGAATTATGCAAAAAAGTTATTAATGACATATTTGATGATGATATACCAATAACTTGACAAAAAAAAGTAAAAGATATAGAATTATTTTAATGTGGTGTATCAATGCAATTATTGAATATATGAATAATCTTAAGATAATCATATATTGAAAGACTAAGGAGGTGAAAAAACTATAAACACTACTGTTATATATGTAGCAGTTGGATTTGGTAGCTTTGCAGTTGGGTATTTTGTTAGAAGATATATTGCTGAATCTAAAATAAAAAATGCAGAAGAAGCAGCGAAGAAGATTGTTGAGGATGCCCATAAAGATGCGGAGACAAGAAAAAAAGAGATATTGCTGGAAGCAAAAGAAGAAATCCATAAATTAAGAACCGAATTAGATAAGGAAATTAAAGATAGAAGAAATGAAGTTCAGAGAATTGAAAGAAGATTGATGCAAAGAGAAGAACTCTTTGATAAGAAAGTTGAAGCTGTTGAACAAAGAGAAGAAATGATCAACAAAAAACAAAAAGAAATTCAAAAACTTCATGATGAAGTAAAAGAGCTTTATAATAAGCAGGTAAAAGAATTGGAACATATATCAAACTTGTCTTCCGAAGAAGCTAGACAACTGCTTTTGAATGATATTGAAAAACAAATTAGGCATGAAGCTGCTATTATGATAAAAGATATTGAAACAAAAGCAAAAGAAGAAGCTGATAGAAAGGCTAAGGAAATAATTGCGTATGCCATTCAAAAAAATGCAGCTGATCATGTTGCGGAAACTACTGTATCTGTAGTTTCTTTACCAAATGATGAAATGAAAGGTAGAATAATTGGTAGAGAAGGAAGAAATATTAGAACTTTGGAAACTCTTACAGGAGTTGACTTAATCATCGATGATACACCGGAAGCTGTTATATTATCAGGTTTTGATCCTATAAGAAGGGAAATTGCTAGAATAGCTTTAGAGAAACTGATAATTGATGGTAGAATACATCCAGCTAGGATAGAAGAAATGGTTGAAAAATCAAGAAAAGAAGTGGAAAACTATATTAGAGAACAGGGCGAACAGGCAACATTTGATACAGGAATTCATGGTTTGCATCCTGAACTCATAAAACTGATAGGAAGACTAAAATTTAGAACAAGCTATGGTCAAAATGTATTACATCATTCCATAGAAGTATCTCATTTAGCAGCAGCTATGGCTGCCGAGTTGGGTGCTGATGTAAATATAGCTAAAAGAGCAGGTTTGTTGCATGATATTGGAAAAGCATTAGATCATGAAGTAGAAGGACCGCACGTACAAATTGGAGCTGACTTAGCTAAAAAATATAAGGAGTCACCAGAAGTAATACATGCTATTTTAGCCCATCATGGCGATGTGGAACCAAATACTATTGAAGCAACACTGGTACAGGCAGCTGATGCAATATCTGCAGCTCGTCCAGGCGCAAGGAGAGAAACATTAGAATCATATATAAAAAGACTTGAGAAACTTGAGGAAATAGCTAATTCCTTTGATGGAGTTGAAAAATCTTTTGCTATTCAAGCCGGTAGAGAAATAAGAATTATGGTAAAGCCTGAAGATGTTAGTGATACAGATATAATATATATAGCAAGAGACATAGTGAAAAAGATTGAAAATGAACTAGAATATCCAGGACAAATCAAAATTAATGTAATAAGAGAAACACGGGCAATTGAATACGCAAAATAAGAAAAGAACGGTTATGCCGTTCTTTTTAAAATGCAAATATTGCTAATAATTTTGGTTAATGCTACAATTCACAATAAAAAGATTGTATAACATGCAACATATTAAAAATTTATAAGCAGTTACATAAGGAGGATGCGATAATGACAATATTATTTATAGGAGATATTTTTGGGAGAACAGGAAGAAGATTGTTAAAGGATAACTTAAAAAAAATAATTGAGAAATATAAAATTGACTTTACAATAGCTAACGGAGAAAACAGTGCTGGTGGTATAGGAATAACAAAGGAAATATACACAGAACTTATAAGCTATGGAATAGATGTTATTACCTTAGGCAATCATGCATGGGCGCAAAAACAGATCTTCGATTTTATCGACGATGCTAATAGATTAGTAAGGCCAGCAAATTATCCATATGGTACCCCAGGAAAGCCATATGTGATAATAGAAAGTAAAGGAAAGAAAATAGCAGTTATTAATCTGTGTGGCAGAGTATTCATGGATTGTCTTGAGTGTCCTTTTAAGACAGCTGATAAAATATTAAATGAAATAGAGAAAAAAGCAGATATAATAATTTTAGATTTCCATGCTGAAGCTACTTCAGAAAAGGTAGCTATGGGCTGGTATTTAGATGGCAGAGTTTCAGCAGTATTAGGCACACATACTCATGTGCAAACAGCCGATGAAAGGGTTTTACCAAAAGGAACAGGATATATAACCGATGTGGGTATGACTGGACCTATTAACTCAGTACTTGGTGTAAAAAAAGATATAATCATTAAAAAATTTTTGACTAGTTTACCTAGTAAATTTGAGGCTGCAGAAGACTCTGGACAAATAAACGGTGTTATATTAGGAATAAATGATGATAATTTAGTTAGTTATATTAATAGACTTAAAATATCATAAATTAAAATAATAAAAAGGATTTTTAGCATTAAGTGTAGAATAATTTGGTTGTATTACTAAATTTATGTGGTATTAAGGGGGCATTATTAATGGAAGTATTAAAAGTATCATCAAAATCTAATCCAAATTCAGTAGCAGGAGCGCTCGCAGGAGTATTAAGGGAGAACGGGGGAGCGGAAATACAAGCTATAGGAGCAGGTGCTATAAATCAAGCAATAAAAGCAGTTGCTATAGCAAGAGGTTTTGTAGCTCCGAGTGGTATTGATTTGGTATGTGTACCTGCATTTACTGACATAGATATTGATGGTGAAGAAAGAACAGCTATAAAATTAATTGTAAGTTCTAGATAGAATAAAAATATGTGCAAAAAAGCAAAAGCATTTTGACGCTTTTGCTTTTTTGCATGATAATAGTATCTCAGTCAAAAAAATAATATATTATTTATAAATTAAATCAGATTTCTATTGGAGCATTTTAATGGTTTTATTTTTTTATAATGAGAAGATTTATACTATAGTTATTGTTTTAGGATATTGGATATAAGGTATAATTCTATATTAGGAGGTGATTCTGAAAATGGAGTATGCAGATTTACATATACACACAAATGCTTCTGATGGTTTGTTGAGCCCAGAAGAAGTAGTAAGATGGTCTATAAGAAAAAAATTAAGAGCAATTGCTATTACAGACCATGATACAATAACAGGTATCGAATCAGCAATAAATAGTAATGATAGACCTGATGAATTAGAAATTATCCCGGGAATTGAACTTAATACTGAATTTAATGGAAAAGAAGTACATATTCTCGGATACTATATAGATTATAAAAATCCATGGTTTTTGGGCATACTTGAAAAAATGCAGAAATCAAGATACCAACGGGCAATAAGTATGATACAAAAGCTACATAGATTAGGAATAGAAATTGAATTAAAAAGAGTTGAAGAAATTTCAGAAGGAAGCAGTGTAGGTCGTCCACATATAGCACGAGCAATGGTTGAAAGTGGGTATGTGGATAGCATAGCCAATGCATTTGAAAACTATATAGGAGAAGGATGTCCGGCATATGTAGAAAGGTATAAATTAACCACTGAAGAATCTATTGAAATAATTAATAAAATTAAAGGAATATCAGTTTTAGCTCATCCAGGTCTTATAATAGACAAGAATATAATAAATAATGTGTTAGATTTAGGCGTAATGGGTATAGAGGTTTTACATCCTAAACATGATCCTGATATGATAAGCTATCTTTTTTCTATATCTAAAAAGAGAGGACTTTTTATTACAGGTGGTACAGATTGCCATGGATACATGCAAAATGGGCAACCGATTATGGGTAGCGTATCTATAGACTACAATAAAGTACTAGAAATAAAAAAATTTTTAGGCTTAATCTAAAAATTGTAGTTATATTTAAATATATAATGGAGGTTATTAATATGAGTTACAAAATATCTAATAGAGCTACAGATATTAATCCATCATTGACTCTTGCAATTGATGCAAAACTGAAGGAAATGATTACACAAGGAATTAAAGTATATGGTTTTGGGGCAGGAGAACCAGATTTTAATACGCCTGACTATATTAACAATGCTGCCATAGAAGCTATAAAAAAAGGTTTTACAAGATATACCTCAGCTCAAGGCACTTATGACCTTAGAAAAGCAATATGCAATAAATTAAAAAGAGAAAATGATGTAGTATATAATCCCGATGAAATAGTAGTATCAAGTGGAGCGAAACACTCGCTTTCTAATGCTTTTGCTGCAATATTAAATCCTGGCGATGAAGTAATTTTACCTATTCCTTATTGGGTTAGTTATACGGAGATCATTAAGCTTAATGGAGGAAAACCAGTATTTATCAAAACAAAAAGTGAAAATAATTTCAAAATAGCTATAGAACAATTAGAATCTACAATAACAGAAAAGACTAAAGCTATACTATTAAATAATCCAAACAATCCTACTGGTTCAGTATATAGTAAAGAAGAACTTAAGTCGTTGGGTGAATGGGCATTAAGACATGGTATATATATTGTTTCAGATGAAATTTATGAAAGAATAACATATGATGGAATAAAACATGTAAGTATTGCTTCTTTATCGGACAGTATAAAAAATATTACAATATTAATTAATGGTATGTCTAAAACTTACGCTATGACTGGATGGAGGTTAGGGTATGCTGCATCCAATGAGAAAATAATAAAGGCCATGACCCATATTCAAAGTCATGCAGTATCTCATCCAAGCTCAATAACTCAATATGCTTCAACAATAGCTTTAAATGGACCTCAGGATGATGTAAAATACATGGTTGCTGAGTTTGAAAAAAGAAGAAATTATATGTATGAAAAAATAAATACCATAAAATATTTAAGTTGTAATAAACCGCAAGGTGCTTTTTATGTATATGTTGATATATCTAAGATACTTAATAGAGAATTAGATGGAAAGATAATCAATAATTCAACAGATTTGGCCTTGTCGCTGCTTGATAAAGCAAAAGTAGCTGTAATACCAGGTGCTGCATTTGGAGATGATAATTATATTAGATTGTCATATGCTACGTCTATGAATACTATAAAAGAAGGTTTAGACATACTAGAAAATTACTTGAACGAAAATTTAAGATAGATTCAATTTGCTTTCAGTAATTGTACTGATTTCGAATACTGAAATATAAATAAAAATGACCCTTTATAATCCTTTTTAAGGCATTTTTATATAGAGGGTAATAGTATTTTACTATTTTTAAAATAAAATTCACTATAACGCCAAAAACAAGCGTAAACAGAAATGTGATTTAGAGATTGTATTTGCATATGCTAAACTATTGCTATAATTACTTTTTATAAAGCTTATAAAGGTAATTTATAGTTTCTTTTAAATAATAAAAACAATTTTGATTAATCAAATAATCAAAATTGTTTTTATACAATTATTATTAAAATAAAATGGCAGGGGCAGTAGGACTTGAACCCACAACCAACGGTTTTGGAGACCGCTACTCTACCAATTGAGCTATACCCCTAAAGACAATATCAATTATATAAAAAATATGATATTATGTCAATAGCAAGAACTTCAAAAAATATTTCATTAAAATAATAGTATGATAAAACATCTTTATTAAATAAAATATATCGTAAATTTAAAAAGTGATAAGTAATTAAATTAATATATAATAAAAAGAAGGGAAAAGTAAACTTTTGTAGAAGTGCTAATTGCGCTAAATAAATATTTAGCGCAATTAGTACTTAAAGAAGGTGAGAAGATGGATAATATTCCTGTTATTGTGAAAGATTATTTAGAATATATGGAAACAATCAGAGGAAAATCAAAAAAAACAATACGTGGCTATTTCTACGATTTAACATTATTCTTCAAATTTATGAAAGTTAGAAGAAATATAGTTCCTGAAGATGTAGACTTTGATGATATATCAATAACAGATATAGATAACTACTTTATCAGGACAATTGGTTTAAATGATCTTTATGCTTTTATATCTTATGTAGCAAAAGAACGCAACAATCTTAATTATGCAAGAGCTAGAAAAGTAGCATGCCTAAGATCCTTTTTCAAATTCCTGCATGTAAAAGCAAAGATAATTGATGAAAATCCAGCTGCGGAACTCGAACCACCAAAAATCAACGTTAGACAACCTATTTATTTAACTTTAGAGGAAAGCAAAGCCCTATTAGAAGCCGTTGATGGCAAGTATAAAGAAAGAGATTATGCAATGATTATGCTTTTTCTTAATTGTGGTTTAAGATTGTCTGAGCTTGTAAATATTGATATAGATAAAATTAGTGGTGATACTTTAAGAGTTATTGGAAAAGGTAATAAAGAACGAATTGTATATTTGAATGATGCTTGTATAAAAGCTCTTAACGATTATATTAGTATCAGAGTTAAAGAAGAAGTTAAAGAAAAAGACAAAAATGCCCTCTTTATAAGCAGATTTAAAGAGCGGATTAGTCCAAGGATGGTTCAGGAAATAGTAAAAAAATATATAAAGAAAGCAGGACTTGATGAACACAAGTATTCTCCTCATAAACTTAGACATACTGCTGCCACTTTAATGTATAAGTATGGTAACGTGGATATTAGAGCTTTACAACAGATACTAGGGCATGAGAGTGTTTCAACCACTCAGATATATACTCATATCGATGATGAAAGATTGAGACAAGCTATAAGATCCAATCCTTTGTCTGAAATGTCTAAAGAAAATTAATTGATACAAACGGTTAAGTTCACATAAATATATTTATGTGAACTTAACCGTTTGTTTATTCTTCATTTATATCTAAAGTATATGGTACTTCATATTTCCAGTTACTATATAAATCTTCTATTTCTCCTACTGCTTCCCATTCTTCTTCTATTAATATATCATCAATATCTATTCCATAATAATCAGCATGTACTTCTATACACTTACAACAGTTATCACATATTTTATTTATATTTAAGTCACATATATCATTACATTCACCACATTTGATACAATGCCTATTATACAAAACACAACTATCAGTAAAATATTCCATACTAATGCTCTCCCCTTCAATAAAGCTTAATCAAAATAAACTATATAATATGATAGATTATCATATTATATATGAATAGTAAAGTTTCTTGTGTATATTTCAATCGAAAACTGGGCAAGTTGAAATAAAAAATTAATTATTTTTTTCTAACCATTCTCTAGTTTCTTTTATTCTATAGGATTCTCCATTCATGTTTAATACATATGATTTATGAGTCATTCTGTCTATTAAAGCAAATCAAATATATCCTATTCCAGGGTTTCCTGCTAAGATGATATTTCTTCCTTCTTCTATGAAGTTTAAGGTATTAAGCTCCTTAAGCTTCTTTTTAGCATCTTCTGATAGATAGTCTACATGAAGCTCATCTAAGTATTTTTTATATGGAAAACAAGCATTTCTAATCCTGTTTTTCCTACCATTTTCTTTTCTCATGTCATAGGCTTCTATGAAAATATCTCTCAAAAAATCTTCATAAGGTTGATTTAGTCTATATGCTTCTTCAATTTTCATCTTCAATCCTTGATTTATTCCTGGTATCTTAAGCTCTTTGACATATTTTTTTATTTCATTTATTGTTTCATTCAATTTTCATAACCTCCCACTGAATTTAAATTAAACATTTTATTTAAGATTGATATTTGTTCTAGAGATGCTCTTTGTATTGATAAATCTTTACTTTCCGAAGGATTGTCCATAGTGGGAGATTTGAAAGCTACATTTTTTATATTTTCTGTGTTTACCATCTCTATTTTAATTTTTTCTAATTCTTTTATTGCTTTTATTATACTTTCTAAGTTTTTTTCTCTTATCAGTTCTAAAAGTACTATGAAATCCTTAGGATTATTGATATAATATTTATGGTATATTTCTTGAAGTTCTGGAGAGAGCTGGCATCTGCCTACACTAGAATGCAGCGCTCCAGGCTTCTTTTTTAATGTATGAATAAAATGATTTATATCTATTGTCCAATGGTGTGATAAGTACGATCTTTCATGGGTTGCTATCAGTTTGTCTTTGTAATATATTTCTATGGTGTCCGGATATATTTTAGCCATTACAAATTTCATTACCGCTGGCTACATTTCTGCTTCTTGTCTAACATAGGCTTCATTTTTCTCATAAGTATTTCTAATGTAGTTGCAAATTGTGGTATAGCCAATATCATATCCTTTATCTATTAATGCTTCGTATATATCTATCTTTTTCATCAGTTGTTTATTTCTTCCCTGTTGCTTGTTTATTTTATTTTGGGAAACAAACTGTTCAATTTCTTTTATTACCTCTTCTGTTAATTTGGCTTTCTTTCTATTACTGGCATTATATTTAGGTTTAGATGCCATTTCTTCAATTAGAAGGAGTTTTTCAGCTCTATTTTGTTCTTCATTTTTCATTAATTCTTGCAACATTTCATTTTTAGTTTCAAATTCCTTAATATATTTTTGAACTGTAGTTCTGGAAATACCAAGTTCTTTTCCTATTGCTCTTTGTGATTTGTTTTCTCTAAAATATTTAAGTAATATTTCTGCTTTTTGGTCCAACCTAATTACCTTCTATTTCCCCCTTAAAAACATTCATAGGGGTATTATATTTTTAAGGTGGCCCAGTTTTCAATTGAAATGGTGGACCATTTTTAGATTAACATGAACATCTTGTTTTTTAATACTTTATATGTCTGGTTATTCATTTTAATTATTATATATAGGTAGAAAAATAATTTGGCCAGGTTTTATCATAGCTGATTTAAGGTTATTATACCTTATTACCTCATCTATATACTGTCTTATATCCATATCATCTTTTAAATATTCCTTACATATAGCCCATAATGTGTCTCCTTCTTGTATGTAAACAGGTTGCACTCTATATTCAGTTATTCCTTCAGCATTAGCTATTAAAAAACTGTAATAAATAACATATGTAACTATTAAAACAGATACTAAAAACAGAAAAAATCTAAACTTGTTAATAATTTTATATTTTTTATGATGCTTAACTATCATAATAATCCTCCTATAAAGAAGTAATAGATATAACAACTTATATAGATAAAAGAACATATGTTCTTTTATCTATATAATAATCGAACATATGTACTAAGTCAATATATTTCCGAACATTTGTTTGATTTTTTATTATTGTTTTGTTATAATCAATATATAAAATTTATTTTAGCAAATATTTGTAGCAACTAAGCTAATAAACATGAAGGTTGTGAAATGTTATGAATATAGATGATCTTAGCAAAAAGCAGATTGAGATTTTAGAATTTATAAAAAAAGAATTAGCAACAAAAGGCTATCCCCCTTCTGTAAGAGAAATATGTGAGGCAGTTAATCTTAAGTCTACATCAACTGTTCATGGACATTTAGAGAAACTAGAGAAAAAGGGTTATATTAGAAGGGACCCAACTAAGCCAAGGGCAATTGAAGTGTTAGATTCTAACAGCTATATTTTTTCTAAAAAAGAAATAGTCGAGCTACCTATTGTAGGAAAAGTAACTGCAGGACAGCCGATACTGGCTCAAGAGAATATTGAAGATACATTTCCAATACCTATAGATTTTGTGGGAAATAAGGTCTCTTTTATGCTAGTTGTAAAAGGTGATAGTATGATTAATGCAGGTATATTAGATGGAGACTATGTAATAGTGCAAAAACAATCTTACGCTAATAATGGAGATATAGTAGTAGCTCTTTTAGATGATGAAGCAACTGTAAAACGTTTTTTTAAAGAAAAAAATTATTTTAGATTGCAGCCAGAAAACCCTATATACGAACCTATTATTACAGAGAATCTTTTAATTATTGGTAAAGTAACAGGAGTTTTGAGAAAGTTTAAATAAAAATGAAAACGATCAAAATAATTAAAGCTTCTAGTTAAGAAGCTTTAATTATTTTTATATTATATATTGATCAATCCTTCTTTAAGCAATTCTTTTATGGCAAAAAGAATTCCAATTTTAGCATGATCATAAGTTATTCCACCTTGTAAATATGCTATATATGGTGGTCTTATCGGTGCATCAGCACTTAGTTCAATAGACGCACCTTGAACAAATGCACCGGCAGCCATAATCACTTTATCATTATAACCAGGCATACCCCATGGTTCAGGTGATACAAATGAATCAACAGGTGAACCTGATTGTATACCTTTGCAAAATGAAATTAACGCACGACTATCGCCGAACTTTATAGCTTGTATTATATCACTTCTTAATGAATCATAACTGGGATTGACATTATAACCTAAGTATGAAAAAATTTTAGAACAAAACACAGCTCCTTTGATAGCTTCAGATACCACATGAGGTGCTAGAAACAAACCTTGAAATATTAAGCGATTTGTTCCTAGGGTTGCTCCAGTATCCTTACCTATACCTGGTGCTATCAACCTATCTGCTGCCATTTCAACATACTTCTTTTTGCCTACTATATATCCCCCTGTGGGAGCAATACTGCCTCCTGGGTTCTTTATTAAAGAACCTGCGGCGATATCAGCTCCTACTTCTGTTGGTTCATAAAAATCCACAAATTCTCCATAGCAATTATCAACCATACAACATATATCATTATTAATACTCTTGATAAATTCAATTGCTTCTTGAATCTTTTTTATACTTAAAGAATTACGCCAGGCATAACCTGTAGATCTTTGAATTAATACCAATTTTGTATTCTTTTTAATGCTGTTTCTTATTCTTTCAAAATCGAAATTACCATCTTCTAATAAGTCAACTTGATTGTATGTAATATTGTAGTCTCTCAAAGAACCTTGATTAAATTTTTTAATACCTATTATATCTTCCAGTGTATCATAAGGTTTTCCTGTTATTGATAGCATTTCATCCCCAGGTCTAAGTATACCAAATAAACAAAGAGATAAAGCATGTGTGCCTGATACGATATTAGGCCTTACTAGAGCATCTTCACATTTAAAAATATCTGCATAAACCTTGTCTAGCGTTTCTCTTCCAATGTCTCCATATCCATACCCTGTTGAATAATTAAAATGTATATCGCTCAGTTTATTTTTTTGCATACTGTTTAAAACCTTATATTGATTATATTCTCTTATTTCATCAATAAAAATAAACTGATCTTTTATTTCTTCTTCACATTTTTCTGCTAAATCTATAATTTTTGTATCTATATCAAAAATATTTTTTAAATAGTTTTTCGTTAATTTGTGCATTCTCTCACCTTAAGCCTGTTTGTTACCATTATCATTACTTTTATCAGAAAAAATAAATGTAACTTGTTTTTGGGGTATCAATGTGGAAACTGCATGCTTATATACCATTTGCTGTTTACCTTCGCTGTCTAAAATAATTGTATAGTTATCAAAACCTCTTACTATACCTTTTAATTGAAAACCATTAATAAGATAAATAACTATGGGGATATGCTCTTTTCTAACTTGATTTAAAAATACATCCTGTAAGTTTATAGATACCTTATTCATCTTAACCCCTCCGAAAAATTTTTATAATTTTAAAAGAAAATTTTTCCTTTGACATATATATTATTATAATAATAACTGATATTTATTCTATATTAAACTAATTTTTCCTGCTGTATATCTAATAATATTCTCTACCAAAATTTC
>JAAYMO010000227.1 GCA_012521375.1 Clostridiales bacterium
ATAGAAGAAGCCATTAGAAACAATATGCATGTCATAACCGCCAATAAAGGTCCCATAGCCTGGGATTATAAAAGGTTAAAGAAAATGGCTGATGAAAAGGGCTTGGCCTTGCTGCATGAAACTACAGTTATGGACGGTACACCCATATTCAATTTGGTGGAGAAGACTTTGCCGGGCTGCAGAGTACTGGGATTTAAGGGAATATTGAATTCTACCACTAATTTCATCATGGAAGAGATGGAAGCAGGCTCGGATTATGAAGCAGCTTTGAAAGAAGCACAAAGAAGAGGCTTTGCAGAAGCAGATCCTTCTATGGATATAGATGGCTGGGATGCGGCAGCAAAGACGGCTGCTTTGATTAATGTCCTCATGGACGGAAATGCCACTCCCATGACCATAGACAGGACAGGCATCTCGGGCATTACTTTGAAGGATATTGAAGATGCAAAAAGAAAAGGCGGAAAGATAAAACTTCTCTGTGAAGGCTACAGAGAAAACGGTATAGTGAAAGGCAGAGTCTATCCCGCTTTTGTAGACAACAGGGATATATTCAGCAATGTTGATTCTACCACATCAATATTATCCATAACAACAAACGTGATGGGTGAAGTATGTGTAGTCGAGAGAAATCCTGAGATACAGCAAACGGCCTATGGCATATACAGTGATTTGCTTACATTGATCAAGGAGTATTTGAAGTAAATAATTATGAACAATCGACCTAGGCTGGATTAAAAGAAAATCTTTATAAATAAAGTATAGAAAGGGAAAAAGATTAGGAGGCATGGTTTCTATGCTGTAGAAAAGCCATGCCTCCTAATATACATATTCTATTTTGCTGCTGTTCACTGTTTCACGATGTATTTATTCTTGGGACGACCCTGTTTTCCATAATTATGTTTTACTTCAACTTTATTATTATCAATAAGATATTGCATATATCTGTGCACTGTTTGATAAGCGAGACCAGTATTTTGAGCTATTTTTTTCAGTGTGGTATATTCAGTATTATTGTTTAAGTAATTAAGGATTATATCTAAGGTTTTCGGACTTATGCCTTTCTTAAATTCAATATCACTGGGTTTTGGTGTAATGGATTCTTGGTTTATTCTTAGATGAGTCTTGATTCTCCATATCAAATCCAAGGCTTTTATAGGCTTTAATGCAAAATCATTAGCTCCTGCGGCCATAAATCTATCTGCAATTTCTGGCCTTTCTTCTACAGTCAATACTATTATAGGTACAGATCTATTTATGTTTCTAAGCCGTTTTACAGCTTCTATGCCGTCAATTTTAGGCATATGATAGTCTACAAGGATAAGATCTGCACCCTTATTCTTGAGAAGTGAAACTCCTTCTTCCGCATGATATGCAGTGAGAGCCTTCCATCCCTGATATTCACATATTGCAGATATTGCAAAAAGTATATCCTTGGAATCATCAATGGCTAGTATCTTTATGTTGTTGCTCATTATATTCAGCCTCCGGTAAAGTTATTATCAGTTTTGTGCCCTGATTTTTTGTGCTATATAGCTCCATATTACCTTCATGGTTTTGAACTACATTCTTCACAAAGCTAAGTCCAAGACCGGTAGAATTTTTAGTGCTGAAGCCCAATTCCCATATCTTGTTTATATTATCTTCATCGATTCCTACCCCATTATCTTCTATAGTTATAATGACTTTTTTGTCATGGGAGCCGACAGTGATATTTACAATGCCTTTTTCATCTATGGCATCCAGGGAGTTATAAATGATGTTTATTATTGCTCTGGAAAATCTTATTTTATTAATATATATGTACTTGTCCTTACATCGATTATAATACTTTATGCTGTCTTTGTTTTTGTGGGAAGCCAATTGTGAAAACACATATTCAAAGAGTTCTTCTGTGGTTATTTTGTCTTTGCTGTTTTCATACAGTATTTGCGATATCATCCCATTAACACTGTCTACAGAGCTAATAATTTTTTCCATGTATAGCTTTATTTTTTCGTCCTCTGTCATCATCTGGGATACGCTTGCGAGAACTTGTACTGATGTCAAAGGAGTCTTTAGATCATGTACGAGACTTTGCATTTCTTGTGTAGTTCTTGCCTCCAGCGCTTTCAGGCGAGCTTCTGCTAATCCCTTTTCTATTTCTTTATTTTTTTCCATTGTAGCTATCAGCTTTTCTTCATCGCTAAGAAGCTTGCTTATAAGAAATGCTATAGAAATAAAGACAAAAAAGAAGGTTATTGACGCAAAGCTGAGAATTTGGGTACTGCCTATAAATCCGGCGATGATTTTAATATCTGAAGAAATTTCTCCTCTTCCGAATCCATAGGCAGATAGAGAAGGTATTATATCCATCCACTGAACTCCTAACAGAAGGAGCACTACGATTAAAGATTTCTTTAAAAGGCTGATATTAGAGAAATTCAAGTATTCTATGAGAATTATTGAAAAAACAGCTATAAAGGCAGGGACACCGAAATCATAGCTTATATTATAGATCCAATAAATTATCTTATATACTGAAGGTATAATTATTAGAGCCACAAATCCTCTTAACCAATATGTAATGCTTCCGTTTAATGTTATTATTATGGATTCAGCTATTATAAATGCGCCAAGATAATGGGGAAGTGCACGAAGACTGTTAAGTATAACCAATTTAAATGCAGCCAATAGAAGATCCCCAGAATCTGAATTGAAGATACTGCTTTCAAGGAGAGGTAATATTCCGAAGTTATTTACATTGATGATCAATGGCGCTGCAATGCCTAGTAAAACAAGAAGAAAGCCAACCAATAAATTATTATTCTGAATGTTTATTCTTATTCTATCTAACATAACCAGTCCTCACTTTTTTGCCGTATATGTATATGACAATTGCAGTTATAATGACGATGAATAGTACCATATTCACGGGATATTTATATGTATAATATATTTTGTCCTTGCCTAGTTCAGGAATAGGATAAGGATCTATGGGGAGATCATATTTTACGGCCAATTCCTTAATATTGATAATATTTATTACGGGTATTCCTTGAGATAAAAATTTACCTATGAGGCCTGAAGCAGGTATGGCTCTGTTTGCTCCAGGTTTTATGACTCCGGAACCTACATTATTCCAGTCGCCGCCGCTTCCCAAGGAAACTAAATTTCCTCCCACATTCACAAAGCATTTTATTTTATTTTTGCTTTCTGACTGATA
>JAAYMO010000228.1 GCA_012521375.1 Clostridiales bacterium
CCCCTGAAAAAATACTCCAATTCCCTGTTGCTTTCCTCTAGTACATCCTTCATCCCATCTACTATTGAAATAGTTTCATCGATAAACTCAAATATCTCTAGTCTCATGCTGATTTTGGGCCCCCTTACTTTTCCTATTTAAGCTATTACACTATATTTATATTATACCACAAATAGCTTTATATGAAACTAAATATGGAATTTGTAGGATTCCACTGAGTCTTATGGAAAAATTTTATTGAATACTTATATAAATTAGTTCTTATTTCCTTTAATGTTTTATTAAAATCTACCGATATATAGTAAGAAAAGTATTCTCAAAAATATTGTGGAAAGGTTGGTCAGCATGCAGATTAAAAACAAGATTACCTTTTTTATGGTATTAATTTGTATTTTAAGTTCAGTATCAATATTTTTAGGCAATTACAACATAGCCATTCATACTATTGAAGAAAGGGTTGATGAAGGCATTCAAGGCACAGCAGCCAATACTGCAAAGGATATAGATAAGTGGCTAGCCTTGCAAAAGAATTCCCTTACCGGAATCGCAAACAGCCTGGCACATTACAACAACTTTGAATATGACCATGTATTTCAGTTCCTAAGTGATCAGAATAATACCAACGCAGATATCGTAGGATATTACATAGCATTAGAGGATAATACCTTCGTTTCCGGAACCGGATGGATACCTCCTGATGACTATATTGCAACAGAAAGGGCCTGGTATAAGGGTGCTATAGATAATGATGGCACATGTATTTCTGCCCCATATATTGATACGTACACCAATAAGATGGTAATTACAATTTCCATGCCTTTGAAAGTCAACGGCATTACCATTGGAGTAGCTGCATCAGATGTTTATATAGACAAGCTGTTAGAAATAATCAGCCAGGTTGATGTAGGAGAGGACTCATACGCATTTCTAATAGATGCCGATGGAAATATACTTGCTCACTTAAATGAAGAATATAAGCCAACGGCTGAAGGAAGCTTTGTGAATATAAACAATATATTAGATGGAAAGCTGTCAGCCATTATGACGGGAGTAAACTTATCCTTAAAAGACAAAATAGCAACAGATTATGATGGCGTTGATAGAATATTTATGTTTAATAACATAGAGGAATCAGGGTGGAAGGTTGGACTGGCAGTATCATCAGAACATACCCTGAGTGCATTAAATCAGGTGGTCAAATCCTCTGTTTTACTAACTGTTGCCGTAGTAGTAATAGCTGTTGTAATATCTTTAATACTGTCAAATTCCATTTCAAAGCCAATTCTGAAGTCTGTGGATTTTGCAAAGAATATTGGAAATCTTGACCTATCCCAGGATATCGACCAGAATGAGCTGAAAAGAAAAGATGAAATAGGAACAATGCTCAACACTTACCAGTCCATAATAGATAAATTGAGAACCTTTACAAAGGAATTAATCACTTCCATTGAGATGAACAACGAAGTATACAAAAATACCCTGGACAGGCTCAGCTATTTGATGGAACAGGCAGACCATAACTCTGCAACTACAGAAGAGCTGTCTGCAGAAATGCAGGAAATAACTGCTACAGTTTCAACAATATCTAACTCCTCCAGTGAAATAGACAAGGCTATAGCAGAATTTTCAACCAGGGTAGAGGAAGGGGCAAACACATCCCATGAAATCAGCAGAAGG
>JAAYMO010000023.1 GCA_012521375.1 Clostridiales bacterium
TTTGCATTGGCAGATTGGACGAAGCTATCCAAAACATTCTGCACAACAGAACCTCTGAACATACTTTCATTTCTTTTATATACATGGATTTTACCTCCATTAGACCCTTCTAAATATATGAGGGCAAAAGCTTCTCCACTCTTTATCTTTTCCATACCCTGGTCAAGATACTCAACTGTTTCTGTGTCCACAATTTCCTTAATACTTTTCTGCTGCAAAAACTGTTTTAAGTTTTGCAATAAGTCTCCCTCATTTTCATTGACCAGCACTACTTTTACAGGATCTATGCTTTCTATTTGGAAGGTTCCGGCAAGAGCAGATCCTAGTATAAGTATCAGGACTATAGGTAATGCCAGCATTGTGGTCATATTTCTGTAATCCCTCATATTTCTCAGGGCAGTATAATAAGCTATATACAGAGTCTTCATACTGCAGCCACCTCATCTCTCAACGTCCTGCCCGTCAATGTGAGAAATACTGTTTCCAAATCCAGCTTTTCAGATGTGAGAGATATTATTTGACTTCCAGAGTCAATGATGGACTGTATAATGTTATTAAGATTATTGGTACCCTTTCTTGATATTATCGTGATTACATTTCCCTCTACACTGCAATCTATTATATTATCCATATTCTTGATGCGATCCACTATGGTATAGTTCAGTCCATCAAGAGCTATTATTGTTTTATCCTCCACTGCCACAAAAGCTTTCAACTGTTCCTTGCTTCCTCTTGCTATTATCTTACCATGATCCATTATGGCTATATCGGTACATAGTTCTTCAACCTCCTCCATGTAATGGGAAGTATATATTACCGTAGAACCTTCATCTCTCATTTTCTTTACAGATTCAATAATATGTTTTCTTGATTGGGGGTCTATACCCACTGTTGGCTCATCCATTATTATAAGCCTTGGTCTATGAACTAAGGCACAGGCGATATTGAGCCTTCTCTTCATACCTCCGGAAAATTTTCTGGCCTGCTGCTTCCTTTTGTCAAGGAGACCAGTAAATTCCAACACTTCTTCCACTCTACTTTTTAGCATGGCTCCTTTAAGATCATAAAGCCTTCCGAAAAACTCCACATTCTCATAGGCAGTAAGATCAGGGTATATGGCTATATCCTGAGGAACGATACCGATATGTCTTTTGATTTCAGAGGCATGCTTTTTCATATCCTTGCCGAATATGAATATCTCACCTTTATCCGCATTCCTTATTCCAATTATGGTTTCTATAGCGGTGGTCTTTCCTGCTCCATTTGGCCCCAGGAGTCCAAATATTTCTCCTTCCTTTATGCTGAAACTTATATTATCTACTGCAAGAACATTGCCGTATCTTTTTATCAGGTTTTTTACTTCCACAATCATAATAAAAACCTCCTGACTCTTTATACCATAATTTTAAGCTTTATATTATGTCTTTACTAATGACAAAAATCAAAAGATGATATGACATTTGTCATATCATCTCTTAACCTGACTAGTGCGGGTTAGGGGATATATTATCAAATAACATGCCAAAAAGAAAACCATTGAATAAAAAGTTTTGATGGGATATCCTTTATCCCCGATTAAATACAAAACTATATATTCTAAAACTCTAAATACTGCCGCTGCAACCCCCGGGATAAACATTATAAGCATTATCAATGCTCCTATCCCAAACAGAAACATCATACCTTTTTTATAGTATATGCTTGCTATAAGAGTAAAAATAACTGTTGCTGCAAGGGTAATTATAAAACAGAGCCATGCCCTTGAGAATACTCCCTCTACTCCAGTAAATATATGACCGATTTGTTGGCTAGTAAATCCCAAAAGATTATATGCCAAGGTTTCCCATAATGTAAGCAAAACGAACAAAATGGATAAGACAAGAGATAGCACTATGTTATATGCAATAAACCCAAGTATGAAGCTCTTTCTTGTTATACCCATATTAAGCATATATGGCAGAGTTTCATTGTAGGATACCAAGCCTGATATTGCTCCGAATATCACTACAGCAGGCATATGATTTATTGTAATCGTCCCTTTGAATCCTTTGCTCCTGCTGTATAAAGTAATTAAGATGCCTATTATTGAAATAGCAAACATGATAGACCAAAATATAACAAAAGACTTCTTTGAGTTCACATAATGCACCTTTAGGTGTGATTGTATCCTATTCATTTATATCACCCCTTTTGATCATTTTCCCACCCGTAAGGAATATGAATAACTGTTGAAGAGAAATAGTGCTTATGCTTAAATCATCAGTTTCCATGGCCTTTTTTTCCTTTTCAGAGATGCAATCAAATACTGCCACAGCCATGGTTCTTCCAAACTCCTCTTTATTCAAAACCTTTTTCCCAGAAATGTGACTTTCAAGTCTATCCTTCATGCCACTTATATAAAAAGCCTTATTCTTAATATCTTCAGAATTGCCCTCTAGTTTTACTGTTCCCTTGTGCAATATAATTACATCTTCCAATAAGTTGCTCACCTCATCTATAAGATGGGTAGATAGTATTATGGTCCTTGGATTTTCCATATAATCATCTATCAGTACATCATAGAATAATTGCCTTCCAGCAGCATCCAGCCCTATGTAAGGCTCATCAAATATAGTTATGGGTGCTCTGCTGGCCAATCCTACAATTATCCCTAATTGGGATTTCATTCCTAGGGAAAGGTTATTAAACGTTTTTTTCTATCCAGTTCGAACTCTTTTATGAGACTTTCTGCCAGGTTCTTATCCCAATTAGGGTAGAAGCGTGAAGCTATATCTAAAGAATCTCCCACATTAACATCTTTAAGAAACATACCGCTTTCTTTTACTATGCATACATTTCTTAATGCTCTGTCATTTTCATATGGAGTCTCTCCAAATATTTTCACAACACCATTACTAGGGAAGATCTGTGCAGTAACAATATTCAAAAGTGTACTTTTGCCTGCACCGTTTCGCCCGAGTAATCCGTATATCTTATCTTTTTCAAAATTCAGATTTATATCTGAAAGCGCCATAGTCTTTCCAAAATTTTTTGACACATTTTTGCATTCTACTGCATATTTGATCATTTATTTCCCCCCTTCATAGTTTTTTATGATGTCTATAAGCTCCTCTTTTGTTAAATTCAATTTCTCCGCTTCACGAATAAGTTTAGTTATATATTCTTCAATAAATCTGTTTCTTCTTTTGCTCACTATCTTACTTCGCGCTCCGTCTGCCACAAACATACCAATACCTCTTTTCTTATACAATATACCTTCTTCTACTAAAAGATTTATTCCTTTAGCGGCTGTCGCCGGGTTTATCCCATAAAGCCTGGCAAATTGATTGGTAGAGTATACCTGATCTCCTTCATTCAATTCGCCAGTTATTACAGCATCCTCTATTGCTTCTGCAATCTGTATATATATCAACTTGCTCTCATCCAAAGGTATCTTCATCAAAGCACCTCCCTGCTTTATTGGTTAATTACTTGTGTAATTAAGTATATTACCCTTCGTTTTATTTGTCAATATATTTTATGAAATTCTTTCCACAAAAAAAGGACGATTAAATCGCCCCTATTTTTCTCTGTTACTTAAAAATAAATATCTGAAAACTCAATGTTCATCTTTTCAATTTTCTTTCTATTTTCAGCATCCGAAGCTTTATAACTGTAAACATCCTTATTATCTACAGGAAGCTCAATTATGAATTCACTTCCACAGCCCGGTTCGCTTATTAAGGATATGTTTCCTTTATGAAGTTCTACCAAGGATTTAACCAGTGATAATCCTATACCACTTCCTTCATGTTCCCTAGTCAATGATTTATCAATCTGTCTGAAACGTTCGAATATGATGTGTTGTTTTTCTTTGGGAATCCCTATTCCTGTGTCCTTAACACCTATGACTACACTGTTTCCTTTGTCCTTTATATATATGCTTATTCTCCCTCCAGGCTTTGTAAACTTTATAGCGTTTGAAATAAGATTATGCATTATTCTCTCTATTTGGTCCGGATCACAACATATGTTTTTTTCTTCAATATCTGTATCAAACTCTAACAACAACCTCTTCCCTTGAACATACTGAGCAGCAGAAAGAGCTATATTCTCTACGATTTTAACTATATCATAGCAACCCATATTCATATCATAATAACCTGAATCAATCTTTGTTATATCTATCAAATTGTTTACCATTCTCAAAAGCCTATAGCAATTCTGTTTCATGATATTGGTATACTTATCCGATTTTTTACCTTCTTTTTGATTTTGTATTTCTATAAGCTGCAATGTTCCTAATATCACATTAATAGGTGTCCTGAATTCATGGGAAATATTTGAGAAAAACTCGTTTTTTATCCTATCATATTCCTTGGCTTCTTCCAATTGTCTTTCATTTTCTTTCATTATCGCCTTGAGTTCTTCTGTCTTCTTTCTTTCTGTGATGTCTCTTATGATTGCCATTACCTGAACACTATTTTCACTCATGAAACCAACGTTAACAATTTCTACATCTATTTCCTCACCTTCAAGATTACATAGTTTCACTTCAAAAGGATTTCCTCCATAATTAAGATTTATTAAAGCCCTGCCCACCTGATTCCTCATATTGTATATATAATCAGGATGTACAAATTCATATAAGCTCCTTCCGATTACTTCCTCTTTGCTTGAAGCCTTCAGCATCTTTACCCCTGAATTATTTATGAAGGTAATTATATCACCCTCATGGATTACCACCGGATCAGGATCCAATTCCACCAAGTTCCTATACCTGCTCTCATTTTTCTTCAATTCTTGGCTCATGATTATTCGTTCTGTTATATTGACCATATATTTAAGCATATGGATGACTTCCCCATCATCATTCCTTACAGCAGAAACATTGCAAAATACCCAGACAGTGTCCAAGTTTTTCTTCCGCAGTTTCTTTTCAATGTTATATGTCTCCCTGTTGCCTTTAATTATTTCTTTTGCTAATTCCTCTTCCCTCAAAGCATCATCCAAATCAGTTACATCCCACCAGTACATATTGAGAAGTTCCTCTTCTGTGTATCCCAATAAATAACACAGCCTTTGAGGTACTTTTATAAACTTTCCTTCCACCGATATATGACTAGTCATTATTTCTGATATTTCCTCTGCCCGGGATATAAGTGTTTGCCCTTCCATGAACTTTTCATAATAGCTTCTGTATCTGTAATCCATAACTGCAGCAAGTACTGCCATGCATATAATAGATGCAATATTTATTGCAAACTCATAATCAGATAAATGGATTAAAGCCGAATTAATAGCGGAATTACTCCTTATATAGTTCATAAATATTATGGACATAAGTCCGCTCACTACACCTGATAGCATTCCGCCCTTATATATAGTAAACATAATAAGCATAGAAAAAACAACCATCAAGGTAGATGGTTTGTATGATATTGAAGAATTGCAAAACAATATAATAGCAAAGGCTGTTAATACTATGCCTATGTATTTATCATGCTTTCCCCGTATCATATTACCTGTCTCCCGTATATAGTCTAGTCTTTATGTAATATATTGACTTATTCTATACATTATTGCCATATCCTCTAATTAATTATCGCAAGTTCCGACTTCATCTGAGCTGTTCGTTATCTTTTCTTCAAAATTCTTCATGCTTTTTATAATAAATTACTTTGTATACATGCTTTTTTCGAGTTATTTATGATATTATATAACCAATATAAAAAATCTATATTTTAATAGTAAAGGGGGAATTTGGTTGAACATTGCGGTAGTCGGTGCCGGAACTGGAGGAACTAAAATCATAAAAACCCTTTCTAGTATATCAGATGTAAAAATAGTCATAGTAATAGATAAGAATTTGGATGCGCCGGGTATAGCCTTAGCAAAAGAGCTAGGCATCAGATACAATGATTCATTGGCTGCTATAAAAAAAGAAGAACCTGATTTGATTATAGAAGCTACGGGAGTAGCTGCAGTATCTGATAAATTGACAGAAATGTATAAGGAGAAATGTGAAATAATCAATTCCAAAGGAGCAAAGCTGTTTATGTCTTTGGTGGAGAAAAATAACTATACACTGGATAGATTGAACTACCAGATTGCATCCGTAAAAGAAGCTTCTTCAATAGTTCAGGGGCATCTTGAGCAAATAAACAGCAGCATCGATAATGTTCATGAGGTAAGCAACAAGCTTTTAGAAATTGCTAACAATTCTAGTAGCCACATAATAGAGAGCGACAGAATACTTCAATATGTCAATAAAATAGCGAAGCAGATTAAAATACTGGGAATAAACGCCAACATTGAGGCTGCCCGTGCAGGAGAGCAGGGAAAAGGCTTCTCAATTGTAGCGAGAGAAGTCCAGCATTTAGCAGATAACAGCGAAGTGAATGCCAAAGAGATAAATAAGATTCTATCTTTGCTATCGGAAGAAATATCTAAAATCACTGAACAATTGGATAGCCTTAAGGATTATTCTATGGTTCAAGTAGAATCTTCTAAAGAAGCAACAAAGGCTGTAAAAAACCTATTGGAAAAAGCCTATATTTAGTTAAAAAAGTTGATTCTCATCCTGGGCATAATCCTTGGGCGGCATGGGGCTTATTTGAAAAAAGAACGCTTAGGCTGTTCTTTTTTCAAATAAGCTATAAACCACAGGTATTACCACTATTGTAAGCAGTGTTGATACCATAAGCCCGCTCATCAAGGATACTGCCATAGGCACCATAAGACTGCTGCCGCTCAATGCCAATGGTATAAGTCCTATGACTGTTGTTGTAGTTGTCAGCATTATAGGTCTGAATCTTTTATCCACCGCATCAATACAAGATTCATTTACATCCTTTCCTTCTGCTCTCTCCGTATTGATGAAATCAATGAGCAATATGGCATTATTGACAACCACTCCTGCCAGGCTCACCACACCTAAAAGAGCTGTAAAGGACAAGGGTTGTCTGAATATTCCCAACCCAAATATGGAGCCTATTACGGAAAGGGGTATGGTCACAAGTATTATAAATGGCTGTAAAAAAGATCGGAACTGGAATAATAGTATTATGTAAACAAGTATTACAGCAATTATCAATGCTACTCCCAAATCTCCAAAATACTGTACTATCTTTTCTCTCTCTCCATCAAATACTATTGAAACATTACCAATGTCTGCTTCTGACAATTTCTCCTCCAATTTTCTCTCTATATCTACTGGATTATAACCTGTTTTTACATCGCTGTATACCATAACAGTCATATCCCTGTCATATTTTTTTACTTGTGGATACATGTGCTTTACGCTTATAGGTGCCACTGATTTCAAAAGTGCTTTAGTGCTTGTTGCGGAGGATTTAATCATAAGATTCTCCAAGTCTTCCTTTGATCTAATATCTCCTTCTACCCTTATATTATATTCACTTCCATGTTGTCGAAGCTTGGTGGCCACCCTGCCCATCAGTGCAATATTTACTTCATTTTGTACATCATAGGCGCTGAGACCATAATATGCAGCCATCGCCGGATCCAGATTCACATTATATTCATATATTCTGTCTGCATGATCATCATCAATATTCATGGTTCCAGGTATATCCTCAAGCATAGCTTTTATCTGTTCGGCTGAATGAACCAATGCATCCATGTCTTCACCTGAAATCCTTACAATTACAGGTGCTGCTGTAGGCTCAGCCAATTCAAGCATCTTAACTGCTACAGTTCCCCCTGTAATTCTCCTATCCAGCTGAGACTGCAAATAATCAGCAAATTCCGAATTTGAATCAAATCTATCTCCCTTTTTTAAATCCAGCTTTATCAAAACCTGTGCATAATCCTTGGAAGGTGTGCTTATAGGTATGGCATTATAGAATTTAGGAAGTCCGTCTCCTATTGCTCCGGTATAAAATACTATTTCAGGTTGCTCTTCCAGAACTTCAAATACATCTTCTGCAATTTTTTCCGTCGTCTCTAAATCATTGCTTTTTTCACTGTTTATATTTATATACATCATATCCTTATCTGCATAGGGAAAAAATTGAAGTCCCAATTGTAAAGCTGTATATATAGAAAGAACAAAA